>CAYSZY010000028.1:0-15816 GCA_964435645.1 uncultured Thermococci archaeon | reverse complement strand
AAGCTCCTCGGTCCTATTGTGAAAATGAGACTTTTTCTAAGAGCTAAACAAATACATAATTAATTAATATCCAAATATGTGCAAATATGATGAAGAAAAAGAACACGCCGGCAAGAAGGGACTATACGTTGGTATAGTCCTCCAAATATTCTATCTGGAGCGCCCGGCCCGCCGTTTCCCACATCGTGTGTGCAAAGGCCTTTGCCGTGCCCACGTTGGTGATGACCATCGCATCGTAGCCTGCGGCGATGATGCCAAACGACGGCTCGTGCGCGCATCCGACGGTCTCCGGGGAGTACCAGGGGATATCGATGACAACATCAATCTTCTGTTCGGTGACTGCCTGGTAGAACGACCCGTGCTCGTTGAAGGTTTCAAGAACCATTACAGGAACGCCCTCCTTCTCGAATCCGGGTGCGAGCGCATGGACCGTATATATCCTATGGCCCGTTGCGTGGAGGTTACTGGCGATGCCGGAGACAAGCTCCCACTGCGCCGTGTTGTTGCAGGTGAGGAAGATGCCAAGCTCCTTTTTCGCTACGCGGGGATTTGCTGAAAACATCGCCTTGCGGTACGCGTCGTAGAAGTCCATGCCGATGCTTGCGACCTCGCCGGTGGACATCATCTCCACGCCGGTGACAGGGCACGCGCCGGAGAGGCGCACAAAGGAGAACTTGGGGAACTTGACGCCGCGGGGGATGTGGTCGCGCACCACGGGGGGATTCTCAACGAGATTCTTCTTGCCGAGCACCACCTTTGCGGCCTCTTCCATGAGGTTGATTCCGTAGACCTTTGAGACAAAGGGCATGGAGCGCGAAGAGCGCGAGTTGCACTCTATAACGTAGATGTCATCGCCAACGGCAAGGTACTGGATGTTAAACGGGCCCTTGATGCACAGCGCGGTGGCAATCTTGAGCGAGTGGTCGTGAAGCCGCTCCCGAAGCTCCTTGCTGAGCTTGCCGGAAGGGGTTACGACGGTGGCGTCGCCGCTGTGGACGCCGGCAGGGTCGATGTGCTCGAGCACGAATCCGATGGTGTGGCCCTCACCGTCGCTGACGCCGTCGACCTCGACTTCCCGGGCGTTGTCGAAAAACTTCGTGACGACGACGGGATAGCGCTTGGAGACGCTAGCCGCCTCGGTGATGTAGGCCCGAAGCTCGTCCTCGGTGTCGGCAACCTTCATGGCGGCGCCTGAAAGCACGTATGACGGGCGCACCAGCACGGGGAAGGAGACCTTCTTCGCAAAGGTGATTGCCTCCGTGGGGCTGGCCGCAGTAATCCACTCGGGCTGCCTGACGCCGAGCTTGTCCATAAGCTTTGAGAACTTTGAGCGGTCCTCCGCCTTGTCGATGTCCTGTGTCGCGGTGCCGAGAATCTTTACGCCGCTCTTGGAAAGGTACGGCGCGAGATTGTTGGAGGTCTGCCCGCCGACACATAGGACGATGCCGCGGGGGGACTCCCTCTCGTAGATATCGAGAACCCGCTCGTAGGTAAGCTCCTCGAAGTAGAGCTTGTCGCTGATGTCGTAATCGGTGGAAACGGTCTCCGGATTGCAGTTGATGGTGATGACCTCGTCGAGGCCCTGGTCCTTAAGGCCCCATATCATGTTGACAGCACACCAGTCGAACTCCACGCTGCTGCCAATCCGGTAAACGCCTGACCCGAGGACGATCGCCTTTTCCAGCTTTTCGAAGCTGATGTCGTCATGGTCGGCGCCGTAGGTCATATACAGGTAGTTTGTTGATGCGGGCCATTCAGCCGAAAGCGTGTCTATCTGCCGCACGCCGGGAATGATGCCCCACTGCTTGCGCAGCGTCCGCACCTCTAACTCGCCGCGGCCCAGGGCCCCGGCTATCTGTGCATCGTTGAACCCGTACAGCTTCGCCTGGCGGATGCGTGCCTTAAACGCATCCTGGTCCATTGTTGCCCCGCCGGACGGGAGCGCCTTGAGCTCATTGTAGAGCTCGGCGATGTGCTGAATCTTGTACAGGAAGAACGGGTCTATCCTGCTTACGGAAGAGATATCCTCGACGCTGACGCCTTTCCGAAGGGCGGCGACAAGGTAGAAAAGCCGGTCGGGCGTGGGAGTGGCGCATTCGGAAAGCAGTGTCTTTTTGGACAGCTTGCGGCCCAGCGCACATATGATTCCCTTCTTTCCCACATCAAGCATGCGCACCGCCTTTTGGAGCGCCTCCTCAAAGCAGGTGCCGATGGCCATGACCTCCCCGACGCTTTTCATCTGCGACCCGAGCAGGGTGGGGACGGAGGAGAACTTCTGCAGGTCCCATCGGGGCATCTTGACCGTGATGTAGTCGATAGCGGGCTCAAAGCACGCGGTGGTCTCCTTGGTGACCCCGTTTACAAGCTCGATGAGTGAATATCCCACAGATATCTTTGCGGCGATGTATGCCAGCGGGTAACCCGTAGCCTTTGAGGCAAGGGCGGATGATCGTGAAAGGCGGGGATTGATCTCGATGACGCGGTACTCGGTCGATTCGGTGTCAAGCGCGTACTGGATGTTGCATTCGCCGACAATGCCTGCCTCGCGCACGGCGTTGATGGAAACGGAGCGGAGCATGTGGTACTCATCATCCGTAAGGGTCTGGGACGGGCACACGACAATCGAGTCTCCAGTGTGGACACCCATGGGGTCGAAGTTTTCCATGTTGCAGATGCAGATGCAGTTGTCCTCGGCATCCCGCACGACCTCGTACTCTATCTCCTTCCATCCCCCTACGTACTCCTCGATAAGCACCTGGTGGATAAGGCTCTGCGACAGGCCCTTGGTAGCGATGGTCTCGAGCTCCTGCTCATCGCGGGCATAGCCCGACCCCTTGCCGCCCAGCGTGAAGGCAGGCCGCACCATGACGGGATATCCCATCTTTGCCGCGGCGGCCTTGGCTTCGGCAAGCGTTGTCACCGTCGTGCTCACCAGCGTCTTTACATCGGCCGCGGCCATGGTCTGCTTGAAGAGCTCACGGTCCTCGGTCTTGAGGATTGAGTCAACGGGCGTGCCCAGCACCGTGATGCCATACTTTTCAAAAATGCCTTCGTCGCGCAAGGAAATGCCCGCGTTGAGCGCGGTCTGCCCACCGAATCCCAGCAGCACGCTGTCGGGCTTCTCCTTCTTTATGACCTCCTCGATATAGTCCCGTGTAAGGGGAAGGAGATAGACCCTGTCGGCAAGGCGGGGATCAGTCTGGATGGTGGCGACGTTGGGGTTTATGAGCACCGTCTTGATGCCCTCTTCCTTGAGTGCCTTGAGCGCCTGGCTCCCCGAGTAGTCGAACTCGCCGGCCTGGCCGATACGCACGGCGCCGGAACCCAGCACAAGAGTTTTTTTTATCCACTTCTCGCAAGGCATGTTCAGTCCCCCATCATGTCGACAAATCTGTCGAACAGGTGATTGGTATCCCGCGGGCCGGGACTGGCCTCGGGGTGGAACTGCACGGCCATCGCCGTGCCGTCCCTGGCGATGACGCCTTCGCAGCTGTCGTCGTTGGCGTTGGAAAACCACAAGTCAAGCCCGGTGCCGTCCAGTGAGTCCGGGTCGACGACGTATCCGTGATTCTGGCTGGTGATATAGCAGCGCTTGGTACCGGCCTCGATGCACGGTTGATTCTGTGAGCGGTGCCCGTACTTGAGCTTGTACGTGGATGCACCCTGCGAAAGGGAAATCAGCTGAGTGCCTATGCAGATGCCAAATGTGGGCAATCCTGATGAGATGCATGAGGCGATGGTATCCTGGATGGTGTCGACGCGGCTAGGATTTCCGGGGCCGTTGCTGACAAGGACGCCGGAGGGGCGGTATGCCTCCACCAGGTCAAACGGCGTGTCGTAGCGTACCTGCAGCACACGGAGATTCCGGCGGATAAGCGACCTGATAATGCCGTACTTGACGCCGCAGTCGAGAAGGACGACGGTCTTGGCGCCATTCTTGTTGTACTCGAGCGTCACGGGGGTGCTCATCTCACCCGCGAGATTGCCGTCGGTGGGATCCTTCATCTTTGCCACGCGTGCGCGCAGCCGCCGGTAGTCGGGCGCGTCGCCCTCCTCATAGACGTGGAGTGCCGCCGGCATTACCCCCTGCTCGCGGAGGCGCTTGGTAAGATTCCTCGTGTCGATGCCGGATATGCAGGGGATGCCTTCGTCCTCAAGCCATTTCGGAAGCGACCGTTCGCAGGACCAGTGGCTCGGCTGCGTACAGATCTCGTGGGCGATAATGCCCCTGGTGCGAATGGCATCAGACTCAAATGCGCCGGGGAGCCCTGCCTCCCCTGACAGAAAACGGCAAACGCCGTAGTTGCCGATAAGAGGATATGTGAATGTGAGGAACTGATTGTGATATGACGGGTCGGTCATGGATTCGGTATACCCCGCCATGCCGGTGCAGAAGACGGCCTCGCCTTCGTATGTGCCGATGGGCCCGAAGCCCGCACCCTCATAGACCGTTCCATCCTGGAGAACAAGTGCTGCTTTGTTTTGATTCGATTCGAACATGGATAACCCTAACCCTTTCTTGTGTTCTTGTAACTGGTGTTTTGCACTTGGCGCCTAATATATAGTTATCGTCATGTACAAGACAAATGCATCTGGAGATGTCGACATAGGGACGTGATGTTGACTGCACTCATGACGATACGGCCATTTCTATATGGAAAGGTCACTTCATTTATATATTTGTCGATACGGGGACGGCAGGGAATCTTCTTCACCCGGCGGCCGGCGCCTGCGCCGCGGGGCAAGGCTGCCGCCATGTCAATCACGGTATGAAAACGTTTCATAATATATGTTCTTGGCAGGTACGCCCAACTGGATAAGCTGCCTTGATAGGAGGTACATCATCTCATTGGGGCCGCAAAGCATGATATCTGCACCGGCAACACCGAACGGGACCGCATCGGCGACCTTCTGGCCAGTGAGCCTGCCGGACGCACGTGAGTTCCAGGGGACAAACGACATCGAACTGTGCCCCGAACCGCAGACCAGGTGCATAAGGTACGGCGCCCCCGCGCCCCGTACGGACCATATTAAGGCGATCGGGCGGCCGGGCATGGCCATGGCGGCATGGTGCCACAAAGAGACGAACGGCGTTATTCCGATACCCCCCGCAATCCATACGGCGGGGCGAAAAGATCGAAGGTAATGGCGGTGCATGGCGCCATAGGGGCCGTATAATCTAACGGGGGATCCCACCGTTGCCATGCGCAGCGCCCGGGTGTAGTCCCCCGAAGGTGCGACGGCCACCACCACCGAGGTTGCCCCCTGCCTCACGATGCTAAACGGATGGGATTCGGGGGGAACGGAAGGGTCGTGTAGGGAGACGTAGGCAAACTGTCCAGGCATGTACGTGCCCAGCGGACGGGATAGTGATATGGTGGCAACGATTATGCCGCCGTCGCAGAAAATAGACGAAAGCACACCGGGGACGGACGGGCCGTATCGGGGATAGAGGAATACCTTATACACGTACGCCGCGGCGCCGATGGCAAGATACGCATACAAGACCGGCACCACCATTCCGTGGACATTTGTTCCCGCCCCAAACACATGAAGTGCGGACAGCACGAGAACCACGCCCATGCCGCGGTGCGTAGTGATCCATGCCTGGTACGGAAGCCAGTGGCAGATGGAAAGAAGCACCAGCACAGCCGCAAGCAGGAAGGCGGTGGTACCCAGGATCGTGCCGGCGCCTGACCACAGCAGGAACCACGAGGATGCAGAAAGGGTGCTGCGGTATGCAACGGCAAGGAGGATGGGATGTGCCATCATGCAGAAAAGGGCGGCCATGCCCGCCATGTGGTGTAGGAGGTACACCGCATCGAGCCCCCCGAGCCGCTGCTCGAGCGCGCGGCAGCGCGAAGAGAGGGCCAATACGGCAACAAGCAGCCCGAATGCAAGAAACGCCGACAGCTTTGCGCCCCAGAGGGCTACGCCCCAGCCGCCGGTTCCAGTAAAGAAAAAGCTGGCAGCCGGCAGGGCGGCAAAAAGCGCCATGGCAAGCACACCCGCATTCATGAGGCGGTGCCGCACCATGGGTTCCAGGGCAACTGATGGGTAAAAGGCACACGCGCCCTTTTTCCGGGCATCACCAGGGCTATCCGAACCGGTGCACACCATACGGATATGAATCCCACCTACATAAGCATGCCCCCGCCACGCATGCGCGCTTATACTTTTTTAATCCACGAGAGAAATGGGTGTGCAATGGCATTTCCTGTTATGGGGCGTCAGCCGCTGCGCCGGTGCCGCATGGCCCGGCACGCCCCCTGAACGCAAGGATATTTAATAGTACATGGAAAAAAGAATTGTATGGAGCATCGCCTTTCCAGATTCGGCCACGTGACGTTCCGCACGCTCGATTGCGGAAACGCGGGCTTGTTCACTGAATATACCGTCGACACGGGGAAGTCGTACCTGTCATCGGACACGGTCGCGGAGATACAATCAGAACTCGCTGGGCACGAGTGGATTGTCAAGGCCGCGCCAGTGGAATCGGGGGCTGTGCCCCGGCTTCTCCTCATCGCAGAAATGCCTCTGGAGGCTAGGCCATGACATCGAAGCAGAAGGCAAAAGGTTACTATTACGAATGCAAGACAACGGACAAGCTCAACTCCATCGAGGGGGTCACCGCCAAGCGTTCCCTCGCATCAGGCGCATACGGCAAGTACAGCACGGAGCTTGACGGCGACGTGCAAGCGCGGATATGCGAGTCAACGTACAAGGTCGAGTCCAAAGCGCGCGACAAGGACTTTCCCAAATGGATGGAGCAGGCGTTCGTGCAGGGGGATATCGTTTTTTTCTGGAAGCCCCGCAGCGAGCCGGTCATCTCAATGCCGTTTGACGTGTTCAAGAAGCTCTTAGAGTCCAAGGCACGGGAGTAGGTGTGGCCTCGCCGGGCCCGTAAGGGATGGAAAATCATGCAGCAGGGCGAACGGGAGCGTGAAGCAATACAGGTCACCATGGCCGGAGGGGCCATCAACATACTGCTTGCAGTGACGAAGCTGCTGGCAGGCGTATTCGGCAACAGCACCGCGCTCGTGGCAGACGGTGTTCACTCGCTTTCGGACCTTGTGACGGATATTGCGGTCATCATAGGGCTCAGGCTTGCAGGGCGCCCCTGTGACGAGCACCACGAGTACGGCCACGGCAAGATCGAGACGCTCGTAACGGGGGTTATCGGCATTACAATCTTCTTTGTCGGGGCAGGACTGCTTTTGAAGGGGGCCGGCACCATCTACACATGCGCCGACGGAAACCTGCCGCAGGTCCCTGGGCTCATAGCGCTCGGTGCAGCGCTGCTGTCCATCGTTGCAAAGGAGGGCGCCTACCGGTACACCATACGCAAAGGGACAGCGCTCAACAGCGAGGCCCTGGTCGCAAACGCATGGCACCACCGTTCCGATGCGCTTTCCTCCATTGGCACGTTTGTGGGCGTTGGGGGCGCGATAGCCCTCGGGGGGAGATGGGTGCTTCTCGACCCGCTTGCCGCCGTCATCGTAAGCATCATCATCCTCAAGGTCGCCTACGGGATCATAAGGAAAAGCATCGACGAGCTGCTCGACTGCGCCATCGACACCGAACTGAGGAAGTCGATAGTCGAGCTTGTGGAGAATCTCGACGGCGTCATAGACGTCCACGACATGCGCACGCGAAAGATTGGGCCCACGGTGGCCGTGGAGCTCCACATTTCCGTTGACAAGGGCATGGACCTCGTGACGGCACACGCGCTTACCGAGACGGCGGAGGAAATGATCGCCACATGCTGCGGAAGCGATGTGCTCGTTACGGTGCATGTGGACCCCGTATAACAGTATGCCAACACCATCCAATGGGAAATAGGAAAAATATATATGTAAGTAAGCACTTGCATACGTAGTGATCCCATGAGCATGGAAGAAAAGATTATGCACGCGGCGTTCGATATTTTTTCCCGGGAGGGGTATGATTCCACCACGACGAGGAAGATAGCACAGGCCGCAGATGTCAACGAGGTGACCATATTCAGGAAATTTGGATGCAAGGGGGAGCTTGCAAAAGCGGTCATAGAACGCCATAAGACATACACGCTAGGGTATGTTACCGACCTAATTGGGGCGGCTGAATCAGCCGGCCTCGAAGCAGGCCTGGACGTGATATGCAATGGCATGATGAAGTATTTTACGGCACGTGGCAACTTCATCATCTCAATGGTCTTTGGGGGATGGAACAACGATGCCGTCTCACCCCACATAATGGCGGTGCCGGGCGAGCTTATCCGCATGTTGTCAGGATATATGGAACGGCAAATACGTGCAGGCAAAATGAGGCGCATCGACACCGCCGTAGCGTCTATGCAGATGATAAGCTTCCTTATCATGCTTCATTTCAGCTCGCAGACCTTCCTTCCACTTAGACCGGAAGAATCATCGAAAAAGATACGTGCATACCTCGATATCATCCTTTCAGGTGCAGCCATGGGGCAGGGAGTGTGATGGCATGCTTGAGGTACGGGACATAAAAAAGGGATACGGGAGCGTCGTGGCGCTTGACGGAGTGACGTTTGGGATCGGCAGGGGGGAGGTTGTGGGGCTGCTTGGGCCCAACGGATGCGGAAAGACCACTACCATCAAGATCATATGCGGCATATTGCGAAAAGACGGGGGGTCGGTACTGATGGGGGGAACTGTACTGCCGACGCCCGAAAAACAGCGCTCGATTGGGTATATGCCCCAGGAATCCGCGCTTTACCAGGACCAGACCGTGCGTGAAAATCTCCAGTTCTTCTCAGAACTCTACGGCGTGCCCGCGGGGCAGTTCCGCACGAAGAGCGCTTCGCTCCTCACCCTCGTCGACCTTACGGAAAAGATAGATACGCCGGTCAAGGCGCTAAGCGGGGGCATGAAGCATCGGCTCTCGATGATATGCGCCATGGTGCACGACCCTGACATGCTGGTGCTCGACGAACCAACCGTTGGGGTGGACCCTGAACTGCGCGCGTCGTTTTGGGAATACTTTGCAAAGATACGCAGCCAGGGAAAGACCATACTTATCTCGACACACTACATGGACGAGGCGGCAAACTGTTCCAGGGTCATCATGCTGCGCGCAGGGCGCGTCATCGCAGACGGCCCACCGCAGTCGATACTGGCGGAAACGGGATGCCCGTGCCTTGAAGACGCATTCATGTCCCTTGTCGGGGGGTGTGCACAGTGAGCGGGTACGGTGCGGTGGCAAAAAATGTCCTGCGCCAGATACGGCGCGACAGAAGGACGCTCGCGATGATAGTGCTTGGGCCCCTTGTCATCATGGTCCTGTTCGGGTATTCCTTTGCAGGAGAACCACATGACATCGGCTTTGCTGTGGTAAATGATGACAGCGGCACCGCCGTGCTTCCCCTAGTCGACGGTACGACGGCGACGCTTCAGCTTAATCTCTCACAGGCAGTTGTGGACTCGCTTGGCGAGGAGACGCTCTCGATAACATATTACGGTAATGAGGCGGATGCCCGCGCCCTCGTGGAAACAGGGCAGGCATGGGCGTTTCTGCATATTGAAGCGGAATTCACCCAAACGGTGCTAACCTCGCTCGCGCTGGGGCAGCATGACGGCACCATACGCATAGGGGGCCAGGAACTCGCGGTAGCGGTGGAAGGCATATCTGCGCCGACCCCTTCGCTTACGCTTTATATTGACAAGACAAACACCCAGGTGGCCGGATCCATCATGTCAACGGTCATGGGGGGCGTTCAGACGGTAATGGAGGAACGACAGGGTGCAATCACGATGGAAACAATCCTTGCGACAACCGCCGTTTACGGGGAGCGTTCGTCCTTTTTTGACTTCTTTGTCCCCGGCATCCTCGTGCTGGTGGCGACCATGATGACGATGCTTCTGACGCTTGTCTCCTTCGTCAGGGAGCGAACTAGCGGCACGCTCGACCGCCTGCTTGTCTCACCAATAAGGTTTTGGGAAATCAACCTGGGATACATGCTGGCATACGGGCTTATCGCCGTAGTGCAGTCGCTTGAGCTCATGGGCATAGCCATCCTCATCTTTGGTATCTCCATCGAGGGATCGGTAATCCTTGCGCTTGCCATAATCGGCATATACTCCATCGGGATACAATCGCTGGGGACGCTGCTTTCGGTCCTTGCGCAAAACGAGTACCAGGCGGTGCAGTTCCTTCCCATGATATTCCTCCCGTTTATCATACTGGGAGGGGTCCTGTGGCCCATTGAGTCGATGCCAGGCATTATGCGGACCGTGGCGTCATGGATCCCCATTACCTACGCCGCAGACGGGCTGCGGTCAGTGATGGTACGGGGATGGGGCGTGCCCCAGCTCTGGCAGACGCTGGGAATCCTAGTGGCGTTTATGGTTGCGATGTCCCTGCTGAGCCTCGCAGTGATGAAAAAAAGGGCATATGCATAAGAGAAAAGGGGGAACGATTACGTTCCCCTACAATCGCTCGACAACAGACTTTGCCTGGAGGAACAGCGACAGGTAATCGGGCCCCCCGGCCTTTGAGCACGTGCCGGACATGTTGAACCCGCCAAACGGCTGCACGCCCACAAGCGCCCCTGTTATCTTCCTGTTGACGTACAGATTCCCCACAAAAAGCCCTCGTTTCGCGCGTTCGATATGCTCTCTCGATTGCGAGTATATGCCGCCGGTGAGCCCGTAGTCCGTACTGTTCGCAACGGTCAGCGCCTCCTCGAAGGACGACACCTTGATGACGGAAAGCACCGGGCCGAAAATCTCCTCCTGTGCGATTCGTGCGTCCGGTGGCACGTCGACAAAGATGGTGGGTTCGACAAAAAAGCCCCGCTCGCCGACGCGCCTCCCGCCGTGCGCAAGCGTCGCCTCTTGCTTTCCCACCTCGATGTATGAGAGCACCTTGTCAAGCGCGGCCTGTGAGGAAAGCGGGCCCATCAAGGTTTCGGGGCTTTCGACATTGCCGACCTTGAGGTACTTGACCTCCTCCAGCAGGCGCTTGATATACTCCTTGTAGCAGGGCTCGACAACGATGACGCGTGAGCACGCCGAACACTTCTGGCCCTGGAACCCGAACGCAGATGAGATAGTGTCCCGCACCGCCAACCCGATATCGCACGGCGAGTCAATGATAAGGGCGTCCTTTCCGCCCATCTCCGTTACGACGCGCTTGAGCCATTTCTGGCCGTTCCACACGATTGCCGCCTGCTGGTAAATGCGCTTTCCCACCTCCATGGAACCCGTAAAGCTGACGAATCGGGTAAGCGGGTGGATGACCAGCTCTTCCCCGACACTCTTTCCGGGGCCGGGCACAAGGGACAGTGCCGTCTTGTCCACCCCGGCATCGTGCAGGATGCGGGCCACCTTGGCGCCCACCACCGGCGTGTCCGAAGCAGGCTTGAGGACGGCCGCATTTCCACATACAAGCGCCGCGGCGGTCATGCCCGTAAGGATTGCGGCAGGAAAGTTCCACGGCGGTATGATTGCGCCGACGCCAAGCGGCAGGTAGCGGTATGTCGTTATCTCCCCGGGGGAGGGGTTGACCTCCTTTCCCCTGGCGTACAGCAGCGCCTGGCGCGCGTAGTATTCGAGAAAATCAATGGCCTCGGCGGTATCGGCGTCCGCCTCGGCCCATGGTTTTCCGACCTCAAACACCATTGTTGCGGAGAGGTCGTGCTTAGCTCTGCGCATAAGCTCGGCGGCCTTGAGCAGGCAGATTGCGCGGTGGTGCGCATGGCGTGCCGCCCAGCGGGGAAACGCTTCGTTCGCCGCTTCCACGGCTTCGGCGGCACGTGCCTTGTCGCCTGCGTGCACCAGCCCGATAATTTCCTCGGGGCGTGAGGGATTCCGAGATTCGATGACATGCTCGGACTCCCGCTCTTCCCCGTTTATTACCATGGGATACTCTTTTCCAAATGTATCCCGTACCCCTTCCAATGCATCAAGAAATGCCTGCTGACTCTTCTCCAAAGAAAAATCGGTCAGCTGCTCGTTTGTAAACTCCGTGACATGCATCATTCCAACCCCACTGCATATATGTCCTCCACATTAATAATATCTTTGATACGAGGAAGATTACGGCGCAACACACGAGTTCGGGGAAGATTACGATATGGGTACAGCGCCATGATGGCCCGATAAGGACACGATTGCTGGCGGCAGTTGCGGCAGTTGCGATGTTCTTTTGTGGGGGGATTACGCTTAGCGCTCCGCCCCAATGCGGGGGCAAATACCTGGCCCTGGCCTCATCGAGGCGATACGCAAAAGATTACGTAGCAAGAAAAGGGGAAGGGATTACGGTGGATGGCCCCGCTTCGCTACCCCCACTTCCCGAGCATTGGCATCCGAAGCATAGCGGGGCTGTGGGACTTACCGTGGCCCCGGCTCGAGAGCGAGAATAATAAATAGTTAACCGAGGGATGATATGTCATGCAGATAAAAGGGAACATCATCGATGTCAGGCACAAAGACATATACCCGGGGATCATCACCTACGACGAGCATATCCAGACGGTGGAAGAGTCCAAGGGGCCCTACGAAACCTATCTGTGCCCGGGGTACATAGACCCGCACATACACATCGAGAGCACCATGCTGCCACCATCCTCATTTGCGGATATCGTAGCGCCCTTCGGGACAACGGCGGTCGTTGCCGATCCCCACGAGATAGCAAACGTCATGGGCATGGAAGGAATAGCCTACATGATGGCCGATGCCCAACAGGCGATAATCGACATCTACTTTACTGCCCCATCGTGCGTCCCCGCAACACCCTTTGAGACATCGGGGGCGACACTCGGCCCCGAGGATATCGATCTTCTTTTGTCGATGGACGAGGTGGTGGGGCTCGGGGAGATGATGAACTATCCGGGCGTCCTTGCAGGCGACCCCGACTGCATGGCAAAGATTGCGGCGGCAAAGCGGCACAAAAAACCGGTGGACGGGCACTGCCCCGGCCTCTCGGGGGAAGCGCTAAGGAAGTACATTGCCGCAGGAATATCCACCGAGCACGAATGCACAACACGTGAGGAGGCACAGGAGAAAGCCGCGGCGGGCATGAAGATATTTATTCGGGAAGGATCAAGCGCAAAGAATCTCAAGGCGCTTATCGGGATGGAGGACGCGTTTGCATTCTGCACCGATGACCGTAATTTCATCGAGCTGTTTTCAAAAGGCCATATAAATTCCATACTCGCCGAGGCGGTCATGGAAGGCAAAGACCCGCTTGATGCACTGAGAATGTCGACAATCAATCCGGCATCGCACTACGGCATAAACGCCGGCGCGCTTGAGCCAGGGCGGCATGCAAACATGCTCGTGCTGCAGGACGTGGAAACATTTATCCCCGAGCGCACCATCTGTAGGGGCCAGGTGATTGCAAAAAGGGGCGACAGTCATGGGCGCGTGCAGCCCCTTACGTTCCCCTATAACAAGATGAATGCATGTGTCCCCCGCATCGAGGACATTTCCATCCCTGACGGGTGGGGGGACCACTGCATCGGTGCTCGCGACGGCCAGCTCGTCACTGACCACCTCCGTGGCGGCGACCGTGACGGGTGGCAAAAGCTCGTGGTGGTGGACCGGTATACGGGGAGTCACGTCTCCGCATGCCACATCAAGGGATTCGGGCTTAAAGACTGCGCCATGGCACAGACCATAGCACACGACTCCCACAATATCATTGCAGTGGGGTCGGATGACGAGCGAATCATCGAGGCGTTGATGGGCATCGTAGGGGATGCGGGAGGCCTTTCAATCGCATCGGGGGGAGGCAGTATGGTCATACCGCTTGGCATAGCTGGACTCATGTACGCACCACAATCCATCTTCCTGATAAAATATCTCAGAGAGTATAATGCCTTGCTGAGGGAACAGGGGTGCAGGATGTCCCACCCGGTGACAACGCTCTCGTTTATGGCGCTGCCAGTCATACCGAGCCTCAAGCTCACGGACCGGGGGCTCTTTGATGTCGACACGTTCTCTTTTGTGCCGCGACGGGAGCGTTGATGCCTGCCCTGATAATCCAGTTAACCGAACAGAAGGGTAGTGCCGGCGTGATGATGCAGACTGGCAAAAAATAGTGTTACTGTAATTTTAAAAAGATATATGCATGAGATCAGGGAATATGGGGCACATATCCTGCACGGAGTAACGATACGGCATCATATAATATTATCAAATATGTCTGGAAAAAATATGTAACCCGCATGCCCCTAGGCATGCGGGAAGGAAATTGATTATTCCCGCTTCTTGTATGGCTTGCTTGAGCGGTACTTGGGTTGCCCCTCGCTGCTTCTCCGTGGCCCGCCCCTCGGTGGCCCACGGCGGTCGCCGCCCCGTCCGCCGTACGATTTCCTCGGCCCGCCTGAGGAACGGGAGTATTCGTGCTTTTTGAACGGGAGCACCCGGAACTGGGGTACCTCCATCTCTTCGATATCATACGAAAATGTATGCTGGACACGGCGGAACGCATCATGGTCGTCCCTGCTCAGGAGCGATATTGCAATGCCCATCTCGCCGGCACGCGCCGTACGCCCGATCCTGTTTGCATAGTCTTCGGAATTGGAGGGTATGCTGTAGTTGAAGATGTGTGTTACATCCTTGATATCTATCCCGCGGCCCGCGACGTCCGTTGCGACGAGCACATCTATGCGCTTGTCGTGGAACTGGTGCATGGTCTTTTCACGCTTGTTCTGCGGCATGCCGCCGTGGAGCGCCCGTGCGTTGATTCCCTGCTCCTTGAGATTCCATGCGACATCGTCTGCCTCGTGGCGGGCGTTACAGAAAATGATGGTCAGCTCGGGCCGTTCCGTCACAAGCAGGTGCATAAGCAGCGAAAACTTCTTGGTGTATGGCACCTCGATAAAGGACTGCTTGAGGAAATCGTCCCGTACCTTAAAGGAGGACTCGACGACCTTTGCCTTGTGGGAAAACTTCTTTCGTATGTACTTGAGCTTTTCTGGCATGGTTGCGCTAAAGAGCAGTGTTTGCCTGTTTTCCGGCGTCTGATCAGCGATGCGGACCATGTCATCAAAAAAGCCCATGTCTATCATCTTGTCCGCCTCGTCAAGGACAAAGAGCTTGATATTGTCAAGAGGCATGTGCCCCTTGCCCATAAGGTCCATGACGCGACCGGGCGTTCCGACAACGACTTCAGAAGTCTTAAGCCCCTTGATCTGCGGCTGGAATGAAACGCCACCGTACACTGTAACGATTTTAACCTTCTTGAATCGTGAGAACTTCTTGAGCTCTGATGCGACTTGATTCGCAAGCTCCCTGGTGGGTTCCAGGATGAGGGCCTGTATGCCCTTGCCGTTCTCCATCTTTTCTAGAAGCGGGATGCCGAATGCAGCTGTCTTTCCAGAGCCCGTCGCCGATTGGCCAAACACATCGTGGCCTGCTTTTATGAGAGGTATCGCCTCTTCCTGAATCTTTGTTGGGCTCTCAAAATCTATTCTCTGCAATGAGTTGAGAATGCTCTCTTCAAGCCCCATCTCTTCAAATTTCATATTATACATCTCTAATATTTTCAAAATAGCAGTCGGGGGTTACGCCCCATCAGTATCTTGTGGCTTTATTGTGAAAAAAGCGGCGCCTTTATAATTGTTTGCTTTATTTTCACCCATTTCCGTTAATTACGTGCCTTCCCGGGCCAGAAGCGGCGGTTAAGGGGGCATTATTGCCAAGGAATACGGCAGGACCCCCCTGCGGCGTGGCGGAGAGCGATCACTATATACGCCAGCCAAGCGACGTTTCAAAAGCGCCCTGGATGTCACAACAGGGCGGAAAATAAAAAATTAATAATAATGAGTCATAAATCAGGTTTTGTTTCCATAATTGG
>CAYSZY010000027.1:0-15858 GCA_964435645.1 uncultured Thermococci archaeon | reverse complement strand
AATGCCAAAAACAGGGATGCTTTTTATCATCATCGGCAAGGCGGCCTTTGACGCCATAGGGGGCCCCGGCACCACCATTGGCGGCAAGTGGCCATACGGTTTAGTATCGATGCGATGGCGCGTCTATGGCATGATTGCCCCGGGTGCCCAATGGAAGTATTTTTCAATGCCGGCAGCGATTTCGTATCATAGGAAGGTGGCCTGATGGCTAAGTCAAAGAAATGGAGAAAGGACGAGAACAAGTCCTTGGCGCAAAAGCGGAAGGAATCCAAGGCGAACAAGGAGAAGAAGGGTAAGAAGATATTCATCGGCAAGAAGGTCGTGTGGGTAAGCGATGACGAGGGGTCATCCTGAGCACACGGGGCACGAAGGCCGCTTTTTTACAGCTACCTTGTCGAAGGCCTGCCGCCACGCGTCGTAGATTATCAGCTCCTTCGCATACGCTTTTCCAAGGAGGATCTTTATCGCCTCTGTAGCCTGCATCGATGCGATGATGGCCGGGACCGTGTTGACGATTCCCACCTCCGCGCAGGTGGGGGCCCGCTTCATGGCATCGCTTTTTGGGAATATGCATGCGAGGCAGGGCCTCTCAGCGCCCGGAACGACGTCGTAGAGCATGCCGTGGCTGCCAAGAACGCCACCATAGACGTACGGGACCTCGTGATCCTGGCTGTACGCGTTCATGACGTAACGGGGCTCCATGCGGTCGGTCCCGTCGAGGATGATGTCAGCCCCGTCCAGAATCGAGGGTGCCGTCTTTTCGGTAAGGAACTCCTCGATGCCTCTTACCTCCACATCCCCGTTCATGCGCGTAAGCTTGGACACCGTGGTCTGCAGTTTTGACGCCCCCACGTCGGCCTCGTCGTACAGGAGCTGGCGTGCGATGTTGTGGATCTCAACGGTATCGTTGTCGCAGATTGTCAGGCTTTTGACGCCGGCACGCACCATGTGGAGTGCAAGTGTCCCCCCTAGCGCCCCTGCGCCAACGACCGCTACATGGCTTTCTGAAAGGATGGCCTGCCCCGCGACCCCGATTTCCCTAAACGTGATGTTCCGACAATACCTGTTCACGCTATTCCTGGTGCCCAGTCGCTTAAATATCCTTTCTTGCGCCCGTGCTGAAGAACGCGTGGACCATGTTGCCCACCGCGCCCGGGACATCGTTGACCGGCCGCAGGTCGCGCTGTATCCAGAATGGGATGTCCTTTTTCACAAACGGTTGGAGCACGCGGAAGTCCAAAAAGACGATGGCGGCCTTGTCGTCAAGCTTTCTGTGCGCACGCCCCGCCCCCTGATTGAGCTTCCGGTGCGCCGGGAGGTAGTACCCGTAGTAGCTCCCCCTGTTGGGGAACACCTGGGAATAATAGTCGATCTGCGCCTTGACGCGTGCCGTGGGCCGTGCATACGGTATCCCCAGGAGCACGACGGCGTTCATCTCGTCGCCGGGGTAGTCCTGCCCCTCCGCGTTCCTGCCGCTCAGCACTCCGAGGAGGACGGCGCCGTCCTTTTTGCCGTGTGCCTTGAACGCCCGGACCATCCGGTCGTTCTCTGCCGATGTGAGCTGGCGCGACTCTACGTAGAGCGGCTTGTCGATGATGTATTTGAGGCCGCCGGAGAGCACCCCCTCGAGCACTTCGTAGGACGGGGCGAAGATGCCGACGTTTTTTGGTGTGTTTTTGACGACTTCAGCGGCCTTCGACGCTATCTTCCGGTACATGTCGAGCCCTCGGTGCGAGCCTTTCGTGGTCACGCCCCTCGCCCCGATTGCCAGGAGATTCGACTGGCTAAAGGGTGTCGGGAACGACTTGGCCTCATAGTTTGAAAGCCCCACGGTGTCGGCAAACGCCACGAGGGGCGAAAGCGTCCCCGACATCGCAACGGCGGCAAAGCAGTTGTCGGTGACATGCGTGGTGATGTTGCGCGGGTCTAGGTCCACGATCTCGAGCCGGATGCCCTGCGTTCCCGCCGTGGTAACGTAGCTTACGAGGAGGAAGCAGAAGTCCTTCCTGGAGCGCATGGATATCCAGTTGTTCAGGAACGCGCCGCAGCTGTGGATGTACGAGCGGGGCGGCTTTCCCTTATTGAGCATGGTTTTCTGGACCTCCTCCCCCTGCTTGAGCATGTATTCGATAAGCTCTTCAAGCTCACCGATGCCCTTTTCATTGGGAAACGGGGTCGATGTGCCGAAAAAATACGATATGAACTCTGACGGGAGTATGCGGGCCTCATCGCCCTTTTCCAGCCGGTACTTCGAGTCCAGGGACAGCAGTGCCTGGTACGACAGCTCAAGAAAGGCGGCTATTTCGCGCTCGTTGTATTCGGCTGCCTCGCGCATGCCGTTTTTGAGCGCGGTCAGGGAAAGCCGCGAAGAACCGAGGTCGATTGCCAGGTCTGGCAGATTGTGCGCCTCGTCCAGGATGATGATGAGGTCTTCAAGATTTGCGCCCAGCCCCTCAAGGAATCCCTCCCTGATTTCCGGTGAGAACAGGTACAGGTAGGAGCAGGCTATCACCTGGGTGTGCCCCATTACCGCCTTTGCCACCTCGTACGGGCAGAACGCGGCGTCCTCGCACGCACGCTTTACGTCGTTGCTGCTCACGACGCCCTTTGCGTATTGCATCTCCATGGCAAGCGCGCGCTCCTCCTGCTCCTTGGTGTTGTTGTAGTGCGTGCACCGCTTCATCCGGCGCAGCAGCCGGCACACGTACATCGACGAGCTCGAGTCCTGCGTATTGTTGAGCACCAGGGGGGACAGGCACATCTCCCTCCTCCCCCGCAGCGAAATGCCGGATACGGGCTTGTGCCCGGATATGAGCTTGAGTTCCTCTATGACGCGGTCCATCTGCTTGTGCGTCCTGCACAGGTAGACGATCTTCTTGTTCTGCGCATCGGCAACGGGGAGGACTGCGGAAAGGACGCATGCCGTCTTGCCAAATCCCGTCGGTGCCTCGATGGCCACGTTTTTTCCCTTCTCGACCGCTTCTCTGACAAGGGTTACAAATGGTTCCTGTCCCGGCCGCACCGCCTCATAGGGGAAGTAATCCATGCTGTAGGGTTGCTGGTGCGCTTTATATATATTACCGGAGCGTATGCCCTCCCATACTCTTAAAAATGACACCATGTACTCAACATATGGAGTACCGGTACGAGTGCCCGTACTGCGGGCATACGGCAACGAGCACAGGGCGCATCGGGCCGGAATGCCCGAAATGCGGCGGCCTGCTCATGGAGTCCCATGGCATAGCGGAAGATTCTTTCCTTACTGATATACATGACGCCGCAACCGGTAGGCTCGACGTTCGCCAGGTAACGAGCACAGGGCCGGTCGTGTCCGTTGAGCTGGGGCCTGCCCAGCCTGTGTACAAGGACGTTGTGGCCGCGTTTTCGCCAATGGGCTTTGACGCATACCTCCGGGAACGGGACGGTAAATTCTTCGCGTTCCTGCTTCCCCGCCAGGGCCGTACCTCAAAAGGGAGATTTTCAGGTTCGTGGGTATATATTGCGCTCTTTGCCGCTACGGTCGCCTCGACCCTCTTTGCAGGGTACCTCCTCTCGGCGCCCCTTGTCGATGAGGGGCTTATGGGCAGCGCATGGGCGGGGGCGGCAAGCTTCTCATTCGGGCTTATGGCGATACTCGGCCTCCACGAGATGGGGCACAAGATACAGTCTATAAAGAGCGGCATTTCATCAAGCTGGCCATACTTTATACCCATGCCGTTCCTGCCGCTGGGGACGCTTGGCGCACTCATTAAGATGAAGTCGCCCATTCCCACTAAAAACGATGCAGTCACCTTGGGTGCGTCGGGCCCCCTCGTCGGTGTCGCGGTGGCCATCCCCGTGACCATTATCGGGCTGAAGCTCTCTTATATCGTGCCGTCGCTTCCCGGCAGTGCGGAGGGCGGGTACTATCTCGGCAACTCGCTGCTGTTCTGGCTGCTCTCATCCATATCGATCAGTGTGCCTGAGGGCATGGCGCTGTGGATACACCCCCTGGCCTTTGCGGGGTGGGTAGGCCTGTTTGTCACCATGCTCAATCTCCTTCCCGCGGGGCAGCTCGACGGGGGCCACATAATACGGGCGCTGTTCGGCGACCGGGGCCACCGCAGGATATCCTCGTGGGTGGTAAAGATTCTCCTCGGCCTCGGCCTGCTGGGCCTTGCGTCAGAGATGGGATTTATCGGCCTTCGCTCGTACACGTGGTCCGGGTGGCTCATATGGGGCATATTCGCCCATTTCGTCACCAAGGGCGGGCATCCTGGCCCGCTGGATGAGCTCACACCGCTTTCAGCATACTCAAAAGTAGTGGCGGTGCTGGCGCTTGTGGTATTCGTGCTCTGTCTGGTCCCCGTGCCAATCGTGCTGGCATAGGGCGTGCTACCACGTTATGGTGTCGTTTTCAACCCTGAGCTTGCCGCTGTTGATGTAGTTGTTGAGCATGCGCTTGACAAGGGCGGACTCAAGGCCCTTCTTCGATGCCTCGATGGTGATAATCGAGATCGGCGCATAGCCGTTGTGGCGTTCGAGGACCGCATTGACAACCTCCTCGAATCGCTTCGTTACGCTTTCGGAGTCGTCGAGCGACAGCGCGGTTACCTTTCTGGTGCGCGGGTCCATATCGACATCGACAAAATGTTCCTTTTCACAGTGTGGGCACTTTACTTTAATTACAGTCATGGTCTCTCCTCTATACGAGTAATACGCTAATAATGCCGGTAAGGAAGATACCGTCAAACGTTCCCGCGCCGCCAATGGACACGGTGGGTGCCGTCGTGTTCGTCACATCCAGCAGATTGAGGATGTCCGCCCCGATGATGACACCGAGCACGCCGGTGACAAATGCGAGGGGCACCGCAACATCCGACCTGCTAAAGACTGTGGCAAGGATCGCCGCGACAAGGGGCGGGACAAAGGTTGGCATGACGATGCCCACGTTGGGCACGATGCGCGCTATGCGGTAGCACACGAGCACGCTTATCGGCACGGTGACGAGGCATTCGGGGAACAGGTACCCCGGGTACCGTACCATGAGGTATGCGCAGAGCAGGAGCGGCACGACGGCGCCCCCTACATTGATGGCTATCGTTGTTTTGCAGAACGAGTAAAGCCGCTGCGACTGCGGGTAGATAAATCCGTAGAGCCCCGATACCGGCGGGTGGTCGCCCCTGCTGACGCAGTGTACCTCCTTTAGCGGTATGTTGACAAGGCTTCCCAGCACCGCCACGACCACCAGGAGGGGCGCCGCTATGGGGGGGACGCCCAGCGCCAAAAACGCCTGCTTTATGGCTCCGATGAATATGAAAACGAGCAGCAGCGGCAGCAGGATGATTACCAGGAATACCAATGGGCTCCCCATGGGAAGGGATAGGGGTGTGAGTCTGCCGCCGCTAATAGATGGACACCTTCCTGACTCCCCGTACCTTAAGTATCTCCTCAAGAAGGCGTGACGGGATCTTTTGTTCTGTTATGAGTGTGAGCTTCGGTTGCGGATTGAGCGAGGGGTCGTCTGCCACTACCTGGCGGATGGAAATGTTTTCCTGTGCGACGAGTGCGGCTACGCCCGCGACGATGCCGACGTTTTCGGACGATGCCTCAATCTCCACGACGCCCCACCCCATGGGCAGCGCCGCATCGCGAAAGAACGCCCGCGGCTGCAGGGCGGAAAACACCGCTTTGAGGGTATCGTGGGAAAGGATGTCCCTGACCGCCTCGTTAACCACCCTCCTGTCAAGGCCGAGCGTATCTGCTATCTTTTTCTGCGGCACCTCGATATCCTGGCAGTAGACCTTCCCATTCTCCCGTACCGAAAGGCCTAGGCGCAGGAAGAGCGAGGCCACCTCGCGCCGCTTGGGTGATGACTTGAAGTAGTATGTGATGTCGTTCCACATGATCTCACATGCCTTATGTGGATTGCCCCTTTTCTTTCTTGCGCACCGTGACCATCTCGCCGTCGATGGCAATGTGGTCCCCTGTGGAGAGCGTGCCGATGCCGATGCAGTCCACCATGGGTATGTCCGCGATAATGGCGCCCACGCTTACGATGGGCTCTGATGACTCGTTGATGATGCCCAGCGGCGCCGTGCCGTTCTTCTTGAGGCGCAGCAGGATGTACGAACCCACCGTAGAGCCTTTGCCGTGGGGGAAGACGAGGATTTTCCCCTTTACCGACCTGCCGCGTATGTCCGAGTCGTGGGCGATGACGATGCCTGTATCAGGGTCGACGCCCCCGAGGAACGATAGGGGGTCCCTGCTTACAAGCGCCGTGCCTTCCGCATGCCCCCTCTTTATGACCCGCCCCGTGTGTTTCATGCCTTCCACCGCCCCGATACGGCTGCGTCGATGCAGGCCCCCATGGGGCCGAATCTCGTTTCGACCTTGCACCACGACTGCATGTAGTAGCACCCCTTTGCCGAGTTTGTGGCAACGGTCTCGTACCCGAACGACTCGATGGGCGAGACCACCATGCAGGTGTCGGCAACGAGCTTTGCGCCGGCGCCTTCGATGCGGTCGAAGTACCCGTAGCGCTGTGCTTGGCACAGCACCGCGGCAGAGGTTGTTATCCAGCACGGTATGGCGACCTTTTTCCCCTTGAGGAGGGTGGCTATCTCCCTCACGTCCCCTATCGATGCGTGCGGGCACCCCAGCGAGACGAAGTCGATGGCGTCCCCGCCGGTGTTGAGCAGGTCGTACCCCTCTTTGAGGTTGGGGATCCCCTGGCGCTGAGTGCCCCGGGGGAGCGTCTTGCCGCGCAGCGCCTCGGGCGTCTGGCCATCCACGTGGTATAGCGCAACGGAGCCCGTCGCCGCCATTGCGGCGCCAAGCTGCTTGAACTGGCATGTCCGCAGGCGCGGCATGCCGGAAAAGTACGGAACGCCCCGCTTGGCGAACCGCCCAGCGATGACGCCCAGCGCCCCGCAGTCCGCCTCCGTCTCAACAGGGGCACCCACGTCGAAGCAGAGCGTCGGCTGGCGTGCGTCGTCGAGATGGTACCCGTAGTTCGGGGTCTTCCCGATAATCGCGGACGCCAGCGCCGACGGCCCCCCCTCCCTGTTGGTGCGCGCGCCGATATAGCTGTTGGCAAAGGACACGGCGGACGACTCGCTCCATGCGAGGTGGTCCCCCATCTTCGGGATGTTGCCCGCCTCGTAGGGTGTGCAGGTGCAGGTGGGCATGATGCCGATATCGGCATACATGGCAACAATCTCCTTCTGTTTGCATGAAAATTCAGGGGGGAATCCAAGCTCTTCCCATCGCACGAGGTCGATACCTGCCGGATTGAGCATGGCGGGCGCCGTGGCGCATGCCCCGTGATCGACCCACCATCCGATAAAGTCCTTTCCCGCTTCGCCGAGATTCTTGTAGCTCACGCCGGCAACCTGTACGCTTTGCACCGGTATGAGCCGGTCTGCCCCGTATATCTTTCCCAGGGCTACTAGTATCTCCATCGCCTTTTGGGGAACCGCCCCCCTTTCTCCATCGTAGATGGCCTGCTCGTCTGGTGCCAGGTGCATGGAATCACCTGAATGCGGCGGGGTCGAGGGGAG
Organism: uncultured Thermococci archaeon; assembly: GCA_964435645.1. Classification (GTDB taxonomy): domain Archaea; phylum Methanobacteriota_B; class Thermococci; order Methanofastidiosales; family NM3; genus JAHKLV01. The sequence goes on along the minus strand of CAYSZY010000027.1, from coordinate 8,317 downwards.
CAAAAGGCACTTTCTTAAAATGCGTCCTGTCCCTGCCAAGCGGTATGGTGGCGTCAATCCCCACCTTGTCGGTGAGCGATTTTTTGCCTTGCCCGTGCGTTGCCGACGGGTCGAGGGACGAGCCCCCCTGCTGTTCCATGACGGTCATGTCCCGCGATGCCTGGAATCTGGTGGCAACGGCCCACTCGACGTCGTCGTGGTCGTAGATGTCTATATCGCCGTCTACCACGACGCAGTGCTTAAGCGAGGTATGCCCCTCAAACGCCTGCCTGAGGGCGTTTGGCCCGTCAGCCTCATCCTTCTTCTCAATCTGCACCACTGCGTGGAGCCATGAGCAGCCGCCGGGCGTTACAAGCACGTTTTTCACCGTGACATCCCGGGAGACGAAATGGTAGATGCTCGGTTCCCTCGGCATGCCCATAAGCATCTTGTGCTCGAGCGAGGACGGTATGAGCGCCTGGTAGAGCGGGTCTCTGCGCGTTGTCATATGCGTGAGCTCGACGACGTTTTGCCGTCGCGTCGTGTCAGGGGTCTGCGTAAGGTCCACAAAGGGGCCCTCATCGGCAAGCTCGGCGATGATGCGGCCCTCAAGGACGATTTCAGTGTAGGCCGGCACTAGGAGGTCCGACGACTCCGCCCGCACCACCGGCGTGTCCAGGAGGCCGTGCGCGATGCGCATCTCGTCATGGCCTGGCGGCGGAGAGCACGCTGCCGCAAGTTGTACATGCAGCGGGGCGCCGATACATACGGCCACATCGAGCTCCCCTTCCTTCTGGAGCGCCGTGTGCGTGCCCCTTCCCTCGACGATGCGGGCGACAAGCCTGTCCTTTCCCGCCTGCATGAGGCGGTGGAAGCACATGTTCTGGCCAAGGTCTGGGTCGCGTACGATGGCGACGCCCGATGTGATATACGGGCCGCCGTCGCCTTCGAAATGCGTCAGCAGCGGCAGGGTCCCGAGATCGGGGCGTGACGTGCGCACCTCCTTGCACGGCGCTGAGCTGGACTCTTCCGGATACGCCTTCGACTCAAAGGCGCCGGACAATCGGTGCAGCAGCTGGTCCCGCGGGATGCCAAGCGCCATGGCGTAGTAGCTCCTGTCGCTCCCCACGCCGGCGATGAGGGGGCAGGTGCCTGTCGTCGGATGCTCCATGAGAACGGGCGTGCCGTCGTAGCGTGCCGCCAAGGCTGCCGCCTGGAGCGTAGTGTCGACGGGGGTAATTATCCGTTTTAGCAGTCCTGCCTCATCCATGTCCCTGACCAGGGCGCGAAAGCTCGGTTCTCTCATCAGGTCCCCTCCCATCCGGGCAGGCAGTGGCCGACCCCGAGCGCGTCAAGGGCCTTGCCGACAAAAAACGTGGTGACGTCGTCCACGGTCTGTGGATTCGTGTAGTATGCCATTACCGGCGGGAGCATGATGGCGCCCGCCAGCGATAGGGTGCGCATGTTTTCTATGGCCATAAGGGACAGGGGCGTTTCCCGTGCCATGACCACAAGGGGCCTGCGCATGCGAAGGCAGTTTTCCGCGCAGCGCGTGATGAGATTGCCGCCGTGCCCCCGGGCTATCGACGAGAGTGTCCTAAGCGAGCAGGGCGCCAGGATCATGGCGTCGGGCATCTCGGTCGATGACGATACGGGTGCCGCAAGCTCCTGCTCGCGGTAGGCGCGCACTGCCAGGCGCCGCGTTAGTTCGGGCGACTGGCCCTCTATTGCCGCAATCTTTTCGGCGGCATCGGAAATGATAAGCGTTACCTCGTGGCACCCTTCTGACAATGCCTGTGTTATTCGGTGCCCCAGGACGTATCCCGATGCGCCGGTGATCCCAACGATGATATGCATGATTATTCCTCCAGTCTCGTCCCCGGCCCCCCGATGGACGTGGTTATGACTCGGGCCCAGGTGCTTTCCAGTGCAGCCCGGACCTGTTCCTTGGTATCGGATTCCACGAGGGCGAACATGACGCCCCCCCATCCGCTCCCGGAAAGCTTCGCGCCAAGCGCGCCCGCGTTTCTCGCCTCGTTGACGCAGTCGTCAAGCTTGGGGTGGGATACGCCAAGCGCTTTGAGAATTTCCTGATTCTCATTCATAAGCGCACCGATTTCGGGCGCATCCCCCTGTGCAAGCGCCCGTGACATGCGTGTCGTTATGTCCCCTATGGCGTCAAAGGCAGCATAGACCTGCCCCTTTTTCCGCTTGATGAGGCTTGGGATATGGTATCCCACGGTAAGGTGTGTCGGCGCAATCACGCCGGTGTCCGCAATGATGATGTCAAGGTCGAGCTCGACAATCCGCTTCGCGCTGATGGCATCGCCGTCCCGCTGTATGTAGTGGAATCCCCCCACGCTCGACGAGTAGATTTCGGACCCGCTTGCCTTTCCGCCGTGTATGGCCCGCTGCACGGGCAGGAGCTTTTTATAGTATGAGGCGGGGCGTATGCCCAGCCCGAACTCCTCAGAGCATGCCATAAGGAAGCTTGAGAGCACGGCGGTCGATGAGGACATTCCGCTTTTGAGGGGGATTTCAGAGGTAATGGTCGCGTCAAACCCCGATGTGACGGGAAGGTCGGAAATAAGTTCCATAAAGATCCGCAGGTCCTCGTTGTCCGCCGTGGTCCGCAGGCCAGAATCGGTTATCTCCGCCTCGATGGCGCCGCATGTGTCGGACACGATGCGAACGGTGCTGGAATCGGACCTCGTCAGCGATACCGTGGTCCTCCTCTCCACGGAGCAGGTTATGGCAGGATACCCGTACACAACGGCATGCTCCCCGCACAGGAAGAGATTTCCCGGGCTTGATGCTCTAACAGTCATATGAATAGCTTCGTTTCAAGATTATTAAAGGGATTGGTCACCATCTGGCGCAGTAGGCCAGAACGCCTGGCAGCTCGCGCACGACATCACCTGCCGTGAAGTACGTCGCGGCGCGGGCGTACGCGACGTCCCCTGCGCGCCCTACGGCAAACGCCCCGGCCAGGGCCGACTCAAACAGCGTGTTGGTGCAGCCGAACGCCGCCACCGTCCCCGCCAGCACGTCGCCCGTGCCGCCGGTGGCCATGCCTTCGTTTCCTGTTGTGTTTTGCCATGTTTCCGTTCCGTTTGATATGATGTCCGTCTTTCCCTTGAGCAGGATGGTGCACCCGTGCTCGCGCGCTGCCTGTCCCACCGATTCCCGCAGTGTGCCCATATCTTTCGGGGGCGCCCCGAACAATCGCTCGTACTCTCCCCTGTGGGGCGTTAGGCAGATGTCGCCGCGTAGCGTATCGAGCCTGCCCGCAAGGGCGTACAGCCCATCGGCGTCGATGACCATTTTTCCCCGATTGCGCTCGAAAAGCGCGCAGAGCGCGTCGACGGTCTCGGGTCTTCGCCCGGCGCCGACCCCGCAGAGCGTGCAGTCAGCTTTTTGGGCGCACGCTGTGAGAATCTCATGCCCCACGTGGGTACTTCCGCATTCCTCGATGATGAAGTCGGGGCTTATCGTCCGCAGCGCGGCGGCAGCCGTAGCGGGGCATGCCATATGTACAAGGTCCACGATATTTGCGGCCGCGCAGCCGGCAAACGCCGGCGCGCCGTGGTATGTCGAGCTCCCCCCAATGATCCGAAGCGTTCCCCCGTCCCTCTTGCGGGCGCCTGTGCCCCGCGCATGCAGGAAGAGGACGTTTCCCGGGCCGCACAGCCGGCGCATGCCCGACGGGATGCCGATGGGACGAACGCCTGCGCCGTCGTGCTTTTTCTCATGCAACGATATGGTCTCTGCGGCGTCGACGGCATGGCCAGTCCCTGCACCGGATGGCACATCGACGCTTAGTATCGGGCACCCCGCGGCGTTGGCAGCTGCAATGAGCGACCGGTAGGGCTCGCGCACCGTCCCCTTTCCCCCCGTCCCGAGAAGGGCGTCGATGACGAGGTCATAGCCCGCAAGGGCGGGCGCCCCTGCCGCGACCCCGACCGGCGCCTTGCAGTAGCGGAGCAGGCCATAGTTCGCACGGGCCTCTTCGGTGCGGATGAGCGAAGGGTCCTTTGCAAGGAAGACGTGCACCGCTGCATCATCGTCCAGGTGCCGGGCGATGACGAATCCGTCCCCCCCGTTGTTGCCCGTGCCGCACAGGATGGCAACGGATGCCGGCCGGTACCTGCCGAGCACATGCCTTGCTATGGCGGCCCCCGCATTTTCCATCAGTACCCGTGGCGGAAGCCCGTAGTAGCGGGCGTTGGCGTCTATGACTCCGAAGTCCATGGTATCACTCGATGAGGTTATCTATCGAGGAGCTGTCCCAGCTGCTCTTTTCCTCGATTGTCACGTACATCGAGGAGGATGGTGCCGCGCCGATCCGTCGTGCCTCGCGCTCTTCGGGGGACGGGAGGGGGCTTGAGCCCATCTGTTGCTTGATTTCCCGTATTTCTTCCCGTATCTCCTCTAAAATCGCATAGATGCGTTCAATGTCATCGTGCATGATATGGTAAGCCCGTATATTCATTTATATTTTTCCTTTCATCTCCGCAATCTTATTATTTTGCGGCCCCGTATGTCGCCTATGCACAATCCGGGGCGGTGGGACACCGCATCAGTGGCGCTCATGGCGGCGGTATGCGCCCTTATGGTATGGCGCAGGGATTTTTTTCCCGTGTTCCAGGACATCTACTACCATCTTACCATGGCTGTGTCATTCGGCCAGGCGGGAGGGGTGGTGGCGACGGATTTCCTGCACTACGCGCCCTTCGGCAGGCCGAATCTCTACCCGCCGCTCTACCACGTCCTGCTCCTCGTGCCGCTCAAGCTCGGCGTTGGGCCCTCAGCAGTGTCCGCATGGGCCAGCGCCGCAACGTACCCTGTTGTGCTCGTAACGCTCTGGTACGTCTGCCGAGCGTGGTTCGGCGCGGCGGCATCCTTTTTTTCCCTCATTCTCTTTTCATCCTCGTGGAGCGTCTTTTACGGCACGGCATACCTTTCCCCGTCGATGCTGGCACTGGTGCTGATGGTATGGGCGTACCACTTTGCGAGGGGTGAGCGGTATGCCGCCGCCGCCTGTTGCGTCGCGCTTGCCCTTTATTGCCACCTGACGCTTCCCCACCTGCTCGTACTCCCTTTGCTCGCCGTTGCGCTGGCGTCCCCCCATCGCCGGAATCGATTTCTTCTCGCAATCGGGTGCGCTTACGCGCTGTACGCACCGTGGGCGGTGCATGTAATCCGAAATCGCTCATCAATCGAAATGTTCGAGCTTGCACAGAACTATTCGATCAACCTGCTCCTTGTTGCATGCGCCGGGGCGGGAATCGCCGTACTGTGCCCCCTCATGAAAAAACGGGATATGGGGGCGGTAATGGCGGTGTCCGCCCCGTTGGCCCTTCTGCCGATATATTCCGGATACGCGTTTAGGTACTGGTTCCATGCGGCGTTCTTTCTGGCAGCCGTGGGCGGCGCGGGGCTCGGCAGACTGTATGCCGGTTATGGCACGGGCTCGTCGCGGAGGGTGGGCGCTGTCGCGGCGCTCGCATGCATGCTGCTTCTTGCCATGTCCCATTCCGTCGTCCTCCGCTGCACCTACGATGATGAGTCCGGATCCGGTGGGTTTTCATACGCTATCGAATCGCAGCCCTCCACGTACCGTGTGCACCTCTGTCCCGCGTCCCTGAGCCATCGGTCCTTGGACAAATATTCTGAAAATCCCGACATACAGGCCGTTGCAGCGGGGATATCGTCCCTCATGGGGCAGCGCGACGTGCTGCTCGTTCCAGCCGGTGCCGGATTTGAGGCATCCTTCTTTTCCGCAATGACGGGGCGCGCCACCACTAACGGCATGTTCAAGGAGGTGTCGCCCCCTGTGCTGCAGGCGTCTGAGATGCCCCCCGTGAGGGCGTACCTTGCCCATGGCCCGGCGGATGAGGCACCCGAAGGCGCCACAGTGGTATCCACATCGCTCTTTTCCCTTGTAGTGCTCGATAACGCCGACAGCGCCCACCAGTCCGAGGTGCCCGCTCCTGCCATGCCCTGGTGGGCCGCGGTGGCGCTTGTGTGCATGGCAGTGGCCGCCATACTCTTCGACGGCACGCCCGTGCTCATGGGCATCAACAAATATATAAAAAAAACCTCTAAGGCAGATACATGAAGAAGGTACTCGGCCTGGTGTGCTCAGTCGCGCTCGTGCTTGTCGTGCTCTATCCCAATCTCTATCTTGGCGTGCTCCAGGCGTCATACGAGCTGGATGGCGTCGATGCCCGCGTCGATCCGTCCGACCCCCTTGTGCAGCTCGTCGGCCAGCAGCTGCGCCTATCAGGGGAGTCTCCCGAGTCCTGGGTGGCCCGCTCGATACGGTGGGAAAGCGATTATGCGGTATATGGCAATCTCGAGTACTGGGCATCCCCCGGGGAGACCATCCTTGCGGGCAGGGGGGACTGCGAGGACCGTGCCATCCTCACCTCATCGCTCAACAGGTATCTGGGGCAGGAATCTGCCATCGTCGTCCAGCTTGACCACGTCTACGTCCTCAAGGACGGCGAGGCGTACTTCGGGGTCTCCGACACCGAGTCGGTCCCCGAGGCCTTGTGGGGCCTTCTGCTCGGCATACCGCTTGTCCGAAAACTGTGCATCGTTGCCGGCTTGGCACTTATCTGGGCGGCGGTGCTTCGGGCATGAAGCGATTGGTCATTTTCGACCTTGACGATACGCTCTGGCGCTGTGACGGGGGGTGCGTCTCGTTTCTCGACCAACCGTTCCGGCGGGTGGATGAAGATACGCTTATCGATGCGTCGGGGCGGCAGCTGCGCCTTTTCCCCGGCGCCCGCGACCTTCTGGTGTGGCTTGCGAACATGAACATCGTGCTCTCGATAGCGTCATACAACTATCCCGCGTCCGGGCGTGCGGCGCTCGAGGCACTCGGTATTTACGACCTGTTCTCCTTTCCCCAGATTACGGTCGCCCACAAGGATGAGATGGTACGAAGGATCTGCCTGTACGCGCGCCCGCTGGGCATCAATGCCGCGGACATGCTCTTTGTCGATGACCGGTACAGCAATATCGTGCGCGTGTCGCAGATGTGTATCCGGTGCCTCCACATGGGGCAGGACATACGCGACATATCAGAGGTGCGGCACTACCTGACGTGAATCTCGACGGTGTCTCCGTCCCCTGGCACGTGGTCCTCGCCCACGCGCTGCCCGCCGAACTTGACCGAAGAGCCCCAGACACGAGCGTATTTGAAGTTTTTCGCTATGTCCTTGTGCACCTTTCGTGCCACGTCGTAGACGGTGGCCCCCAGTTTCATCGCCACGGGAGGGTACGCCGGCTTTTCGCCTGGGGTCTTTGTAAAAATACGCTTTATCCGTGCCGCCTCGTATATCATTTGGGGGATTTTCTCGAGCCCATCCCCCCTTTCAACCGAAACTGGGCAGAAGGTGAATCGCGGCAATGCCTTCCTTAGTGCCGCCACCGTGCCAGGCGGGGTCATGTCCGCCTTTGTCACCAGCACCAGGGCACGCTTGTACGTTGTTGAGTATTCAAGCGCCTCCTGGATGTCTGTTAGCGTCACGTCTTCCCTCACAACCACAAGCCCCGAGGTGATCCGGAAGTCCATGAGAATTTCCTTGACATCCTTGACATCCGCCTTGATGTGCTTTGCGCCGACGATGTTTATGCCGCCGACAATATGCTTTTTTATCGAGATGTCGGGGCGGCGCCTATTGACCTTGATCCCCCCGTTGTCAAGTTCCGTCAGCAGTGTCATAAGCTGCGTTGCCGGGTTGTTGCTTCCGTCTATGAGAATGAGCATGGCATCTGCCGAGCGTATTGACGACATGAGCTGCAGCCCCATGCCCTTGCCCGCCGATACGCCCTCTATGATACCCGGGACTTCGACAAGCTGGATTTGGATGTCATTGATGGGGAGCATGCCGGGCATGAGCTCCACCGTGGTAAACGCGTAATTGCCTACGCCAACGTCCGCCTTGGTCATCTTTTTGAGAAATGTGGACTTCCCTGCGTTGGGGGGCCCAACGAGCACGACCTGGGCGGCCCCCTCCTTTTTGATGTTAAAGCCCCGTGTTGCCCCTTTCTTGGCGTCTCGGGCCTCCTCCTCCTTTTTGAGCTTGGTCATTCTCCTCTTTATCTGGAGAATGAGCTTTTCGGTGCCCTTGTGCTTGGGCACAGTGGAGAGCATCTTTTCAAGCGCGAGAATCCGATCCTTGTCTGTTGTGGCATTCTGGTACTCGTCCTGGGCCCGCAGGTAATCGATGGTCACGTTGGTAGGCATAGCAGAGTGGAATTTTTTCAATCCTTTATAATCCTTATCATATCCTTTTCCCCCCAATAGGCCAGGCTAGGGAAATAA
>CAYSZY010000026.1:0-15991 GCA_964435645.1 uncultured Thermococci archaeon | reverse complement strand
TAAATATATAAAATTAACCAATGGGAAAAGGAGGTTAATCAAAAAACTCTATAATGCAAACAGGGAGTCTATCTTGTTCATGGAAAAATGCATTGTGTAGCTACGATTTGAAATCATCCCTTGCCCACACCTTGTGTGGAACACGGCGTACACCAACATTTCATGCAAATAGTATCAATTCATCCCACGGCTGAGGACTGAGGGCTTTCTGGTAAACGAGGCGTAAAAAAGATTATGGGGAAAACCTTATGTAGTCTGTAGGCAATAGGACATATGATTTCTGAAGAATTATACAATGATTTGAAAAATAAGGTGTTTTCTGTCACAGAAGCCCAACTGGGGTATGTTCGTTCGCTTGTCGATTTGCAGCATCATGAAGAAACATCACTATCTCTGCGAGACGGTACGTTGCACTTTGCACAAGGCCCGGACCAAACAGTGTCATATAACGATGAGGAAATAGGGGCGTACAGCCCCGGATCCAACTCAGGCGACATGACAGTACGGGTCATCGTGGAAGGGCATACCAAACCTAGGAATCTGACATGGTCGTACCATATGGAAAAATAATCCCAAATGGTGACCCGATATAGGCGCTGCCCCGTGGATACTGCAATACTCAAAAAGTTGATTGGCAATGGGTGAGTGCCTGCAGACACTCTTCATGACCGATCCCACCATGAACAATGACATTTCAGGTCAAATGGTGCATCCGGCAAGCATAAAAAAATTAGATGAGGGCATATCACTATTCTTCCTTTTCCACTTCTATGGTGCATTCGGTAAGCAATGCGGCAAGGGCGCCCAGGGCAGCCAGTGTCGGTGCCAGAAGCACCCCCACTACGCCAACCGATAATGGCAGCTCCAACAATACCTTGTCCTTCTGCTTGACCTTAAGGCTTCGAATATTCCCCTCTTTGATAAGCTGCTTAATCTTTGAGACAAGCTCTTCTCCACTAACCTTAAACTCCTCTGTTATCGTCCTGCGCGGTTCTAGGCAGTGCCCGCAATACGGGCAGTATGATGCACCGGATGGCGCTTCTTTCTTACAATACGAGCATTCCATGGTATCACCACAATATATGTGCGTATGAGATATATAAACGATTGCACACCACTACCTTGCCCTAAAAGAAAAATATTTTATGTTTTTCCACAAAGAACATAACGTGATACTATGAAAATAGGCAAAGAAGCACCAGAGCTAACGGAAATAGTAGGGTGGATAAACAGCGATGCGACGTCATTGCATGAACAATGCGGAGCAACGGTCATTCTCTTTTTCTGGGACCATACATGCCTGGGTTGTATACAGGCGGTGCCATTTATGACACGATTGGCTGCACACTACAGGAATGACGGCCTTAAGGTAATCGGTGTCCACAGTGCAGAATTCGAGTTTGCAAAACAGATGGACAATCTCGATATGGCGATACGGCGCCTAGGCATATCATTTCCGGTGGCACAGGACGAGCGTAATGCGTCATGGTTGACATATGGCAACAGGTTCCTTCCCAAGATGTTCATCATAGACTCAAAGGGCATTCTGGTGCACGAGCATATAGGGATTGGCAACGAGCGCGGCGTGGAGCAGGAACTGAGGGACACTATGGGCATAGCAGCAGATGACGTCCCCCCTCCGCTGTGGGCATTACCGGGAAAGAAAATGGGGGCGTGGCAGGACGTCACCCCAGCAACGTACTTGGGATTTAAGGAGATATTAAGTATCGGGAGAAATGCGGCCCTTAAGCAAAGCAAAGACCTCTTTTACAATGATACAGGAGACCATACGGCCTACAACGTGTATCTCCGTGGTGCGTGGAAACAGTATGACAGATTTATAGAGCATGAGGGTGATGAGGAAAGCCACGTGCTCATAGCATGCACGGCACAACGGGCGTATGTGGTTATGTCGGCACCATATATGCCCATAAAAGCATTCGTGCACCTGGATGGCGCGCCGGTGCCAATCCATATGGCAGGAACGGATATAGCATGGGGCGATGACGGACAAAGCTATGTTCTGGTACAATATGGAAGGATTTACCAGCTCATCTCATTAGCTGCATGTGAATATCACGAAATTTCGATACATACGAACGAACCGCATCTCCAACTCTACAATTTCCAGTTTGAATGACATCAGGTATTTTCATACTTGTTATTAACATAATCTTTATATGTACATACGCGATATTATTCCTGAAACGAGGATAGAGACATGAAAACATATGATAATATACACGATCTAAAGAGTGACTTGAACAACAAGACACAATTTTTAATCCTTATATATATCATGCTGTTTTCACCCGTGAGATTAAAAGACCTCGCGGATTTTCTAAAGATCAACTTTGGGCTTACCAAAGGTGCCATATACCAGAATCTGAACTTCTTGCTGGATAATGAATTTATCAGGCGCCTTTCAGATATAGAAGCTCTCAAGTACCGGTCTGAAAACAGAAGGATAATACCATCCATTTTTGAGTCCTCAACAGAGGTCACGGACATGGGACCATTTGATGAGGCCCAGCTCACACATGAGGATAATTTGAAAAAGCTCATGGAACTCGCACTTATCTCCCTTAACAAGGAAGAAGCGCTTACCATGTGCTGGAACGCCCTGTGGTTCCTTGCCGCAATAGACGATAAGATAGAGGACACGGAAAAAACAGGGGATGCTGTGAAATATTTTAGGGAATTGAGGGAAAAAATAACCCTGGATGAAGTAGTGTTCGAGTAGAAAGAGTATATTAAGAATGATATATAAGGTGAAGCAATGGCTAACGGTAAAACAAAAAAAATCCAAGAGATAATACATGAATTTTTTGAAGGCAAGTTGCCCCATATACCTCATGTTAGCCTCATCGACAATATTTCACACCCGGAAAATGGTAATAATAGCTTTTTCCTTGTTGCCACAGCGGACAAAACACATTTTAGCGATGTCTGTATGCTCATGACGGACATAACACGGGCAGAGATAGCTGTACGTTCCGTTGAAACGGAGCTTATAGGCAGCGACTATATTATTTATGCACTCCTTGAACCAAGCAACGACGCAATATCGGAGCGCGACATTATGCCGCTTATTGATGCGTGCAAAGGGATTGGCACCTACAAGTTAAAATTTTTGAATGCAAACGAACTCAATCCCCTCGTGTATCCCGCATCGCTTTCTGAAGGCGTCATCCCGATGCTCAACATTTCCCATGAGATATACCATGCCATGAACAGGATTATACCAACAAGCATGGGAAGCGGAGGAGACTACATCCTGTATATGTCCGGTGTCAATGTGGCAGACTACCTTTGGAACCAATATAATCTCTCTATCTTTGATGATTACGAGGAGCAGTTTGCATTCCTTGAGGACATATTCAGGTCCATGGGATTCGGCAGCTTGGTCTTTGAAGACATCGACCCGCTCACGAGCAAAGGGCGCATCCATGTGAGAAACTCCATTGAATCGTGCAAGGGCGAACAATGCCATAGGTGGAATGACTGCGAGAGCGGAAAGTTATATCGTGCCAGAAGTACGGTATGTACATTCACCCGCGGACTGCTTACAGAGATGCTGAGGCGCATATTCGAGGACACGCTTATCGACCTCGTAGAGATAAACTGTGTGACAAAGGGCGACAAGGAGTGCGTATTCGAGCTTACACGCACTAAGGAGATTTAGAATAATCTACCTGCATTTACGTGGATGGCAACAGAAAAGGAAAAATATAAATAGTGTGGCAATATGCATTCACATATGGCTTTTTTAGCATCATACTTACCTTTAATCACTTCCATAGAAAAGGAGATACACATATATCTTGATGAAAAAATAGAATTCAACAAGAATCCCATATTGGATGAGTTTTATCGCCTGGTCCGTGCCCATGTACTTTCAGGAGGCAAGAGGCTTCGGCCGCTTTCGATGATTATGGCGTACCGGGCGTATCGTGACGATGACAGCATCATAAGGCCGTCGATCTCGCCTGAGCTTGTCCACTCGTCATCGCTTATTCTTGACGATGCCATGGACGAGGATGTGCTCAGGCACGGTGAACCGACGTTTAATGCCATATATGCTGACAAGTTCCTTGATTCCATTGGATTTGACACATCAAAATACGACAAGGGAAGGCACTGGATACAGAGGGATACTCTCAAAGAACTTTTTTTTGCACAAAAAGCGATATCGCGCTACAGCTACGCGCTTTCCGTGATGGGTTCGAATGTCATATACTCCATGTCGCTAGAGGCGCTCACCAGATGCCCGTTTTCGGACCGATTGAAGCTTGAGGCACTCGAGCTCCACAGAAGAATGTACCAAAAGCTCAATGAGGGGCAGCTTATGGATATTCTCTACGAGTCGCACAAGGCAAACGAAGAGGAATACCTTGCCATGATACAGAAAAAGACGGGCATCCTCTTTGTTTATCCCCTCAGGATCGGGCTTACCTATGCAGGTGCCGAAGACATCAATCAGCTTGACACCTACGCGCACCTTATGGCAAAGGCATTCCAGATGCATGATGATATCCTCGGTTCATTCGGTTCGGAAAATGTGACCGGAAAGCCGTCATATTCGGATATTACAGAAGGAAAGCGCACACTGCTGGTCATAAAAGCACTTGAGGCGGCCGATGAGCACCAGAAAAAGCGCCTTGGAAACATCCTTGGGTACGAGCATGCGTCAAGAGAAGACGTTGCGGAGGTCAGGGATATCTTTGTGGACACGGGCGCATACGACTATTGTACCTCCCTTTCGGCAGATATGGTCCGCCAAAGCAAGGAAGCGCTGCCCGAGTCGATACACAAGGATTCGTATGAGTTTTTCGATAAGCTGGCAGACTTCGTCATACAGAGAAATAAATAGTCTTACCCGTCCCTTTCCATTCTTCGTGCGATATATTTGCGTATTTCCTCTGCCGAAAAGAGGAATGCGCCAAAAGGGAGCAGGAATGCCCATTCGCGCGCAGTAAGCGACTGTGTCCCCAGCACAGCCTGCATTGGCGGAAAGTACACAATGCCAAGTATTACGACAATCTCGAGTACGACGCCGACAAGCACTTTTTTGTTAGAGAGAAATCCCTGTGAAAAAATGGACATGCGCGGGCTGCGCACCACAAACACATTGGCTATCTGGCAGATGATAATCGAGGTTAGGCATATTGTAGTCGCACGCTGATAGAGCACATCGGTATGCGGGAGGTCCCCCCCTATCCATCCACCGTTGTTAAGCACCCAAAGAAACGCGATAATTCCAGCTGCCGCCTCGATGGGACCTACAAAACCATATGACCTAAGAAGGGTATTTGCCTTGAGCAATCGCTCGGTACGGGGCCGTGGCTTTCGCAGCATGACCCCCGGCTCCGGCGGCTCTGCCCCGAGGGCTATGGCGGGGGCGAGATCGGTTCCCAAATCTACGGCTAGAATCTGTATAACGGTGAGTGGGAGCGGTATGTCCGCTAGCACGTAGAGGACAAACGGCACTATTTCAGGTATGTTGGACGTAAGGATATACGATATGAACTTTCTTATGTTGTCGAAGACAGCACGCCCCTCCTCTATGGCACTGACAATCGATGAAAAGTTGTCATCGACCAGTATCATATCTGCGGCCTCCTTTGCCACATCTGTTCCGGTGATGCCCATGGCAACACCGATGTCAGCCGCCTTGAGCGCAGGCGCGTCGTTGACACCATCGCCGGTAACGGCCACGACCTCATCCATATCCCGAAGCGTCATTACGATTTGCATCTTGTGTTCGGGTGTGGTCCTCGAAAAGATGCTTGCGCCCCCCTTGAGCGCTGTTTTAAGTTGCTCAGGGGTCATGTCGTTAAGCATGGGGCCAGTAAGCGGTTCGGGGGCGTCGTCCCCAACAACACCTGTGGCTTTGGCAATAGCCATTGCAGTCTGCGAATTGTCGCCCGTGATGATAATTACCCTGATGCCGGCCGTCTTGCACGTGGCTATGGCGTCCCGCACCTCGTAACGGGGCGGATCCATCATACCTGTAAGCCCCACTACCGTAAGGCCCTGCTCCAGCTCGTCTTCCCCATATGAATTTTTTACATCTACCAGCTTGTACGCCACGGCAATGACCCTGAGCGCCTTGTCGGACATTTCAATAGCCTGGTCGAGCAGCCGTGCGCGGCCGGCCTCATCAAGTTCCGATACAGTGCCATCAAGCTCGATGTGGGTAGAGCGCTCGAGTATTGATTCGGGGGCGCCTTTTACATAGGCAATTGCCCCCCCGTCGAATCCTGTGACAACGCTCATCCGCTTACGGTCTGAATCAAAGGGGATCTGGAACAGCAGGGGATGCGACAACTCAAACGCCGCCAAGTCCATCACCTTGGCCGCCATGACCTTGAGCGCACCCTCTGTAGGATCGCCGATTATCGAGCATCTGCCATCCTCTGACGAAAGTGAGGAGTTGTTGCACAGCGCGGAACCCTCAAGCAGGTGGAGAAGCGAACTCGTGTCCCCGATGGCATTGCCGTCGCCATCCCGGATATCCCCCTTTGTTTCATACCCCTCCCCTGTAACGGTGTATACGGTACCGTTTGCATACAATTCTCGCACAGTCATCTGATTCTGTGTAAGTGTTCCGGTCTTGTCGGTGCATATGACCGTTGTCGACCCGAGGGTCTCAACGGAATTGAGCGACTTGATAAGCGCGTTTCGGCGGGCCATCCTCTGGCTGCCGATCGAGAGTGTGAGTGTCACCGTTGGCAACAGGCCTTCGGGAACATTTGCAACTATAATGCCAATGGCAAAGATAAAAGCGGACCAGAAGCTGTTCCCGATGAGGATGCCGGTGAAAAAGAAAACTGCCCCGAGCAGTATCGCTATGGTGGATATGACCTTGATAAACTTGGCAATCTCCTTTTGTAGCGGTGTGAGGGTATCATGTATTTCTGCAGTAAGGTCGGCTATGCGCCCGAATTCAGTTGACGAACCCGTTGCAAAGACCACTGCAAGTGCGGATCCGGCAGCAACGGTTGTTCCGGAGTAGACGATGTTTTTTGCTTCTGGCATCGGCTCTTCCGAGGGGTCGGCATTCCTTCGAAGTGGTTCAGACTCACCGGTAAGAATCGCATTTATTACCTTAAGCTCATACGACTCGACAAGGCGCGCGTCTGCAGGGACACGGTCCCCCTCAGCCAGCTTTATAAGATCACCTGGTACAAGGTCCTGTGCGGATACCTCCCGTTCGGTACCGTCACGTATCACTGCCGAGTTAAAGGCCAGCATGCGCTGGAGGGCCTCGACCGCCTTTTCCGCCTTGAATTCCTGATAAAAGGTAAATGTGCCATTGATGAGAACTACGGCAACGAGGGCAAGGCCAAGATTAAGCATGCCCTCCCCGGGGGAGAGCACCTCCCCAATGAGCGCCATGATGGCGGCCACCCATAGGAGCAGTGCAAAGAAGTTTGTCAGCTGGCTTACAAATTGCTTCCAGATGGGAGTGGATTCACGCTTTTGTACCTCATTGCGGCCATAATGCGCATAGCGCGACTCGACCTCTGCCTGTGTCAATCCCTTCTTTGAAGTGCCAAGCTCATCGAATACGTCCGACGGCGCCCTTTTCTGAATATCCATTGACTCACGCACCCTTGGGTTTCCACAGTATGACGTTGCATTCTGAGCTCTTCATGACCTCAATCGCAAAATCCTTGCGCACGAAGGAGGAGAATCGCTCCGGGGCTATCCGTAAAAAGAGGAGGTCGTAATTGTTCTGTTCGATGAATCGCAGTATTTCCTCGCGAATTGAATGGCAAATGCGCGTATAAGCAAAATGAGGTACATCATGGGCATAGAGGCCTTCACGAAGCGGCTGAAGGTACGCCTGCATATCGTTATGTGCAGCATATGCCCCCTGTTCCGACAAGATGGTGTCCTTTGATATCTTTTTGCAGCGGATAAGGGAAAGCGGCTGTTGGTACATGTTGTACAACAAGGCCATGATGCCAACACGCTCTTGCTGGAACGCTGAAACTGACTGGATTGGAAACAGCATCTTTCGGTGGCCGAGTGCGGTTGTTGCCCGTACGGATTTCACCACAAAGACTGCGGTATCCAATGACATTACAAGGTATGTGGCAAGATTATTTGAAAATCGCCCGAATCGCTTTACCTTGCCCCCGCTTGATACAACAATAGCGTCCGCCCCAAGATCCTTGGCTATGGTTGTGACAACCTCATTGCGATCTCCCACGGACTCGATAAATTCCACATCCAATCCTTGGCGCTGCGCAATGCGGCGCAATCGCCCCAATGACTCATCAGGGTCATGGAGGGGGGCGCCACGGACCGTAAGCACGGAAATTCGCGATGATGCGAAACGAGCCAGCGCAAATGCGTACTTAGCAGCCACCTCGCTGTCATAAGATCCATCGACACATGCCAGGATGTGGGTATACACACATGAAATAGAATTATAGGTATATACGGTTTTTGATAAAAAAAGAAAAATATGGGTGATCGCCATCAGGTGACTGCATCAAGCGCCTTTTCCAGAGAAAAAAGCGTTGCATAAACCTCCTTTTTCGAGACCACGCCCATATGCCCGATGCGTATGAGGAAATCACTAAGCTGCGCCTGGCCACCCGCAATGGCAATATTGTATGTTTCAAGAAGCTCCTTGCGCAGCTTTGATGGGTCGACCCCCTCCGGGCACCGCATCGCGGTCACAGTCGAGGAGCAAATGTCCTCCGATACGGGAAAGAGTGTAAATCCCATGCCGATACATGCATTCCGGACGAGTGCGGCGAGTTCCTGGTGCCGAAGCACCCTGGCAGGCATGCCTTCCTCCTCGATGATGTCAAGGGCAGCCTCGAGGGCATATATCAGCGAGACTGGAGGTGTAAACGGCGCCTTGGCCTTGTCCTTCCGGTAACGTGCGAGATCAAGATAATATGTGTGGCTCTCGGTGGCGGCCATGACGTCCCATGCCTTTTGGCTTACAGAGACAAAAGCCAGCCCGGGTGGGAGCGCAAAGCATTTCTGGGAGCCTGAGGCACAGATGTCCACATGCCATGCATCGGCCTCAAACGCGTCCCCCGCAAGCGCAGAAATCGTGTCGACAATAAGAATCGCATCCGTGGCGCTGACGACATCGCCTATTTCCTTCACCGGATTGCGTACGCCAGTGGACGTTTCGTTGAATACCATTGTAACAGCCTTGACACGGGGATTTTTTTCCAGGAACGCCTGAGCGTCACGGGGATTTACCGCATGGCCCCACTCATAAGCAAGAATGTGCACCTTCGCCCCGAATCGCTCGGCTATCTCGCCGAATCGCTCGGAAAACTTACCGTTTGTGAGACAGAGCACCTCGTCCCCGGGGGCTATAACATTGGCCAATCCCGCTTCCATAGCTGCCGTGCCTGACCCGCTGAGGATAAACACGTCGTTGGTTGTCATGAAAACCTGTTTCAACCGCTCAATCTGCAGCAAGAAAAGTGAAGAAAAATCCTTCCCCCTATGGGGTATGATAGGCCTCGTCATCGCCCGAATGACACGAGAGGGCACGATGGTCGGCCCCGGTATCATCAATAGCATATCTTCATCCATGTAATTCACCGTAAAAACATTAGTTCCGTTCTTATAAATTTTATTATCGGATTAGGGGAATGTAAATCCCATTGGCACGTGAAAAAATCATTTAGGCAGATAACGGGGGGCAAAAAGTGGCGGGTCGTATCGTTACCATAAGATTTAAATAGACACTTTAAAAAGAACAGCTGGAGGTAATTCCATAAGTGTTAGACCAAAAAAATTTGAACCACCGAGTGTGGAAGTCCAGATTTCAAGAATCAGGCTTCCAAAAAACGATGAACTGTTCGGCATGATTGAGCAGCGGATGGGATTCGGAAAGATGAGTGTAGTGTGCCTTGACGGCAATACCCGCCTTTGCAGGGTCAAGACCAAGCGAAGGGGAAAGACATGGATTATCGAGCAGGATATCGTGCTGGTAAAACCATGGGAGCTCCAGAGCAATCAGCGTGGAGACATAATATTCAAGTATACGAAGGCCCAGTCCGACTGGCTCCGTAGAAAGGGATATCTTAACTTTGAAGAGTGATACACTAACGCCTCGGTGGCTTAGCCTGGTATAGCGGCCGACTCGTAATCGGCAGGCCGGGGGTTCGAATCCCCCCCGGGGCTCCTCATATGCTATTTCTTTTGTTGTTGCCATATTGTTTTTTGTGTATGCACAAACTATTTTACTGTAATCAGGGGCGTAGGTACACGTGACCGCCATGAAAAACGACCAACGCCTCAGACTATTGAAAAAAACACTCGAATACTGTTATACGTTCTCGCCCCACTACCGAAAGGCATTTGACAAAGCGGGCGTCTCCCCATCAAACATCCATAAACTACAGGATTACGCCTCGGTACCGTTCCTCTACAAAAAAGAGCTTCGTGCATATTATCCCACCGGCATCCTCGCGGTAGACAAGTTGCGGGTGGTACGTTACCACGCCTCATCGGGGACAACAGGGAGCCCAACAGTGGTATCATACACCCAGCCGGATATTGACACGTGGGCGTCGATGGTCGCAGACTGCCTGCGGCTTGTGGGGGTACGGCAGGGATACATAATACAAAACTCATATGGGTACGGGCTATTTACTGGCGGGCTTGGGCTCCACTACGGTGCGGAGCGCCTGGGTGCATCCGTTGTCCCCACGAGCGGCGGCAACACAACGCGCCAAGTGAAAATAATGAAGGATTTCGGCGTTGATGTCCTCTGCTGTACCCCTTCATACGCACTGTACCTATCAGAGGTTGTGGAGGCCTCTGGCGCCGACCCAAAGGAACTACCGCTTAAAATGGGCATATTCGGTGCTGAACCATGGTCGGACAGCATGCGGAAGAAGATTGAGGATTCATTTGACATCAAGGCATATGACATATACGGCATGAGCGAACTCGGTGGTCCGGGTGTCGGCATAGAATGCCCACACCAAGACGGGCTTCACATATGGGACGACAAGTACTATGTCGAGGTTATCGACCCAGAGACGGGGGAGGTGCTCGAACCGGGGGAGGAGGGGGAGATAGTCTTTACGTCGCTATGGAAGGAGGCGTGCCCCGTCATTCGATTCAGGACGGGCGACATTTCACACCTTTACCATGATGTATGCGAGTGCGGCGCCAGCGACCAGCGCATAGGGCGAATTGTGGGCAGGACGGATGACATGCTCGTCATACGCGGCGTCAACGTATTCCCCAGCCAGATAGAGCATGTGCTCTCACGCATACAGGGTGTCAGCGGCCATTACCAGATATATGTCGACCGGAACGGCGCCCTGGACAACATGGAAGTCTACGTTGAGGTTACAGCGGACCTTTTCAATGATTCCATGAGCGAGATGCTGGATCTCCGCAGGCAGATAGAGCAGGAAATGTACGCGGTGCTCAACATCACGGTCACCGTGCGGCTTGTTGAACCGGGGAAAATACCGCGTAGCGAGGGCAAGGCCCAAAGGATAATAGACAGGAGGATGTTATAGATGGTATACCAGATATCTGTTTTTTTGGAAAACAAGCCAAATCGGCTCTTTGACCTCACCCAGGCACTGGAATCGGCCAAAGTGAACTTTCGGGCCGCAATGATTGCGGAAGTGGGGGAATTCGGCATTATCAGGTGCATCGTGGATAATCCGGACTCAGCGTTTGATGTACTAAAGAGGAAGGGATTTACCGTAAAAAAGACCCACGTCGTGGGTGTCGAGGTCAGGGACGTACCGGGAAGCCTATCAGAAATCGCACGGCTTCTCGGTTCCAACGGGATTAACATCCTTTATCTCTATGCATTTAGCGTTGCAGGAACGAACACGGCATACCTCATCCTCAAGACGGATGACATCGAGCGATCGAAGGAAGTGCTTGACGCCTCACCGGGGCTTAAGATACTAACCCATGAGGATATCAGCAATCTCTAGGAAATCATCAGGCATCGGGGAGAGATGCGACATCGCCCCGTATGCCAGAAAATCGCGGCATCACATGCCTACGTTTTCCCGCGCCACGGACAATACATCATCCACATGGCCCGGAACCCGCACCTTTTCCCATACATGGGCAACAATGCCGTTAGGATTGACAAGAAACGTGGTGCGCACAACACCGTCATACTCCCTGCCATACATCTTCTTGCGCTGCCATACGCCGTATGCCTTGAGTGCCCCATGGTCGGGCCCGTTGTCGCTGAGCAGTTCTATTGCCAATCCATTTTTTGAGATAAATGCCCTGTGCGTTTCAGGGGGGTCGGGACTTACGCCAAGTATTTTCACGCCTAATGCGTCAAACGCATCCCGGAAGGCAGAAAAATCCCTGGCTTCCCTCGTACATCCAGATGTCCCGTCTTTCGGGTAAAAATATATCACCAGCCAGGCGCCTCTACTGTCGGAAAGACACACGCCGTCCCCATCTTGATTGGAGAGACACAGAGGCGGAGCGGAATCCCCTATGGAAATCATGGTATCGCCAGATATATATGCAGGGGCGCCAATTAAATTGTTTGGCATGATGCGGGCTCTTTTACCAATCTCGATAAAATCAGTGCGGAGGATATGAGCATGCATATGGCAACGCCCAGTGATGCGACAAACGCTACATTGTCGTAAAGGTACCCGGCAAATATGCTACCTGACATAAGGCCGAATGTCGATACGAAATTATACTTTCCCATAAGCCCGCCCCGGGTGGCATCATCGGCTGCATGGGATACGAATGAGATAGAGGGGATGTAAATAGCAGGCCATGTGATTCCGATAAGTGCGAATCCTATGCAGAATCCTACGAGAGAGAACGGTACAGCTCCCAAGACGCAGAGAATAAGAAAGATGGTAACGGCCAATCGGGACATGATGCCCGTTACCAGCGGGTAGAGGCACCCCCGTGTCCGTACCAAGGCGGAGGTACGTGTATACACCAATGCCGAACCAAGGGAATTTGCTATTATTACTACAAATATCATATTGTTTTCCAGGCCATGGTCTGTCAAAAACGGTATTACGGGGAGGTAGATAAGATTTGAACCGATATAGAGTATCGTTGTTGCAAGGAAAAACAGCCTGTTGTTGTTGGTCTTGAATCGGGGGAATTTGGGAAGATGAAGCACATAGTTCGGCGCGAATCGCCTTCTCTCAACGATATGATTGACCCTGATTGATATGCGAGGGCGAGCAAGGTAAACGGGGACATCCCTCATGCCGAACAACGCAGCGACAAAGGAGAGTGAGATAATAACGGCAGTCACAGCAGCAATAACCTTGAGGCTGACCATGGTAACGATAATTGCACCGAGCGTAAGCCCCGTGACCCATGACCATCCACACAGGGCGTTGAACTTTCCCAGCGCGCTGTCCCACTCTGTCTTGTGCGAGCCACGAAGCAGGTATACGGGCGTGATGGGCGCCTCGGCAGCCATAAGGACGGCGCTAAGGGCATAGCATGCGATGACAAACATGTGCGTTGTGGATACGGAAAGAAGCAAGAGACAAATGACATTGCCGCCAATGCCCATAAGGATAAATGGCTTACGCAGCTCACGCTTGTCGGACAAGGTGCCCCATACCACCGAAAATCCCATCGAGACGAGTGAGAACAGCATGGTGGAAAGCCCGACCTTTGAACCGGTCCCCCCCAATGACAGGATCATCATGGGGATGATGGCGGAGATTATCGCCTGGCCTATCTTATACGGGATGTATATCGCATACCACCGAGGCATTTCCGCCAAAATGGGGGCTGACACGTAACGCATATGTTCACCAGGCAAAGTTTATCCAGAAGTGAAAAGCTATATATATCCCTTATAAATATATCGATTATGGATAAATCCCCACTCCTTTTTTTGATGCTGATAATCTGTGTAGCGCTCTGCGCGGGTTGTATCACCGGCGAAGATGCTGGCCAAGGGTGCGAACCGTGTACTGCCCCTACTGACTACACCATTCTCGAAACGTCGGAAATTGACCGCCAGACTATCGAGTCGCTGCAGGCCCAACTAAACCAGGTACGCCAAGACGCACTGCTTCCTGACGGTGAAGTTGCCATTGTACGGCTTTACGGTTCATTAGGGGAAGAGGACGTAGGCACCATGTATGAGATACTGGGCGCCTTGGGTGATGATGCAAACGTAGGGGCAGTTGTCCTCTGGATCGATTCCCCCGGCGGCGGAACAGGGGCAACGGTGGACATTTACCACGCGCTAGCAGCACTCCGGGCACGCAAGCCGGTAGTTGCATACTCAGGCGAAATGATAGCATCGGGGGGGTATTACCTCTCCTTGGGCGCCGACGCCATCGTCGCGAGCCCAGAGTGCCTCGTAGGCAACATAGGCGTCATATACGTTCACACCGACGCCACGAATTACTACAGGGACTTCGGGCTCGACCTCACCGTCATCAAGACGGGGGCACACAAGGACATGGGCGCCGACTGGCGGGCCCTTACCCCGGATGAGTATTCCTGGCTGGAATCGAACATCCTTGAGGCGTTCAACAGATTCGTCCACGTGGTCGCCCTCGAGCGAGGAATGACCAACGAGGAAGCGCTAACGATGTCAGACGGGCGAATATGGTCCGCTGCCGATGCGCTTGCAGAAGGCATGATCGACCGTGTTGGCACGCTTGAGACGGCACTCACGATGGCAGAAGAGCTTGCAGGCCTGGAAAAGGCAGACGTGCAGTTTATTGAAGTCTGGGACGAGGGGTCGGTAAAGACCGGAGGGTATTACACGCCCCTCAGATACCAGTGGGAAGAAACTATAAAGCCCTAATCTGAGGGCTGCTCTTCCGCATTATCAGCTTGTTCGTCCCCGGTGGGCGCGGATTCCGCTTCCGGCTCATCGCCGAAGGAAATCGTTGTTATCTCGGGGACGTACTTTTCTATGTCCTTTCTGAGAAGCTGCTGTACAACTTCCACGACACCTGGCTTGACACCCTCAAGGAGGATTGTTGCAACATCGCCTTCAACAGTGATCTGATGCTTAAGCTCGTCGAAGATCCCAAGGTGCAGCTCAAAGAGCGCACGGATCTTGTCAGCGGGATCTTCGATTTCAGATACGACAGTAAGGTTGTATTCAAGCGTCCTTCCTGCAAGGGCGTGATTGAAGTCTACTATGACCCTCCCTGACGAAACGCTCTTTACATGGGCGACCTGATCGCCAATCTCGAGTGACATTCCGGGCCGGGGGGATATGCCCTGCTTAGAAAATTCCCTCATGGGTACTGTTGTAACAAGCTTTGGATTGCGCTTACCAAATCCCTTGTCGACGGGTATTTCTAGGTCCTTTGCCTCACCCACTGACATATCGAGCAGTGCCTCATCCAGTCCGGGAAGCACTTGGCCTGCGCCAACAACGATCTTTACGGGGCTGTATGCCCGTTCCTGGTCGTACAGGTCGTGCTCTTTAGCGCGTGCTTCATCGGTAACATCAAAATATCTTCCATCTTTTATCCTGGCAAGATAGTCTATCTCTACAAAAGCGCCATCTTTCATTATTTCACCACGTTGGAATAAGAAAGATGCTTTAAAAATGTAGCGCTATTGGAATTGCCGCAGGTATGCGCCTTTGTCGACAACGTTTGCTAAGGTTCTCCCGTTGTATATGCCAAATCCCAAAAATCCGGATCCGTGCAGGCCGACAAGCTTGCGCCCCAGTGCCATGCCGGGCTCGAGGTGTTCACGAAAGATATCACGCCCATACAAAAATCGCATCGCATGCTCAGGGGCGAGCGATACGGTGTTTTTTGTAGCTATGGGATAGAGCACGGTGCCGAACTCAAGCGAAGGGCGAAAGGCACCCTTGAAAAGCTCTCCCGCCTTCATACCCAAGGCCACGGGGACCGAATCGGTGGCAGACGCAAGCTCGCGTATAAGAGGGGACGCTGAAAAAACCTCACGGTACTTTCCTTCGCGAATGACCAGATTCCGGCGCTCCACACTGTCCTGCCGGCACCCGTAG
>CAYSZY010000025.1:0-16267 GCA_964435645.1 uncultured Thermococci archaeon | reverse complement strand
ATAAAAAATATATCACAATTGCACTTATTGCGCTCCTGCTCGCGGTGTCGGAATCGCCCGCCGTCGCGCAGGGGGCCGACACCCATCACGTTTCCGAAGGCGAAAGCATCCAGGCCGCCATCGATAACGCCGCGCCGGGCGACACCATCGTCATCGGGCCGGGCGAGTATTTTGACGGTGAGCTTTCCATACACAAGCCGCTAACCCTGAAGGGCAGCGGCGCTGATAACACCATCCTGTATGGTTCAATCATCCTGTCACAGTTATGGGGGGCTGACGGGCAGGTGCCCCAGCAGCAGTACAACACGATTTCCGGCATGACCATCGACAATTTCCATGGGGCGTGTGATGCATACGGATTCCACCCGGCAATCACCACCATGAGCTTTTGCCAGGGATCTGAAACGGACCTGGGGGGATACTACCTCTCGAACGTATCGGTCTCCGACTGCATTATTTGGTCTTTCGCGGGCATTTACCTTACGGGCGTTGAGAACGTGGAGGTACGCAACACGGAGCTCTACGGATTTCCCGTCCATTTAGTCTTTGCCGACGGCGAGCCTGACGGCGACTTGCTCGCCAATAGCGGTTTATGCATCCTCATGTGCGGTACCGTTTCCATATCCTCTAACTGCCTAATGGGCTTTTATGAACCCGGAATCACGACGGATATCTGCAGTGCCGTACGCATTGTGAACAACATCGTTCTCGGGGGTGACTCATACGGCATTTCAGCGGTCGGCGATTCTGTCATCGTCACGAACAACACGCTGGTATCAAACAGGTTGGCAATCGGCGTACGGTCAGTAACTGCTACTGTGGCAAACAACATCGCCTACCTCCCCACGTTGTTTCCTGAGGTCTGGGATGGGTCGTGCCATGACATCGAAGTGCAGGCTACGGAAGACCTGAACTTTGTGAACAATGACATCTACAGGGACATATATTATTTCAATACACCGTTATATGGAATAAGCGAGTGGGGATTTCCCCCTGGGTATTTTATTGGCCTGTATTCGGATGCTGATCTTGAAACGGTCTCGGGAAATATTTTTGAGGACCCATTTCTTCAGGGATGGCCCGATACAGGGTCGAGCGCGGGCGTACCCGGGCTTGATGGGGCCATGATAGTACATGGGTCAAATGTGTTTAACATTTTTAAGATTCGACAGTCATCGCCCTGTATAGATGCGGGCGTCAACGCCGGCGCTGGCATGTACGGCAACGTGCGGGACGACTTTTATGGCACCATACGCCCGCAGGGCAAGCGCTACGATATCGGCGCCCACGAGTATGCCATCAAATCATTCTCGCCTGCCATCATCCAGCCGCTTGCGCGAATGCAGCTCCAGTCTGTACTCTCCCTTTGGGAGAACCTTATGGAACGGCTGCCCGAAGGGCCGACCGACGATATGGCTGCGCTCATAGCGCAGATCCAGGGCCATGTGGCAAATGCCGCGCAGCTCACAAACCCCATCTACGCGTCGGGCCAGCTTTCCAAGGCCGCAGAGGCGATGCAGCAGCTTGCGGCGCTTCTCGTATAGCGGGGCACGGGCAGCCCTTAGTGGCTGCTATACATTTTTCTTTTTCGTATCTTTTGGTATCATCTGGATTCCAATGATTCTTTTAGAACAGTTATTGGATATGAAATATATAGATTAACTAATGGAAGTATTCCTGCCAATAATACGTATTTATCTTAAAAATATATATTGGGTATTTCAAATGGTTCGTATAAAAGAAATAAATCCATCAAATCATTCGGAATAATTCTATTTCTATTTGCTAGTATACTAGCACGTGAAAAGGAATTGGGCAACATTTCCTGTGGAAATGTACGGTTTAGGTAAGCAGAATCAATTCATCCCACGGCTGAATACCGTGGGCTTTCTGGGAAACGAGGCGTAAACCCCTTTTTTACATAATTGCAAGTTATCCCATCATCATTCTTTTTCGGTGCGGTGCATCACAATTTAATAATTGGTCTTTACCGTCTTTAGGACGCCTGCCCTTGGTTCAAACACTTCCCCTCCGCGCTTAAGCTCCTCTACTGCCCGTGCAAGGAATTCCTTTGTAATGCCTAGGTCCTTTGCTTTTTTCTGGACCTCCTCATAGGGCGCACCTTCCTCATATTCCTTTTCAACAGCCTCGATGAGCTGTGATATCTGCACGATCTTGTCCCGCTGCGACTTTGACTTGCCGGTCATGAGCATGTCAACATCCATGTTGCCGGTCTCTTTGTCCTTCATGACCTTTTCGATAACGCTTGTGTACAGGGTGATTGTCGCAAGGGCGTCCTCCTTCGTGACGATGCTCGAGAGGCGTATTCGGGCCCGCGCCTCTGAAAGCCTGATAAGCGCCTCAAGCTGACGGGCCGTAATCGGCACCGCACCGCTTTCCCTGCCTTGTCCCCGTATGGATACATAGTACTTGTGTAGCTCGTCGATGGCATCCTTGGAGAGTTCGGGGTCTACATTGCGTTTTGCGTAGGAAATGTATTTGAGTATGAATTCGGACTCAAGGATCGGAGTGACCTTTTCCGCTTTTCCGCTTCTGGCCCCCAGGATATGCGCCGCAATCCTGCTGTCCTCGACATTGTCCGGTAGGTCCTTGAGTATGAATATAAGGTCGAATCTGGAAAGGAGCGACGGCGGGAGGTCTATCTGTTCGAGCTCGTTTTTGTAGTTGTCGAATCGCCCCAGTTTTGGATTGGCTGCAGCAAGGATGGAGGCACGGGCGTTGAGCGTCGCCACGATGCCCGCCTTGGCGATGCTGATGGTCTGCTGTTCCATCGCTTCGTGAACCGACGACCTGTCGTCCGGGGTCATCTTGTCAATCTCGTCGATACAGGCGACACCGCCGTCTGCAAGGACGAGTGCGCCTGCCTCCAGCGCCCACCCGCCTGTGGTCTCATCACGGATGACTGCAGCGGTAAGGCCTGCACTCGATGTTCCCTTTCCCGAGGTATAGACGCTTCTGGGCGCAAGCCTTGTAACATACTGGAGCAGCTGCGACTTTGCGACACCCGGGTCGCCGACCAGGAGGATGTTCGAGTCGCCCCTTAGGCGCGTGCCGTCAGGGAGGATACGCATCACGCCGGAGAAGAGCTGGAGCGCGATTGCCTCCTTGACGTCGTTGTGCCCATAGATTGACGGTGAGATGGATCCCACGACCTTTTCGATAATCTGGGGGTCTTGGGAAAGCTCCATGATGCGTGCCATATCATCGTCTGTAATGTCAATATCGTCGACTTCCTTTTCCATGACTTCGATCGCGATGACGTCAATATACTTGGAAAACGTGGTTTTCATTACCTTGAACTGGCTGTCCTGGATGGTCTTGAGGATTCCCGAGATGACGATGCGGGAGCCAGCCTGGGCGACATCGACAATATCCTCTCTCAGTAGGCAGTTAAGGTGCTGGGGCATACGGCCGCCCCTGAGCGTCTCAGGGCGTTCCTGGACCTTGATGAGTTGCCAGTCGACAAATCGGGATTGGTCCTCAAGCAGCTTGAACGGGCCAGTTTTTCCGCATGCTGGATTCGGGCATGCCGTGGGTTTCTTGAAGTTGGTCGTCCCCTGCGCAACAAAGATTATCTCGCCGCAGCGCTCGCATTCGAACACTGCCTCGACAATTTCTGGCTTGACCTCCGACGTCCTGCCCACGATGGCGTTAACCTGCACCAACTTGTGGATGTCATCCGCACGGATTTCGCGAATGTTCCGCTGCATGGTGTTGTCAAGATTGCAGAATCGTACATGCAGGAGGTGGGGGTCCTGATCTGGGATAAGCTCTTGGAGCACCTGCTCTGCCACGGGTATGACCGCATGGGGGTCACGTACCAGCGCCTCATAGAGTGCCTGGTCGTAGCTTATGAGGTCGTCGGTATCCACAAGGAGGCTTTTCTTCCCATCAAGTTTCATCTCTTCTATTTGGTCGCGGTACTTCGGGAGAGCAACATCAGGGTATGTATCGAAAAAATCGCGAAATCCCCCTATTAGTGTGTCAAAGTCAACTGTCATGTCACTTATCTCCTTCACTCATGTCATACCGGAGTATACATTTTAGCGTGTCCCTAAATAAATGCTCTTGCTGGATGAAGAACGACCGCTCCTCGCGTGTCAGCTTTGCTTTGGGATTCTTTGCCTGCATGGCCAACTTTGTCAGTTTTTCCAAGCGTAGTGATGCAAGCTCCCTCCCTGCCATGGCCATCCGGTCGCATTCCTTCTTGTCCTGCACCTGCGAAAGCGAGTAGGCAATATGATCAAAAAAGTCTTCAGAAAGCTGTGCAAGCTGGGGCGAGGCGCGCTCAACAAGCGTCATCTTTCGTACGATTGCGCTTGTCAATATCTCCACCGATACGATGCCGTGCGACGCGAGCACTATCGCAAGATGTGCTTCGATATCGCAGCGCTCACCTTTCCGTATCGTTATGGAAAGGTCTTGTGAGCTGTATTCGTAGTGCTCCAACCCTTCTACCTGCATTGGACTGCTACCTCTGCGCGCTACCATTTATGTTTTGTGATGCGCAGGCACGTTACTAGGGTCTGCGTTGCTTTTATACTCATTGTTGATTACCTACCCATACATTTTTAATAAAATTTTTTAAGGAATGGTTCATGAGGCGGAATTCGCAGGAAATAGCTATCGTCGCCATGTTTATCGCGCTGATAGCCGTATTGCAGATATCTCCCTTGTATATTCCTACTAGCTGGGGCATGCGTATAGACCTTGTCGCGGTGCCCGTTCTCGTGGCGTTTTTCCTCTACGGGCTGCGGACGTCCCTCGCCGTATCTGTGGGGATGTTTGTCGTCTTGTCGTTTGTTGCCGCCGAATCGCTCATAGGCGCATCGGCAAAATGGATAGCCACTACACCCATGATAATCACCCCCGCCCTGCTTTCTCTGAGGCTTAATAGAAAGGAGGTACGAAAGGACATTGGCATCATCGCTGCCGCCCTCGTCAGCATGCTCGCACTCGTTGCCCTTATCGGGGTCATGTACGAGTTTACAGGCGCGAGTGATAACAAGATTGTCTCACCAATCGTTGTGCTTATAGCTTCAATGGCATTTTACGGGGCGTTTTATCTTGTGAGCAAAAATCACGATATCCGCAGCTCATCATCGTTTAAGGATCCGAAAAAGGTGCTCATTGCACTGGTGTTGGCAATCATTGTCAGGGGAATCACCACGACGGTGATAAACTATTACTTCACGTTTCCGGTATTTTTCGACATCCCTACCGCAGCTGCACTCAAATGGGTACCGTGGTATATCATGTTCGCCCTCAACGCCGTACAGGGTGTCGTGGATGTCGCTGTGGCATGGCTGCTGGTCTTTAAGACCAAGACCTTTGCCTATGTGCAAAAAGCTTATATACACATGTAAGCAGTGGGGCGTATGGTACATGCAGCTGTGCTGCTTAGGCTCGAAGAGGCAAAATCCCGCCTCTCGCCCTTCTTTTCTCTTGATAAGCGAAAGACGCTGGTATTCTTCATGTTCATGCACGTGCTGTCCGTTCTTGAGGACATGCCGGTTGCCGTGCTTACCTCCTCATACACCCCCCCTGACACATCGAAGGACCGTGCAGGGAACATCAACTCTTCCATATCGGCGTTTATGGGCATGGTGGATGACGATATCCTCGTTTTGCCCAGCGACCTTCCCTTCCTCAGCAAGGGCGATGTTGGGAATCTCATAGGCGATGGCACATCGGTGGCAATAGCCCCCTCCCACAATGGTGGGACTAGCGGCATTTTTTTGCCCCGCGCTAGCACGTTTGCCCCGAAGTTCGGCCCGGGAAGCCTCAAGGCTCACCTTTGGGATGCGAAGCAGAGGGGTGTCGAGCCGCGGATTGTGGAATCAACGGGGTTTAGGGATCTGGACACGATTGATGACATCTTGTGGATCCAGGCGCATAATCCTGAAACGCACATAGCATCCCTCCTCTCCGCCTTGATTTAGGCGTCAGATATGGCGCTTGACAGCCATGACCTCGAGGAGGTCGGAGCAGTCCTCTATCCTGTCCGATATGGCGGCCACTTCGATGACAAAGTCCCGAAGCTGCAGCTTTTCTGCAAGGGAGAGGGGGGAGTCGAAGATTTTCTTTCTAATCTGGTACTCTATCTGGTCCACCTCATGCTCATATCGCTCTATTTCCCGTGACTGCTCAAGGATGACCTTCCGGTCCACCCCTAAGTTGAGAATGGCGTCCTTGAGATTGGTGTAGGGCGCAATGGTGCGTTCCAGGATGGTCTTCATATCCCCAGTCATGTCCTGTGGGATGGTGGGGCGCTCAAGAACGAGTATGTTCGCTATTGACTTTGCTTGGTCCGCGATACTGTCAAACATATCGATAAAAAGGTAGATGTCGTCACGGTACAGCGGCATGAATGCGCCCTCGTAAAGCTTGAGCTGGATCTCCCTTCTCTTGATGTCGGCGAGGTGCTCGTATACCACAATATCCTCCCTGACCGACTCGCATGTGCAGTATTCGCCGTCAAGGTAGGCTTGCATTCCCTTAGCGAGCACTTCAATGCATTCCTCGATATTGGCGGCATGCTCCTCAATGAGCATCGAAACCTCGTCTTCCTTTTTCCCAAAAAGCATCGATTCTCTTTATGCGATTGATAATATATAACTGTATGGCTTTGCAGATGGAAAAAGCATATATTACGGAAAAACAGTATAAGCCGGGGGTGGGGGTATAACGTCACTTATCGAAAAGCACTATGCTGAGTTGTGGGACACCTACGATGCCATGGTACGTACCGTGATGAGGGAGTCCAGTGAGCTTAGCCTGAAAACAAAGGAGCTTATCGCTATTGTCATATCAATTATCAATCGATGCGAGATATGTATTGATTACCACGTAAAGCGCGCAATGGACGCTGGCGCAACGGAGGGGGAGGTTGTTGAAGCGATATCCGTGCTTATGCTCATGAGGGGATTCCCAGAAGAGGTATGGTCCCGCCAAGCGGTCATAAAAGCCATACGTGCATGGCAGCGGTCAACGAAGAATACAACGCTCAACAACGCGCAGGGCAAGGAATAATCTATTTAAGGAATTGCTTGCCATGTGTACCATGGGAGACATTGAACGAAGGATGGCCCACATTTTCAAATCGCTTTCGGATGAGAATCGAGTTGGTATCGTCCTCTTTCTCAGAGGGGGGGAACGATGTGTCTGTGAGATTGTTCCGCATGTGGGAACGTCACAGTCCAATGTGTCGCAGCATCTTAAGGTCCTTAGGGAAGCGGGTATCATCGACTACCGGAGGGACGGTAAGCGTATGATGTATTTTATTACCAACGATACGATAATACCCATCATTGATGAACTCTCATATACTCTGTGATACATGCCATGATGGGATGCAGGAATTACAGATTATTATTTATTATACTGGTTAAATCCAGGTACAAGGCACGCAACTGGCACGAATGCCCGCGTGCACACCAATCTGAAGAGGGAGTACCATGGCGTTAGAAAGGGCACCGAGAACCAGGGGTTCATATCCTCTTGTCGTATCGCTTGACGGGCCTGTTGTCATCTTCGGCGGCGGACCGGTGGGGTTGCGCAAGGCCGAAGCCTTGGCCACCCGCGCTTCATGCTTACGACTCGTGTCTCGGGATTCCGTGCCTGTCCCCTCTGTTGTCGAGCTGACCGTGGCCGAGGTGACAGGTAGTTCGTTTAGTTCGCATATACCGCATGATGCATCTCTGGTCGTGTGCGCATTCGATGATGCGGCGCTCAATCACCTGATTGCAGCGTACTGCAGGGAGCAGCGAATTCTGGTAACAAACGCGTCAGATGGTGCTGACAGCACCGCGGTATTTCCCAATGTCATCGAGCAGGACGGCATGCTCCTAGCCGTGTCGGCAGGGGGGTCGTGCCCACTCTGCTCGTATGCGCTTAAGCGATGCATCCTGGGCACTGCACCCTGGTTGCTTCCCTTTGGACTATTAATTGGGCGCATCAAGGATGCATCGTACTTTGATAAGGCGCTTCTTGAGGAACTATATGGCGATGGCGCGCTGAGGGACATCCTCTCGACGGGGGATATAGACTCCGCAGTCTCGCATGTGGAGGGGACCTATGGTGATAGCTAACGTTTATGCCACATACCGCGAGTGCGGCGTGGCATCGCTTTCAGGATTTTCTTTCTCGCATGCTAAGCGGCATGACCTGGCGTCTTCATTTTTTGGATCAATAGCCACCGAATGCGTCTGGATACAGACCTGCAACAGGGTTGAGCTGTACCTTGCGGTAGCCGACGGTGTAGGCACTGGCCATATTCACCGGGCGATGAGGTTGGCATTTGGCAAAAGCGCCTCCGCGCTGTCGATCCGGTATGGTGACGATGCCGTACACCACATGTTCAACGTCGCGACCATGCTGGATTCAATGATTGTCGGGGAGCAGCAGATCCTTGGCCAGATACGGGCGGCAATGCTCGAATCGGAATCCTGGGGGATGCTCGGGGACACCCTGCGCCCCCTCTTTACCCGTGCGATGAGGGCGGGGCGTCGGGCGCGCACCGAAACGGCAATCTCCGCGGGCAACGTGTCCATGGCGTCAATTGCCGTGTCCATGGCGGAGGAATACGTGGGCACGCTGCTTGATGCCGACTGCCTGGTCCTCGGGGCGGGGAAGATATCCCGGATGATCGCAAAAATCCTCTTTCAGAAGGGTGCCACCCGTGTGTATATCTCCAACAGGACCGATACGAAGGCCGAGGAGCTTGCAGAAGAAACCGGGGCCGTGCCACTGCCGTTTGCACGATTTAAGGAGCATCTTCCCGCCTGTGATGTCATGTTTTGCGCATCTTCCGCGCCACACAGCCTGATACGCGAAGAGACCATGCGCACCGCGCTGTCCGGGCGATCAGCGCCCCTCGTTGTCGTTGATGTCGCGATGCCCCCTGATGTCGAGCCCGTGGCAGCGGAGATGGGCGGAGTAACCTACTTCGGGCTCGATGCCGTCAGGGGCTATGCCCGTGTCGTCGAGGCGTCGCGCATCCGTGAGGTGCCGCTGGTGGAGCACATTGTCGAGGAGGAGGAGCGTGCATACCGTAAGGAGATATACCTGAGGGAGCGCAAAATTGCTATACGCAGCATCTCATCATACTGTGAGAACATCCGCAGCACCGAGTTGGAGCGATTGTTTTCCCAAGACGGATTGACCCCTGACGCGGTGGATGCGTTTTCCAAGTCGATACTCAAAAAGGCATTCCATGTCCTCTTTAAGAACATACAGGACCCTTCCTGCCCACCCGAGCTTGTTCACGTTGCGCGTGAGCTGCTCCTTTCCCCCTATATACCCGAGAAGTGATAACCATGTTTCCACAGACACGACCCCGGCGGCTCAGGGGCAGCCGTGCCATGCGCGAGCTGGCTGCTGAGACAGCCCTTTCCTGCAATGACATCATATATCCCCTTTTTGTGAAAGACGGCGCCCGTGAGCCCATTGCCTCAATGCCGGGGCAGTATCGGGAGTCGATTGACAGTGCCGTTTCACGTGCCGGCGAGGCAGTGGAGCGGGGCATACGCGCCGTACTGTTATTTGGTATACCTTCTCACCGCGATGCAGTGGCTTCCGGCGCTTACCATGACAGCGGCATCGTCCAGCGCGCGGTGCGTGCCATAAAGCGGGAATATGAGGATCTTATGGTCATTACCGATGTCTGCATGTGCCAGTACAACGACACCGGCCACTGCGGCATCATGCGCGACACGGCAATCGACAACGACGCGTCCCTCCCGCTGCTGGCTGAGATTGCGACAAGCCATGCACGTGCCGGCGCGGACGCCGTCGCCCCGTCCGACATGATGGACGGGCGCGTCAACGCGATACGAAAGGCGCTCGACAGCGAGGGCGCCACTGAAATCCCTATTATCAGCTATGCAGCAAAATACGCATCATCCTTTTACGGCCCGTTTCGTGATGCGTGCGGCTCGGCACCCCGGTCTGGCGATCGTGCAACGTACCAGATGGACTATCACAACGCGCGCGAGGCCCTCAAAGAGGTGCAGCTCGACATCGCTGAGGGCGCTGACATCATCATGGTCAAACCTGCTCTGAGCTACCTTGATATTATCTGGCGCGTTCGCGAGACGACCTCGGTGCCCGTAATGGCATACAATGTCTCAGGAGAATACTCACTGGTAAAGGCGGCTGCCGCACAAGGCCTTGTCGACGGCGACGCCATGGCGCTGGAAATTCTTACTTCCATCAAGCGTGCCGGCGCCGACATCATCGTATCATACTTCGCGCTTGATGTCGCCGAGGTGCTGTGATGGGCAACGAGTCCCTCTACCGCGAGGCGGAATCGGTGCTTGTGGGTGGGGTAAATTCCCCTATACGCGCCCTGCGGCCATACCCTTTTTTTACAGTACGTGCGAGTGGCGCATACCTTCATGACGTTGAGGGGAATAGGTATATCGACTACTGCCTGGGGTATGGGCCCCTTATCCTAGGCCATGTCCATCCCTGTGTCGTGTCGGCAATTTGTGAACAGGCCGGTGCGGGAACGATTTACGGGACGCCGTCGCCCCTTGAGATTTCCTATGCAAAAGAGGTGCTGCGCCACCTGCCCGGAATGGAGATGATCCGGTGCGTTAGCAGCGGGTCTGAGGCGACCATGGCGGCACTTCGGCTTGCCCGGGGCATATCGGGCAGGGACGCAATACTGGCGTTTGACGGCGCTTACCACGGATCGCATGACGGCGTGCTTGCAAAAAGGTCCCCCACGGGGCCGATGCCCTCCAGCAAGGGTGTAACGCACCACGCTGTCAGCACTGTGCGCCATGCGCACTTCAATGATATCGAGTCCGTGTTGGACCAGCTGCGCGACGAGACAGTCGCTGCTGCCATCATCGAACCGGTTATGGGGAATATGGGGTGTATCCCACCCCGGGATGGGTTCCTTCGGGAGCTGCGTTCCGTCTGTTCCGAAACAGGCACCTTGCTCATCTTTGATGAGGTCATCACCGGATTTCGTCTGTCCATGGGCGGTGCCCAGGAATACTACGGCGTGCAGGCTGACATCGCAACGTACGGGAAAATTGTTGGTGGGGGCCTGCCCATTGGCGTCATTGCCAGCTCCCGCGAGATTATGGAACAGTTCTCCCCTGTCGGTGGCGTATATAATGCCGGGACATTCAATGGGAATCCGCTTTCGATGGCGGCTGGCCTCGCCGCGCTCTCCTCCCTTGGCCGCGACGGAACACTTGGCGCCATCCATCGTGCGGGGAAGCTCCTCGTATCCGGCCTTCGGGACCTCGTGCCCGATTCAGCCGTCGTGCAGTCGTGCCCTGGGATGTTCCAAGTATACTTCGGGGCAACCGAGGTCCTGAACAGTACACAGGCGAGGGCGGCCGACGCAGATGCATTTGCATCGTTTTGGCGCGGCATGCTGGATGCCGGCGTGTTTATGCCCCCCTCAATGTTTGAGAGTAATTTTGTCTCGTCAGCCCATGATGAGCCCATTATCCACGAAACGCTCGACGCCGCAGGGGTGGTGCTGTGATATGTGGTACTAGGGGGAGCCCTCTCGCTTTGGCACAGACCCATATGGTCGTCGGCATGCTTGAGGCCATCTCCGAAAAGCCCATCACCATTAAGTGGATTACCACGTCAGGCGACCGGTACAAGGGACGATTCGGCACGGGGGATGCGACAAAGAGCCTTTTTACTAAGGAAATAGACCATGCGTTGTCCTCTGGCGCCATCGATTTTGCCGTGCACTCTCTTAAGGATGTATCAGTGGATTACCCATTTGGCTTGGTAACGCCTCCCCGGTCTTCCCCGCTTGATGTGCTTGTTTCAGCGTATGATTCCATCGAGTCGCTCCCGCGAGGTGCAACAGTCGGCACCGGAAGCCCTCGCCGGGCCTCAGAGCTGTTGAGGGCCCGCCCAGATTTGCGGATAGAGCCGCTTCGCGGTAATGTCGACACCCGCATATCTTCCCTCGATTCCTTGGATGCGGTGGTATTGTCGGAGGCTGGACTTCGCCGGCTAGGACGATGGGAAACGACAGAACACAACTATGTTCCCCTTTCGCCCGAGGTGATGATCCCCTCCCCCGGCCAGGGGACGCTTGCCGTGGCATATCGAAGCGGGGATGATACGACGATGCAGGAAGTGGAATCAATAAACGATATGAATACCTTTTACTCATCCGCTGCCGAGCGAGCGTTCTTTCGGAGCATTGGCGGCGGATGCCATCTTCCCGGCGGGGCGTATGCACACTGCGCAGGGGATACCCTGCGCCTCTCTGCGGCGATTAATTCGCCTGATGGCGCTCCGTCGTATCGGGGGTCCGTGTCGGGTGCGTGTACAGAATCCGAATCCCTCGCGCACGCCCTGAGCGCCTCGCTGTGCGCCAAGGGCGCCTGTTCCATTGTGGGGGCGGGCATATGACCGTATACCTCGTTGGCGCTGGTCCGGGCAGCCCTGATCTCTTTACCGTTAGGGGGCTTACCCTCCTAAAAAAGGCAGATGTTATCCTTTATGACCGGCTTTCATCACCCAAGCTCCTCGCACACGCCCCAGCGGCATGCATATGCGAATATGTGGGCAAATCACCTTCTGCCCACGCCAAGACGCAGGATGAGATTAACGCCCTGCTCGTTTCATACGGCTTATCCCATGCAGTCGTGGTCCGGCTCAAGGGGGGCGACCCCTTCGTTTTTGGACGAGGCGGGGAAGAGGCACTTGCGCTAGCAGAGGCAGGCATACGATTTGAGGTCGTCCCCGGGATATCATCCGCCATCGCAGGTCCCGCCTATGCGGGCATACCGGTGACGCACCGGGGACTCAATACTGCAGTGACCATCCTCACCGGACACCGCTGGGACGCGTCACGGGTCCGCGACACCTATGCGGGCCTTTCTGGAACACTGGTCATCCTCATGGGTGCGTCATCGTTCCCTGAGATAAGCGCTGACCTTATCGGGATGGGATACACCTCTGACACACCCGTTGCGGCGATTCATGAAGCTACCCTCCCTTCCCAAAAAGTATTTCGTGGGACACTCTCGTCTATGGCACATGATACCATACCGTCGCCTTCCGTATTTGTCATCGGCCCCGTGGCGAACCTGCATGATACGCTGTCGTGGTATGGGCAACGGCTGGGTGTGCTTGCCGGAAAGCGCGTCCTGCTTATGCGCACCCCCGACCAGTTTGAGGACTCTAAATCACTTCTCGGCCAATATGGGTCAAAGGCGACTAGCGGGGGTTTCCTGTCCATCATTCCGTTTGCTTGGGATACGTCTGCCGCCGCCAATGCCGACCTGATCGTCATTACCAGCGCAAATACCGTTGAGGTGCTCGAGTCACAAGGGGAATTGATGCCTGAAAAGCGCCACATCGCAATAGGGCCAAAGTCCAAGGATGCGCTGCTCCGGCGGGGAATAATGGCGGATATGCCAGACCAGTATACATCCGAGGGTCTCGGGGCCCATATTTGCGCCGCATATCCTCCGACAACAAAAATACTTGCGCTTCGGTCAGAACAGGCCACGCACATGCTCCACGACCTCCTGAGAGCGTTTGAGTATATTGAGATGCCGGTATATGAAATCGCATATAAGCAGGTTGATAACGGCGCGGTGACACAAAGCGACATTATCTTTTTTACTAGTACCGCCATGGTGAACGCCATAGGGGATATCGTTCCGCCTGCCGCTTTGCGGGTCTCGATTGGCCCAGTAACGACACAGGCGCTGATGCAAAAGGGGATTCCGCCACATATACAGTCTGCCGAAAGCACCATAGAATCAATGATAGAGGCCGCTATGGATTATCTTTTCTAATTTATTTTGCGTTATGCCATAGTATCATGGCATGCATACGATGATTGAGACGTATGCTGCCGAACCAAGTTATGGAAAGATTTATATATTCATATTAGTAGTTACTAATACTTCAATATAAGTGATTGGCATGAGCTATGTTACTCGAGCGCTTGAATCCGGAATCACGGAGTTGGTGGAGTACCTTTCGGCACATACGCTGACTTGCCTTGTCCCTGCATTTTTTATCGCCGGCGCGATTTCGGTATTCGTATCGAAGCAGTCTGTAATCAAGTACTTTGGATGCAACACCAAGCGGTATATCTCATACGGTGTCGCTTCTGTTTCAGGTTTTATTCTTGCAGCATGCTCCTGTACTGTTATACCCCTCTTTGCAGGTATATCACGTAGGGGCGCCGGAATAGGGCCTGCCACAACGTTTCTTTATTCTGGCCCTGCCATAAACATATTGGCAATTTCCCTCACTGCGAAGGTGCTGGGATTTGAGATAGGTGTTGCACGCGCTGTTATGGCTATCATAATGGCGATACTTATCGGGCTTATTATGGAGCTTTTGTTCGAAAAGAGGAAAAGTACTGATACGCCATCCGCAGCATGCATTGCAGATGAGCCCGGGTATGGGAAAAAGACGGTACTTCTCTTTGTAAATCTCGTTTTCATCCTGCTTGTGGGCACGGCTGCCGTTGGCAACGTTGTTAAGATACCTGTAGTAATCGGTCTTGTTGTCATGGCAGCGCTTATCACCACAAAGTGGATTGCGCGTGACGAGGCAAAAATGTGGGGACAGGAAACATTATCACTGTTCAAGATGATTTTCCCGCTGCTCCTTATCGGGGTTTTTACCGCAGGGCTTATCAAGGAATTCATGCCGCCCGAGTATGTGGCAACGTACGTCGGCTCAAACTCTGTTGTATCTAATCTAATCGCATCGATTGCCGGGGCATTTATGTATTTTGCTACACTGACAGAAGTGCCTATCATCGAATCACTAACAAGCTTGGGAATGCACAAGGGGCCTGAACTGGCGCTCTTGCTTGCCGGCCCGGCGCTTTCCTTGCCAAACATGCTTGCAATCCGGCAGGTTATGGGCACAAAAAAGACATCCGTATACGTGGCACTTGTTATCGTGTTCGCAACTATGTCAGGTATCATGTATGGTACGCTGCAAATGATGTGAAAATATAGTAAGAGTGGAATTTTTTACGGCGGAACCCCCTTGTGTGGGGTGTGTATCACTCCTTGAGCTAGCAGACCGGATTAAGGATGAATTCCCTTCAATCGATGTGGTGAAGCATATCGGGCCGTGCGAGGAGTTTGCAGCATACATAAATAACGTACGTTCCTGCCGCCATCGTAGAGTGCGGGAGAATGGTGTTTATGGGGCTTTGCCCAAGCCATGCCATGCTTGTCGCAGCATTGGCTGAAATGGGGGTCAAGCAATGATAACAGTTGAAGTGTTTGCTTCCGAACTACCGTGTTCGGGGGGGGGCGATTGCTCGTTAAGCGCATTGAGTACATAAAATCTGATTACTAGGGAAAGGCAGAGATTATTATATATGCATGGGGTCAACGAAAAGACAGAAGAGTATGGCCTAAAGGTTACGCCAGCAATAATTATCGATAAGGATAT
This sequence comes from uncultured Thermococci archaeon, assembly GCA_964435645.1. GTDB lineage: Archaea > Methanobacteriota_B > Thermococci > Methanofastidiosales > NM3 > JAHKLV01. Next base: position 817 of record CAYSZY010000025.1, on the reverse strand, counting down.
TCGTATTATAGGTGTCTGTCCTAGTGAGGAAACATTGCGTAATGCGTTTTTCGAGGCTGGATTGTAGGTGAGAACGATGGTAGATGAAATTAAGGTATTTGGGCCCGAATCGGGTTGTGTCAAGTGTAAAAAGGCAATGGAGGTCGCCACTATGGTGGCAGGCACCTTAGGAATAAATGTCGCCAAGTATGATGTGTTTTCAGAAGAAGCTGATAAATATGTCATCATGATGACTCCTGCTATAGTCTTTAAGGGCGAGCTTCTTGTATCTGGGCAGGTACCTACATTCGACAAGCTCAAGGATATGGTTGAGGCGCGTCTTTAATCATATTTCATTTTATTTTTGAGGGTTGCCCATGTCCCATCGTAGCTATTGTTCTCTTTTTATTATACTGATACTCTTGCCTTTGTCGATGTGTATCGCAAAACCCGATCCTTCTCGTGAAGATCTTTCCGCGGATCCGACAGTAAGCCGGGTCGATGTCCTGTACTTCCATGAAACGAAACGATGCCAAGCATGTGTAGACATGGAAAAATGGGCGTATGAAACTATATATTTTGAATATTGGGCTGCGTTCGAGAGTGGGATGCTTACATACTACTCGTGTAATATCGATGATGGCGCATCTTCCGAAATTGTTAACTTATACGGGGCGTGCTACACCTCACTGTATATGGACACAATATATGGTGGGGCCCACCATATATCTGAGCTTAAGGACATATGGATATATTCTGATGATAAGGAACAGTTCATGAATTATGTATCTACTGTAATTTCCGATGCCTTGGATCAGCTGTGACGTTGTATCATAAT
>CAYSZY010000024.1:11918-16289 GCA_964435645.1 uncultured Thermococci archaeon | reverse complement strand
GCTATGGGAAATACTAGTGGTCATAGAATTAAGCCAAGATCTGGTTCTTTGGCTTATACACCAAGAAAACGAGCAAAGAGTTCGATATCCAGGAATAGTACTTTTGCAACCTCTGACAAGGTAAAGCTAATGGGGTTCCCTGGTTACAAGGCCGGAATGACTCATGTTTTGAAGTTGGACGACAGGCCGAATGCCATTACAAAGGGAAAAGAAGTGTTTGTCCCCGTTACCGTTATCGAGGCTCCGCCAGTGTTTGTATGTGCTATCCGTGGATATACACAGACAATAGACGGAGAAAAGGTTGTGAGTGAGATTTGGGCAGATGGATTGTCAAAGGATCTTGAACGGGTCATCTGCATACCTAAGAAAGAACGCGACATTGCCGCATTTGAGTCCGCTGTCGCAGATGGCAAAATTACATTTTTACGAGTCATCGTACACACACAACCCCGTGTTATCAAGCTCAAGAAGACCCCCGAAGTAATGGAATACGCAGTCGGTGGTTCAGCGCTTGATGAGCAGCTTGCATACTGTAAGGGAATTCTCGGTAAGGAAGTGCGCGTACAGGACGTATTTTCAAATGGCGTCATCGTCGATGCCAGTGCGGTAACAAAAGGCAAGGGATTCCAGGGCCCCGTTAAGCGTTGGGGTGTAACAATCCAGGACAGGAAGAACAACGATGCACGAAGGCACGTCGGTAGTATCGGTCCGTGGAATCCGGCCCGAACCATGTGGACTGTCGCAATGGCAGGTCAGATGGGTTACCAGCAGAGAACCGAGTTCAACAAGCGTGTTTTGCGTGTACACGCCATAGATGAGACTGATGTCACACCAGCTGGTGGATTCCTCCACTACGGTGTGCTGCATACTGACTATGTGCTTGTCAGGGGTTCAGTACCAGGAGTAACGAAGCGTCTCGTTAGATTGAGGGATGCAATAAGGACGCCCCGGCACATACCGTCAGGTTCGCCGGAAATCACCTATGTATCTACCGCTTCCAAACAGGGTGGTTAGTCATGAAGTGTAATGTATATTCTGTTGATGGGAATGTCGTGGAATCGATCGAGGTCCCTGCTGTGTTTGGCACTGAGTTCAGGCCAGACCTTATCAAGCGTTCAGTACTCTCGTCTATTTCATCGCGTTCGCAACCATACGGTCCAAATCCGCTTTCGGGAAAGAGGACTAGCGCCGAGTCATTGGGGAAGAACAGGGGTATCGCCCGACTTCCCAGGATGAAGTCAGGTCCCCGAAGGGGTGCGTTTGTACCACAGACCGTCGGAGGCCGCAGGGCTCATCCGCCGGTAGTTGAGAAGATTATTCACGAGAAGATAAACAAGAAGGAGCGACGTCTTGCGCTTATGTCCGCTATTGCCGCATCCGGAAAGCAGGATGTTGTGACTGCACGGGGCCACAGGGTCAGCTTTGTCAAGGAGTTTCCCCTCGTCGTTGAGGATAGTCTTGAGAAGATACGAAAGACCAAGGAGACCCGTGAGATATTCAAGGTAATGGGTATATGGGACGACATCCTCAGGGCACGAGAGCGAAAGATCCGTGCAGGGCGAGGTAAGGCGCGCGGTCGTAAGTATAAGAAAAAGAAGGGCCCACTCGTTATAGTCTCCCGGAATCAGGGTATTTACCTTGGTGCCAGGAACCACCCCGGTGTCGATATAGTAGAGGTGGAGAATCTTTCCACCGAAGATCTTGCACCAGGGACTGAGGCTGGCAGGTTAGTCATCTGGACAAAGTCTGCAATTGAGCGTCTTGACGCCCTTTTTGGAGGTTATTAGCATGAATCCATATGATATTGTGTTCTATCCCCTCATATCCGAAAAGACCGTTTCCATGATGGAGCGTGAAAACAAGCTTGTTTTTATCGTATCCCGCAAGGCAGACAAGGAAACAATCAAGTCCGCTGTCGAGCAGCTGTACCAGGTCGAGGTAGACAGGGTCACCGTGCTCATACAGCCAGACGGCAAGAAGCGGGCTTTTGTGAAATTGCGAGAAGAATATCTTGCAGATGAAGTCGCCACCAAGATGGGGGTATTCTAGATGGGCCATAGGATTCGTTCTCAGAAGAAGGGACACGGAAGCATGAAGTACCGAACTACTTCGAAGAAGTACAGGACGTCCATCCACTATGAGAAAGGGATGGAGGGCATGTCCGCAGTTGTGCTTGACATCAGGCATGACAGCGCACGTACCTGCCCCATTATGAGTGTGCGATTCGAAGACCGTACGGAGAAGCTTATGCTTGCCCCGGAAGGCATCATGGTAGGAGACAATCTTACATTTGGCAAGGATGGGAAGATTGGCGTTGGAAATGTCACGGTACTGTCAAAAATACCAGAGGGCACGTTTGTGTACAACATCGAGAACAGGCCTGGGGACGGCGGACAGTTCGTGCGCTCAGCTGGCACGTTTGCCACCATCGTCTCACATGACGAGGGCAAGACGGTCATCCAGCTCCCATCAAAAGTCATGAAGACATTTAACGCATCTTGCAGGGCTTCGATAGGCATTGTCGCCGGTGGCGGCAGGCATGAAAAGCCCTTTGTAAAGGCAGGATCGAAGTACCACCTCCTGAAGGGACGTCCAGTCATATACCCACACGTAAACTCGACGGCGATGAACGTCGTAGACCACCCGTTCGGTGGCGGTGCGCACGACCACCCAGGGCGTCCGACAACAGTATCACGCTCAGCATCTCCGGGAAGGAAGGTTGGCCAGATTGCTGCCAAGAGGACCGGGAGGCGAAGGTAAATGGCGAGAAAAAAATTTGTCTACAGGGGTTATGAATTGGAAGAGCTCCAGAAGCTCCCCATGCAGGACTTTATCAATCTTCTTCCGTCTCGGCAGAGGAGATCCCTCAACAGGGGTTTTTCTGAAAAGCAGAAAAAGCTCCTTGCCCGCCTGAGGAATGCTCAGGCCGAGATGGAACAGGAAAAAAGGATAATAATACGGACGCATTGCAGGGATATGGTAATCCTCCCCGAGATGATCGGCCTTACAGTGGGCATCTATAACGGGAAGGAGTTCAAGGTCGTAGAGCTTGTCCCTGACATGGTTGGACATTACTTTGGCGAGTTTGCCTTAACGCGCTCTCGCGTGAGGCACAGTTCGCCCGGTGTCGGTGCTACCAAGTCCTCGATGTACGTACCGCTGAAGTAAGGAGTGAGTTCAATGGCTGCATTTTCATATACAAAAGAATTGGACCCAACAAAGACTGCGCGGGTGTACGGCAAGGACCTGAGGATTTCCCCCAAGCACGCGACAGAGATCTCCCGTGAGATCAAGGGCATGAAGATTGAAGTTGCCAAGGCATACTTGGAATCCGTCATGGAAAAGAAGAAGCCGGTAGCATTCAAGAGGTACAACAAGCAAGTAGGCCACAAGAGGGGACTTGTCGGATGGGATGCAGGAAGGTATCCTGTCAAGGCGAGCCAATTCATCCTCAAGCTGCTCAAAGAGCTCCAGGCAAACGCTGAATACAAAGGGCTTGATGTGGCGCGCTTGAGGATTGTGCACGCATCATCCTACAAGAGCAGGATCCTTCCGGGATACATCCCCCGTGCCTACGGACGTGGTACACCTTATAACCAGGTCTTGACCAACATCGAACTTGTCGTGGAGGAGAGATAATGGCTATAGAACGTAGATTCATTGAAGAGAATATCAAGAACGCAAGCATCGACGAGTATCTTGCTAAGACACTGGAACGTGCCGGTTACGGCGGCGTTGACATCAAGCGAAGCCCTCTCGGCACGCGTGTCATCGTACAGGTCGAGACACCTGGGGTTGTGATTGGACGAAAAGGAAAGGCCATCCGTAAGCTTACGGCGGACATTGAAGCGGAGTTCAATCTTGAAAAGCCCCAGATTGAGGTCGAGAATCTTCCACGTCCCGAATTCAATGCAAATGTCATGGCAAACCTCCTTGCATCAGACTTGGAAAAGGGTATTCACTTCCGCAGGGCGGCATACTTCCTCTTACGAAAGATCATGAATTCCGGCGCAAAGGGTGTGGAAATAATCATATCCGGTAAGCTTACCGGCGAACGTTCGCGCTCAGTTCGATTTTACCAAGGGTACATCAAGAAGTCGGGCAATCCCGCTCTTGAGAGCGTATCCACAGGGCATGCATCGGCGAAGCGAAAGCTTGGGGTTATCGGTATACGTGTCAAAATCATGCCGGATGACATCTCCCTCCCTGATGAGGTTACCATAAAGGATAATGTATTTGCCCCACCTGCACCCGCAGAGGCTGAAGTGCCTGTCGAAGAAGTAGAAATAGCTGAAGAGATAGTCGAGGAAGAACTTCCTCTGGAAGAGGAATCTGTGGAAGAGGCCCCTGCGGAAGCGGTAGCTGAAGGGC
>CAYSZY010000024.1:0-11818 GCA_964435645.1 uncultured Thermococci archaeon | reverse complement strand
CTGCAGCCGAACCAGCAGAAGTGGAAGAACCCCTGGACGATGCAGAGGCAGCCCCCGCGGAAGCGGTAGCTGAAGAGCCTGCAGCCGAACCAGCAGAAGTGGAAGAACCCCTGGACGATGCAGAGGCAGCCCCTGTGGTTGCCGAGGAAGCAGCTCCTGTCGAACAAGAATCGACAACCGTAGAAGCAGATCAAGAGCCTGAAAAGCCTCAGGAGCCATCAGACGAATCACCTGAAAATCCTCCGAAGGAGTGTGAATAAATGGCTATACTCCGTGTTGATGACATCAAAGACATGAGCTATGAAGACATCGTCTCTAAGAAAAATGAGCTTCGATTTGAGCTTGCCCGTGAAAAGGCATTGCTTGCCACGGGGTCAGCTCCCGAAAATCCGGGAAGGATCCGTGAGCTCAAGCGTACTATTGCCCGTATAAACACAATGCTCAATCAGAAGCAAAAGGACTAAGGAGAGTTGAATAGAGCATGGCTGAAGTTTGCCCGAAATGTGGACTGCCAAAAGAGCTTTGCGTGTGCGAAGAGATTGCTATCGAAGACCAGCAGATCAAGATATCAACAGCTCGAAGGCGATTTGGAAAACTCATAACACTGGTTGAAGGATTCGACAAGGACATCGATGTCAAGGAACTTGGAAAGGACCTCAAGGCACGATGCGCCTGCGGCGGAACTATCAAGGATGGCAAGATCGAACTCCAGGGAGATCATGCCAAGAGGGTACGTAACATCCTGATTGGAATGGGTTATATAGCGGAGATGATTGATGTCGATGAGAGCAATACTGCTAGGAAGAGAGGTCGAGGTAGAAGGTAGTAGTAATCCATCATGCATTGGGATTGCGGGAACTATCGTCGACGAGACGGCAAACACGCTGTTCGTCGAGGCATATGATGGGTCCCTCAAGCGTCTCATAAAAAAAGACGTTATCCTGCGCATAGGTGGTGTCCGCATCGATGGTGCCTCTATCGTCGGGCGTCCTGAACTTAGGATAAAAAAACGTGATAAGAAGAAGTGGAGATGATTCATATGATTGGTCTTAACGTCAAAGAACCAGCTGAGACATGCAACGACAAGAACTGTCCGTTCCACGGTCAGCTTTCCGTGCATGGTAGGGTTTTTGATGCAGAGGTTGTCAGCGACAAGATGCGTAAATCGGTCGTTGTAAGGCGAGAATACATGAAGTATGTAGAGAAGTACGAGCGATACGAGAAGAGATCATCGCAACTTACTGCCCACAACCCATCCTGCATCAACGCCAAGGCTGGTGACAAAGTGAAAGTGGCCGAGTGCAGGCCGCTCTCAAAAACAAAGAACTTTGTTGTTGTCGAGGTGATGTAACATGGCGAAGGGTGCGGGTGCGACTCGTGGACGTTCCCCAGTGCGACCAGGGCGTGCACTGACGACGGGTTCCAGAATGGTCTGTGCGGATAACACGGGCGCAAAGGAGCTTGAGGTCATAGCTGTCATGGGTTACTCCGGTGTAAAGAGGAGATACCCCCGGGCAGGTGTCGGTGACATGGTTTTTGTGTCTGTCAAGAAAGGGCGTCCCAACATTCGAAAGACAGTGGTAAACGCTGTCATTGTGAGACAGAAAAAGGAATACAAGCGACTTGATGGATCGCGCATCAAGTTTGAAGATAACGCAGCTGTGATAACTGGCCCTGACGGCGTACCGAAGGGTTCTGAAGCACGCGGCCCCATTGCCAAAGAGGCAGTGGAGCGCTGGCTAAAGATTTCCGGTATCTCAAGCATTATAGTGTGAAGGTGAGAAGAATGGTTACGCATTCTCCAAGGAAGCAGAGAAAGATGTTGTACAAGGCGCCGATGCACATGAGGCACCGCCTTATGACTGCACGCCTCAGCGACAACCTAAAGGAAAAGTACGGAGCCAGGGCCCTGCCCGTCCGAAAGGGCGACAAAGTCATAATAGAACGTGGCGACTACGCAGGACACGAGGGCGAAGTAGTTTCCGTAGACCGTAAGGCTATACGCATCACCGTTGATGGTGCCAATATCCAGAAGACCGATGGTACTGAAAGGCCATATCCAATTCACCCTTCAAATGTCGTTATCACGGATGCTAGTCTGAGTGATGAGATGAGAAAGAAGAGTGTTGAGAAGAAAGGATGGTGAGCATGTGGGAAATAAAGGTGAAGGAAAAAGCCTCAAGAGGGCATTTGCCCCGAGGCAATGGAAGATCCACAGGAAGGAGAAGAAGTGGACCATCAGGAACAGGCCCGGACCACACACCTCCGATATGTCTGTGCCAATGACATTTATCCTTCGTGATTATCTTGGTTATGCCAAGAACGTCTACGAAGTCAAGAAAATCCTCCATGAGGGATTGGTGCTTGTCAATGGCAAGGCGCAGAAGGACTACCGATATCGCGTTGGTGTAATGGACATTGTCGAGATTCCGCGCACAGAGGAGTTCTACCGAGTCTTGCCAAACTATAAGGGTAACCTTATTTTGCACCCTATCTCAAAGGAAGAGAAGGAAAAGAAGCTCTATAAAATCAAGAATGTTACCTTGCTTAAGGGCGGAAAATACCAGCTTAACTTCCATGATGGGAACAACATCGTCTCTGAACAGAAGTACGATACCTACAACAGCGTTATCGTGGACATGTCCACTAATGCCATTGTGCAGGACATCCCACTTAAAGAAGGCAGCTTGGTTTACATCGTTTCAGGAAAAAACGTCTCCAAGGTCGGGCGTATCGTCGAGATACGCAATTTTGGGATGAACCCAGATGCGGTGACGCTTGAGTCTGCCCAGGGGATGTTCCAGACGCTTAAGGATTACGTTATTGCAATAGGCACTGACGAGACGCCACTCATATCTCTGCCGGTGGTGGAATAAGATGGTGGCAACAATCCCTCAAATACAGAAGGTCACTGTGCACATGTCAGTCGGTGAGTCCGGCGATCTGCTGCAAAAGGCGGCTAATCTTCTCGAAGAGCTCACGGGGCAGAAACCTGTCAACAAGGTTGCAAAGAGGACCAACAGGGACTTCGGAATCAGGCAGGGAGAGCCGATTGCCGTAATGGTAACGCTTCGCGGCGATATCGCCGAAACGTTTCTCATACAGGCGTTCGAAGCCTTGGAAAACAAGATTTCCCCCAATAACTTTGACACATACGGTAACTTTTCCTTTGGTATCAGGGAACATATCGACCTCCCTGGTGTACGGTACGACCCTACGGTGGGTATATTTGGCATGGATGTCTGCGTAACCATCGATCGCATGGGCTACAGGATATCCCGCCGAAAGGTGCTCAAGAAAAAGATCCACCCGTCTAACCGTGTTTCCAAGCAACAGGGAATAGAGTATATCAAGAACAAGTATGGAGTTGATATCGCATGAGTAAGGAATCTATGGGAAAGGGAAGCCGACAGTGCCGGCGCTGTAAATGCCATGGCCCCATTATTCGAAGATACGGCCTTAATATCTGCAGGCGTTGTTTCAGGGAAATGGCTCCAAAACTTGGATTCAAAAAGTACAGCTGAGGTGTAGAAAATGCTTAATGATCCATTGGCAGATGCCCTTTCAAACATTACAAATCATGAAAAAGTGAGAAAGACCTCCTGTATGATTCCTGCATCCAAAGCTATCGGCAATGTATTGCGCATCCTTCAGAAGTATAACTTCGTGGGCGCATTCGAATTTATTGACGATGGCAAATCAGGAACATTCAAGGTGGAGCTTTTAGGCAATATCAACCTCTGTGGTGTCATCAAACCCAGATATGCAGTTGGCAAGGACGGGTATGAGAAGTTTGAGCGACGCTACCTCCCCGCGAAGGGATTTGGTATCATCGTTGTTTCAACGCCCAACGGCGTCATGAGCCACCACGAGGCTAACGAAATGGGTACGGGCGGCAGACTGCTCGCATACGTCTACTAGGTGATGAAAATGTTGGTTGAGGAGATTAGAGAAGAGATGCTCATTCCAGAAGGGGTCTCTGCTGAGATCAAGGGACGATACCTCATGGTCACAGGACCTAAGGGTACCCTTGAACGCACGTTCAAGTACCCCTTTATCCAGCTTAGGCTGCTGGATGGGGCAATCTTGCTTAAGGTAGACTACCCGCGAAAGGCAGACAAGGCTGCTTTCTTTACCATCAAGTCCCATATTAACAACATGTTTACCGGTGTAACCCACGGGTACTCGTACAAGATGAAAGTTGTTTACGCCCACTTCCCGCTTAACATTAGCTTAAAGGGGAGCGAGGTCGTCATCGACAACTATCTTGGTGAAAAGTTCCCGCGAAAGGCGAACATTGTCGGGGATGTCAAGGTCGTTCTTGACGGTGCTGACATCACAATTGAGGGTATCAACAAGGAGCATGTCGGACAGACTGCCGGTAATCTTGAGAAGTCCACCCGTGTTATCAAGCGAGACCCGCGAGTATTCCAGGATGGTATTTATCTCGTGGAGCGAAATGGAGTTCCACTTAGGTGGTGAGGAACATGACAGAGAGATTATTGAAGTTACGAAAAGAGGCTTCTAAGAGGCGCCCTAAGTTTAACCGTCAAGAAACGTGGAAACTCAAGCGCTTTAAGAACAATCCAACCTGGAGGAGGCCAAGAGGGCATTCATCAAAGATGCGCAGGCAGCTTAAGGGCAGGCCGGCAATCGTCCGTATCGGCTACCGTGGCCCGAAAGAAGTTCGGGACTTCCACCCCTGTGGCCTTCCAGAGGTATACGCTAACAACGTCGCTGACGTGCAGGGCGTGGAAAACGTCATCGTGCGGATTGCCGCTGGTGTGGGAACAAAGAAGAAAGCGGATATTGTGTTTGAGTCAAAGGCACGCAACCTAAAAATTGCAAATCCCCGCATTAAGTTTGTATATATAGACTCCGTTGAGGCATTGGAACGTTTCGCTGCCATCAGGGACTGTGTTACAACATACCGCGTTGCCAAGGTCGGCGACAATGTCCAGAAAGATATTATCGCCAAGGCCGAGGATCTCAAGATCGACATCGACTTCGGAGCGTGATACTGATGAATCTGAGTGTACAGAAGAGAATCGCTTCGGAAGTGCTCGACTGTGGTGTCAACCGCGTGTGGATTGACGATACAAAGGCCGATGAGGTCAGTATGGCCATCACCCGTGACGACATCCGCCGTCTTGTGGAAAAGGGCATTATATCCAAGAGGCAGGAAGAAGGAATATCCCGCCACCGTGCCAGGCACCGCCATGAACAGCGTAAGAAGGGCCGAAGGCGCGGGCACGGTACCATGAAAGGGTCGAAGTACTCGCGCGTTCCCCGTAAGAGGCGCTGGATTAACACAATCAGGCCGCTTCGAAAGGCGCTTAAAGAGATGTATGGCGAGCAGGAAGTTACCACCGCGGTCTACCGGAAGCTCTACCGTATGGCAACGGGTGGCGCGTTCAGGTCCGTTGAATACATGAAGTCTTACATGGCAGACCATGAAATGTACCAGAAGGGAGGCATGTAAATGACAGGTTCACGCTTCGCAGTTCACTTTAGGAGAAGAAGGGAAGGAAAAACTGATTTCCGGTCACGCAGGCAGATGCTCTACTCCGGAAAGCCGCGATTAGTGGTGCGAACATCACTCCGCTACATCATGGCCCAGGTTGTCTCGTTTACCTTTGAGGGCGATATCGTCAAGGCATCTGCAACATCAAAGCAGCTTGCGGCATACGGGTGGAAAGGTTCAGGTTCCAATACGTCTGCAGCATACCTTACCGGCCTTCTCTGTGGTATGAGGGCAAAGAAAGCAGGGCTTTCCGAAGCTATCCTCGACATCGGTATGCGTGATGTGGTCAAGGGTGCAAAGATTTTTGCAACCCTGAAAGGGTTTTCTGATTCCGATATAGATATCCCCTTTAGCGAGGACATCGTTCCTGATGAGGATCGTATATCCGGCAAGCATATCGTAACATACTACGAGTCCCTTGACGAGGAAGCCCGCAAGGCCAGATTCTCAAACTATTTAAAGGAACAGGTGGATGTTACCTCTATTCCGGCGATGTTTGAGCAAGTTAAGGCTGAAATTATCAATAAAGGAGAGTAATGGGGAGATCGCATGCCAAGATTTGATAAACAGAGAAAAGAGCAGGTGCGCGTAGAAGACTCATGGACCCCCAGAACAGCATTGGGCAAATCAGTCAAGGAAGGGAAGATTACCAACATCGGCGAAATATTCGACCGATCTCTCCCACTTCTTGAAACAGAGATTGTAGACGTCCTCCTCCCGGAGCTCTCTGAGCGGGATTACCAGGAAGTCCTTTCTGTGAACATGGTCCAGAGAATGACTGACTCGGGTCGTAGGGTGAAGTTTGCCTGTATCGTTGTTATTGGGAACAAGGACGGCTATGTCGGCCTTGGATACGGCAAGGCCCAGGAAGTCGGACCTGCAATCAGGAAGGCTATTACTAATGCAAAACTCAATCTTGTCCAGATTAAGCGCGGATGCGGGTCATGGGAATGTGCATGCGGAACGCCGCACACCATCCCATTCCAGATCGCCGGAAAGTCTTCCAGCGTCTCGGTCACGCTTCTTCCTGCCCCGAGGGGCCTTGGCATCGCCACCGGCGATGTAGGAAAGAAGATCCTGTCATTGGCAGGCATTAAGGACGTCTGGTCACGTTCCTACGGGAAGACACAGACAACGCTTAATCTTGCAAGGGCAATATTTGAGGCCTTGAAACAGACAAATCATATGAGTGTTCAGCAGAGGCATATCGAGCGTATCGGTATTGTCTCAGGCAGGGCTCAAGAGTAGGTGAGTAACGATGAATCGGTTGGCTGTAGTGAGAATCCGCGGCACAGTGGGCGTTAGGGGCGGTATTACCGACACCCTCACGATGCTCAATTTGCATAAGGTCTCAAGCTGCGTCGTTATCGACGACCGTGATGCGTATACCGGAATGCTCCGTAAGTCAAAGGACTACATCACCTTTGGCGCAATAGATGGGGACTCTCTCAAGAAGCTTATCCTCAAGTGGGGGCGGCTTCCGGGCAACAAGCGCATCACTGAGGCATATGTGCAGGAACTGACAGGGCTTGACATCGACGCATTTGTCGAGGCAGTCCTCTCCTTCGAACACGAGCTTTCTGAGCTCGGGATAAAGGACGTGTTTAGTCTGCATCCCCCTCGCGGCGGATATGAAAACATCAAGAAAGGATTTGGGCAGGGCGGTTCCCTTGGCGACAGGGGAGAAGGCATCAACGTCCTCCTTGATAAGATGATGTGATGGTGATTACAAATGATCAGAAAGTCAAGGAAGATTTCGAAGATGCGCGGTTCACGAACGTGCGGCGGCGGATGCTCCAAAAAGCGAAGGGGTGCCGGTCACCGTGGCGGTCGGGGAAACGCAGGGTCTGGAAAGGAAAAGAAGCAGAAGTACACATGGTTCCAAAAGTACGAGCCCAATCATCTGGGGAAGTATGGCTTCCAGCGTGCAGACTTTTTGCGTTCTGATCAGTCCGGCATCAATATCTCTGCCATTGACCAGTATATCGATGACTTTATCGCAATTGGTTGTGCAACATGCGAGGACGACGTGATCGTTCTTGATGTGGCATCCCTCGGCGTGAAAAAAGTTCTCGGGTCCGGCAGGATATCGAAGCCAATTATCGTAAAAGCGTCACTTTTTAGTGCAAAAGCAAAAGAAAAAATAGAAGAAGCTGGCGGACAAGCCATTACACAATAGGTGTTGAAATATGGGGTTAATGGAAGCACTATCGCCGATTATGAGGATTCTTCCAGAAGTATCTGGTCCTAAGCGGCATATATCATTTAGGGAGCGTATTACATGGAGCGGTGTCATACTTGCACTGTATTTCATACTTGCAGAGATACCACTGTATGGACTACCGGATTCTATTAACGATATGTTTGCAGGGTTTAGGACAGTACTTGCAGGTGATAGCGGTACACTTCTCCACCTTGGTATTGGCCCAATTGTCACGGCTGGAATCATTATGCAGCTCCTGGCCGGCTCTGACCTTATCAATCTCGATCTTTCGACACATAAGGGCAAGGTCACGTTCCAGGGAACGCAGAAGATTTTGGCCGTCTTCTTGTGTTTCTTCGAAGCATTGCTTTTTGCATATGCTTGGAGATACCAAGTATCGTCTAATATGATGATATTCCTTATCGTGCAGATGGCGCTTGGGGCTTTTGTGCTGCTTCTTATGGATGAGGTCGTAACTAAATGGGGATTTGGGAGCGGTATATCCCTCTTCATAGCGGCTAGGGTCTCTGCCCAGGTCTTCTGGCAGTCATTTAGCCCGCTTCGCGATGATTCAGGGCAGTTCCTTGGTGCCATTCCTGACTTCATCTCTAAGATAGTCAGTGGCGATACTGCCGGAATATTTACGCGTCCCTATCCGTATCCGGACATGGTGTCGCTCCTCTTCACGGTTGCCGTGTTCCTCTTGGTCGTTTACTTTGAGGCCATGCGCATCGAGATTCCCCTCTCGTACGGAAAGTACAAGGGGATTAGGGGGAGGTACCCTATAAAGTTCATCTATGCATCAAACATCCCCATGATATTGACCGTTGCCCTTTTCGCGAACGTCCGTGTGATTGCCCAGCTAACACATTGGGACATCATCGGGAAGTTCAGCGCTGACGGCAATGCGATTATCGGCGGATTGCTGTATTACCTCACTCCCCCGAACTCGCTTTCGGGCGTCTACAACGAGCCTGTACGAGGGTTTGTGTACCTGATTATTGTGGTAGTATTCTGCGTGCTGTTCGCCAAGCTCTGGATCGAGCTTACAAACATGGGGCCGAAGGCCGTTGCAAAACGATTGCAGGGGTCTGGGATGCAGATACCCGGGTTTAGGAAGGATATCAGGATATTGGAAAAACTCCTTTCCCGCTATATTCCCCAGGTCACGGTCATGGGGGGTGCCTTTGTAGGATTTATCGCTGTATTTGCAGACTTTACGGGAGCATTGGGTACAGGTACCGGGATCCTGCTTACCGTAGGTATTGTATATAGAATGTACGAGGACTTGGCAAAAGAGCAGGCTTCAGAGCTATTCCCCGCGCTGCGCCAGTTCCTAGGAAAGGAGTAAAGAGGTCTTTATAATGGGTATAATGGATAGTGTCTATTCAGTGCTTGACGAAGCATTTGGATTCCTGCCGCTGCAGGAACCCGACCAAATGTACCTTGTGGTCATCGTACTAGCGGTACTTGTCGGTACCTTCATGACGCTTGTACAACACTTTATGGTTGATCAGCAGGAACTCAAACGCATGCGAAAAGAGGTGTCCGGGTTCCAAGGCAAGCTGCTCAAAGCACAAAAAAGCAATGATAAGAAAGCCATGCGAAAGCTGCAACTACAAAAGCCGCAGATTGATGTGATGAATCAGCGGATGATGAAGGATAACTTCAAGCCACTTTACGTGACTATGATACCCGCCATCGTCTTCTACTCATGGTTGCGTCATAATTATGAACCAATCGTGGTAGATTCCGTTGTTCATCTTCCATTCAATCTCTTCGATTTCCCCATACTCTCATATTTACATGATGGCACAATTGCCGCAAACGAGATGGGGTCTATCGGATGGTATATAGTATTTGTATCGTTTTTCAGTAATACGATACGAAAATTGCTTGATATGGCGTAAGAGGTGAGAGAAATGGTTAGAGGAATGTATAGGTCGAGATCACTCAAGCGAAGCTTTACACGCGTGCCAAGCGGCAAGAGTATCCTTCACTACAAGAGAAAGAAGACGAGCCCCCATATATGTGCAGAGTGCGGTGCCAAGCTTTCAGGTGTCCCCCGCGGAACACCACGGCAGATTGGCAAGCTTTCCAAGACGGAAAAAACCGTATCTCGGCCCTACGGGGGGTACTTGTGCTCTGCTTGCATTAAGCGTAAGCTTGTGGCTGAGGCAAGAGCAGGGATGTAATAATGAAGATAACCATAGGCGGTCCACCGGGCAGTGGGACAACCACTGTGGCAAAGCACGTTGCAATGGCATTGGGGTACACGTATCTTTATGCTGGGAAGGTGTTCCGGGACATGGCCGCTGAATATGGTATGTCACTTGAGGAGTTCGGCGCGAGAGCTGAAACGGATGACTCGTATGACCGGGCTGTCGATGATCGCATGCGAGAGCTTGCGACCGACAATTCGGTCATTGAAGGACGTATGTCTGCGTTTGTCGTTGACGGTCCTGACATCCGGGTATGGCTTGGCGCTCCGCTTCAGGTGCGCATCAACCGCATTGTAGAGCGCGAAGCGCTCTCTGAGGTGGATGCCCATAGAAAAACGGCCCGTCGCCAGGAGTGTGAGGCACTGCGGTATCGCACCTATTATGGTGTGGATATCTACGACCTCTCACAATATGACGTGGTCATCAATACGGAAAAGTGGGATGCCGATGGCGTTTATGCCATCGTCATGTCTGCCATCACCAATCTTGTGAGGGCGACCCAAGAAGTATAAAAACCATAACAGGTGATGAAACAATGATAGTAGAACGAGGTAGAGTCGCTACCAAGCTTCTAGGAAGGGAAGCGGGTAACGTATGTGTTATTACTGAACGCATTGACAGGAATTTTGTCGTAGTCGTCGGTCCGACCATAAGGAAGCGCCGATGCAATATCAACCACCTTGAGTTGCATGACACCACGTTGGATGTCCCAGAAGATGCAGCAGACGATGTCTTTATTGAGGAATTGACAAAACTTGCCCAGTAGAGCAATGAGTGGTTACCTTGAAGCGTTCCGTGCCTATCGACCTTTTTGAGGAATCCGGCGTCACAACAGACTCCCGGTATGGTTCTAATCCTGACGAGCGTCCGCTAGAAGAACTGCTCCGTACAGGGCTTATCATTATCGACAAACCGAGGGGGCCTAGTTCGCATGAGGTTGTGGCATGGACAAAACAAATCCTTCATCTTGAAAAGGCTGGACACAGTGGTACTCTGGACCCGAAGGTTACGGGCGTGCTGCCTATAGCACTCGAGTCGGGCACCAAAGTCATCAAGCAGCTTCTTGACATGGGAAAGGCATACGTATGCCTTATGCGGCTCCATAAGGAGGTTTCACCTGAGGAGATCCGCGAGGCGCTTACGCTTTTTACTGGTAAGATTTACCAGCGTCCGCCTGTTAAGTCTGCTGTCAAGCGCCAGGTGCGCGTGAGGGAGATATACGGTATCAAGCTTATCGACATCGTTGGTCAGTTTGTGTTGTTTCGTGTCGATTGCCAGGCTGGCACGTACATACGAAAGCTCGTATATGACATCGGCATGGTGCTTGGCACTGGTGCCAATATGGTGGAATTGAGGAGATCTCGTGTTGCTTCGCTTGGAGAGTCGGATACGATAACGCTTCAGCAGCTTACAGATGCTTACAACGCATGGGAACAGTGCGGCGACGAGTCGTTGATTCGTTCGGTTGTACATCCCATTGAGTTTGCAGTTTCCCACCTCCCAAAGATGTGGATACGCGACTCTGCGATAGATGCCATATGCCATGGGGCAAATTTAGCGACTCCAGGCCTTTTACGCGTCGATAACGGCGTAAAAAAGGGGGAAAAGGTTGCAATAATCTCCCTTAAGGGGGAGCTTGTGGCCGTTGCCGTTGCCCGATTTGGCACAAAAAAGCTGCAAAAGATGGAAAGTGGATTTGTTGCTGATACCATCCGAGTCGTAATGGAACCAGGAACGTATCCAAGAACCTGGAAAAGCTCTAACTAAGGTTGTGAGATAGAAAGAATTAAAAAGGTGAATGAATCGAGGAAATAAAGTTTTTGCCGGGGTTGCCGAGCCTGGAACGGCGCAAGCCTGGAAAGCTTGTTC
>CAYSZY010000023.1:0-16863 GCA_964435645.1 uncultured Thermococci archaeon | reverse complement strand
GAGGCTCGTGTCGGTACGAAGAAGAATCCCATTGGTGATAAAGAGTTCCTGAAAATGCGAAAGCCCCCACGTTATGAAAACACAAAGCACAAAAACGAGCCCTAGCATAGCCAGGACAGCAGCGATGTTCCGGACGGCCATCTGCCCCCTGCCCATGGACGTGTTGAATACAAAGGCGTTAATAGGACCAATAAGAGGGGACACGAGCATGGCCCCGATGATAATGGTGCTGTTGTTCTGGAACAATCCGAGAAGCGCAATGACCCCTGCAATGGCAACCAGGAGTATTTTGCTCATATCGAGAAAGTCATAGCAACGAGCCATGCCGAGAAGCTCTTCCGTGGTGGTAACATGTTTTTTTACATCCTCTACCTGAACGCGACTGAGAACCGATGAGACGACAAAGTCAGGTGTGTGGACCTCGATGATGTTTTCCTTAAATCTCATGTCTAGCATAGACTCTATCTTTGAGAGCATCTCATCAAGCTCCTCGTCGCGAATGTATGCCACGATGGAGACGATTCCATCACCCTTGGTTACATAATGGGTCTTTTTCTCAAGAAGCGCATGGAGCTCCTTCTCATGTTCCCCCTTGGCCCGCACTATCATCTTTTTCATATTCTCACCGCAAAGTAGTAAGGAATATGCGCAAGTAATATAAAAACCAAATGCAAGCTTAAGCCATGCCATGCAAAATTAAAGCCCTTCTTTTTGACATGGACGGCGTGCTTGTGGACTCCAAGGAATCGTGGCTTTCTGCGCTCAACGAAGCAATGAACGCCTATGGGCAGCCGCCACTTTCCAAAGAGGAATTCATGAAAAAATACTGGGGTGAAAATCTCAAGACCATCCTCAAGAGCATGGGGCTTCCCCTGGGAATATCAGACTTCTGCCTGTCGACATACCCCAATCACACTGGAAAAGTAAATCTATTCCAGGAAACAAAGACAGTCCTATCGCTACTTGATGACTACCCCAAAGCTGTTGTCACAAACACGCCCCGTGCATGCACGTCGCAGATCCTCAACGCATACGGGCTATCGGGATTTTTTGGGTCCATCGTTACCAGTGATATGGTGGAACGGGGAAAGCCCCACCCGGATATGCTGCTCAAGGCATGTTCGGACCTTGCCGTGCCCATAGAATCGTGCATGCTCGTGGGAGACACGAAAATTGATGTCACAGCAGGCCATAACGCCGGATGCCCAGTTATTGGGATAGGGGTGGAAGGCGACATGACCATCCAGTCCATATCGGAGCTGCCGCTTGCCCTCAAGCGGTGGGAATGCCGCTAACTAGTTATGCACATGTTAGCTCCCGCACCTGCACTGACCCTCAGTCCAGCTCACTCATAAGGCACGCCACGCGTACCCTACTCAAGCTTGCTATGCGACGCTATCGATACAAGCGCCTGTGTAGCTGCATGCAGGCCATGAGCCCGGGATCAGCGATTACCTCTTGCTCATGGGCATAGGCCGCCTCAAAAATTACCTCGGGCGATACCCACGAGGACGGCGCAATTTCCATCATATGGAAAGGTACAGGTAGGCTGAATAGAGCTCCCAATTGACCTGTTTTAGTAGTGCCTGTTGCATCCTCTCTGACATCATGTCCTTACACCTTCTCGAACATGTCCTTGCCCACCCCGCATGCAGGGCATACCCAATCGTCGGGCAGGCCCTCAAACGGCGTTCCGGGCGGTATGTTTGCATCTGGGTCCCCTTTTTCAGGGTCGTATATGTATCCGCATGCTATGCATCGGTATCGGTCCATTATGATTCCTCCTTGTGGGGCGCCAGCCCCGATTGGTAACATTATTATTTTATGATTCGTGGCAGGTGGCGCCATCGTAGAGCCCCTCTAGTGCCACGGCAAGTTCGCGGGGGTCCCCTATCGGGCGCATGCATGTAGATCCGATGCACACGTGCGCCTTGGCCGCGGGTGCCGCAGGACGGTGTGCAAGCAGCGGTACGGCATCCCCGCCGCCCCCTGCTGATGCCGCAATGACCGCATGGGGCACGTACACCGAGCGGTACGCCGAAACGAGGGCGTCAACACCATCGTGCAGTGTCCCGATTATCGCAACCTGCGCACAGGGGCCCAGGGCTGTGTCCACCCCCATCATGAAACACGTGTGCGCCGATGGGGCTGCGGAAACTGCGGGCGAAAACGCCGAGAGCATCGCGTCGACGGCGCCGGGGTGCCCCTGCGGGCCGAAAAGCCCCTCGCCGCGGGAAAGCACCAGAAGCATGACGCTGTTTCCCGATGGAATGGCGCCGTCATAAACGACCTTCTGGCGTGCGATAAGATCGTCCGCGCCATCGGATGCCAGAAAGAATCCTCCCGCGTCCTTGTCCCAGAATCGGGCAAAGAGATGCTCGGCAATGGCTGATGCTGCATCAAGGTATGACGCGTCAAAGGACGCCTCATAAAGCTCGAGCAGGCCCCATGCAAGGAACGCATAGTCGTCTAGTGTGCCGGCGATACGTGTACCGCCGCCCTTTATGGTATGGTGCACCGCCCCCCCTTCCTGCAGTGTTTCAAGCACAAAATTTGCGCAGCGCCGCGCGGCTTCAAGCGACCATGCCTCGCCGGACGCCACAAAAAAGCGAGAGAGCGCGGCAATCATGAGCCCGTTCCAGTCCGCCAGTACCTTTTCGTCACGGTGGGGCCGTGTACGGGTAGCACGCCTGCGGGCAAGCGTGCTGTTGATATCGGCTACGATATCGGTACAGGTGCCTGTGTCCATGCCGTGCATGGCTGCAACGTCGCCAATATCACGTGCGACATGCAGTATGTTGCGCCCCGTCGTGCCGCCGGTCACCTCGTCAACATAGTTTCCTTCAGGCCGTATGCCGTACATATCCCGTGCGAGGGGCCAGAGCGCATCACCCAAAAGCGCCTGCATTTCGGTTGCAGTCCACGTGTAGTACGCGCCCTCACCTTCCACCGAATCGGCGTCCTCCGCCGCGTAGAATGCGCCATGGGGCGTACGAAGCACATCAATGGCATACTGCGCGATGCCTTCTGCCGTAGAAAGGAATTCCCTGGTTCCGGTCGCCCTGTACCCTTCGGCATACGCCATGATAAGCATTGCCTGGTCGTAGAGCATCTTTTCAAAGTGCGGGACAACCCATGCGCCGTCGGTGGCGTACCGGTGGAATCCCCCACCAACATGGTCATGGATGCCGCCCCGGCACATCTGCTTAAGGGTCGTTTCCGCCATGCGCAGCGCATGGGGGTCTCCGGAGCGCCTCCACCGCCACAGGAGAAAGAGGATGGTGTGGGGGGAAGGGAACTTGGGCGCGGCCCCGAACCCCCCGTGTTCTGCATCATAGCGCTCCGAAAGCTCGGCCATGCAGGCGTTAAGGGCGGGCAAGCCGAGAGGGGAACCTGGGGACGCACTGTCTGCACGAAGGACCATTGCGACCTTGTGAGCAGTACCGTCGACAAGCCCGCGCTGCGCGCCCCACATCTCGGTAATCCGGGGAAGCAGGTCCAAAAGGCCCGTAATCCCGCGTGTGCTTGTCTTCGGCAGGTAGGTAGCGGCAAAAAAAGGCATGCGGTCAGGCGTCATGATGATGGTAAGCGGCCATCCCCCCGACCTTATCATGAGGTGGGCGGCGTTCATGTAGAGCTGGTCGATGTCGGGGCGCTCCTCCCTGTCGACCTTGATGCATACAAACGACGCATTGAGAATCCCTGCGACCTCCGTGTCCTCAAAGGACTCACGCGCCATGACGTGGCACCAATGGCAGGTCGAATACCCAATAGAAAGGAAAATCGGTTTGTCCTCCGCTCGTGCCAGCTCAAACGCCTCGTCGCCCCATGGGTGCCAGTCCACGGGATTGCCGGCATGCTGGAGAAGGTAAGGGCTCGACTCGCCTGCGAGATGATTGTGCCACGTAGCGCCGCTCATACAATAAGATAGGCAGGCAAGGCATATAAAAATAGTGAAAAAGAGTGGAGAAAAAAAGAAAACCTATTTTCCCACAACGGGGGAACCGTCCTGGTCAAAGGGATTGAGCCGCATGGCCAGTGAGAAGAGATACGGGTACGATGATTTTAGATGCCCCATATAATCGAGCCACTGCCCCACAAGCAGGGCGTATGACCTGCGCAGGTCCCCACGTATATGGTAAAGGTCGGATTCGGGAAGGTCCTCGAGGGAAGGGCGGCGTTCCAGCTCCTCGGTGACGTGAAACACCGCTTGGAGAAGCGTGGTAAACGCCTCGTGCTCGAGAAGAACGGGATTTTCCAGCAGGCGCACCATGAATTCCCGCTTTGATGCCAGCAACTGCTGCACGCCAGCGAGGTCTATCTTGGAGAGATCGACGTCATACTCGTACCCGCCCAATGCGGCATACGCTCCGCGAAACGCGGCGTCGTCCCAGTCGTTGTCTATCATGAGCGAGGAGCGGATCTCATCAAGCTGCGGGTCCGCATCGGAGAGACGGGCAAGGAATTGCGTCCCTATCTCGCTGAAAAACGCCCCGATAACGATATTGAGCTTTTCGAGCTTTTGCGTGCGCGCCCTACGCTCAAGCAGCTGGTGGAGGATGACGGTCACTAAAAGCACCTCAATGGGTACAAACGCTATGTCACCAATAAGGTAAATAAAGATATGATGCGCATCGTTGAAAATGGCATAGTGCATGGAATACACTATAACAGAAAGGACGGTGAGCCCGATGCCAAGCTGTGCTTCCCACCGAAGTTTTGCCATGTAGCTACCTTTCAGAGGACGAATAAATACTTTTTTCCATGCCCAACGCCCCTAAATGAACTGTTCTGTCGGCATGATACCCAAAGATTTATAAATCAGAGTTTTCGAACATGGAACATAATTGGGGTTATAACATATGAACATCATAAAATCGGAGGCTAAGGCACGGACCAGTGCTGACAGTCTTCATTGCCAAAGACTGTGAAGAACCATCAAATACAGCTACTTTTAGTTTCGCAGGGCTGCCCCGTTCATATGGCCGTGCTTCCACTTATGGAAGCGAGGAATCAACTAAAAAGGGTGACTATATTCATATCAACTAATCGTGACGGGGATTGCTCTAAACTCCTGCTCGTTTTGCCAAAGAACACGGGGCTCAAACAATACACTCAGGAGTTTTTGGACCGCAATCCAGCGTTGAAGGACTGCAAACAGATTACGGTGCGTGGCGAGGACGTCCCGTTCTGGGTTCGGCAGCTTACCAAAAAAGGAAAGCGTGCCGTGGGATTTACCGGAGAGGACCTCTTCAAAGAATACTGCACACAACACGGGGATGACGGTGTTACCGTCATCGAGACCGTACCGTGGATTGACGCCTCCGCATTATACGGTAAGCCTGCGCTGTGCTTTATCGGGCCACTGGGCAAGACCTTATCCGACCTTCCGCGCAGCATGACCGTCTGCGCATGCAGAAAATACAAGGGGATTGTCGGCGCGTACCTCGACACCATCAGGGCGAAGGGATTCGAAATAAGCGAGATCTACGTCAACGGCAGTGTCGAGACAAGCTGCAGTGAGGGCATAGCGGACGCTGTGGTGGATATCGTTTACTCGGGGAGGAGCATGGGCGAATGCGGCCTGGAGATATACGAGGTCATCATGACCAGCGACTGCGTGGTGTTGGGTGGTACGGATGATTAATCCGAAAAAGACCGTCGCCGCCATGCCGCGGTATGACCCGCCCCTAGAGGGAAGGCGGGGCAAGCTGCGCCTTGACTTCAACGAAAACACGAGGGGGCCGTCCCCCAACGTGTTTAAGGCCTTGGCATCCATCAAGCCGGAAGACATCGCCACCTACCCGGAGTATGGGGGGGCATACAAATACTTCGCACGGTTCTTCGGTGTGGAGCGTGGCTGCCTGCTTGCCACTAACGGCACCGATGAGGCTATACGCGTTATATTCGGTACCTATGTTGGGCCAGGCGAGAAGGTCGTGCTCCCGTCGCCCACCTATGCGCTCTTTGACCTCGAGTCGGCGTTTGCGGGCGCTGACGTGGTGAAGGTACCCTACAACGAGGACCTGACGTTTCCGCGTGACGCGATGCTTGCGGCGGCAGAGGGTGCACGAATGGTCGTTGTGGTCACCCCGAACAATCCAACGGGAAGTGCCGTCGCGCTTGACGACATCAGGGAACTCGCCACGCGCAGCGAGATCGTGCTGGTGGACGAGGCGTACTTCGACTTCCACAAGATTAGCGCGCTCCCCCTGCTTGAGGAATATGACAACATCCTTGTCACCAGGACATTTTCCAAGGCATACGGCCTTGCAGGAATGCGGCTGGGATTTATCATCGCATCACAGGACACGATTCGCACGCTCAGGAAGGTGGCATCCCCCTACAGCGTCAACACCATCGTTCTCAGGTGCGCCATGGCGACACTTGACGACACGCACTATACCACAGATTACATCGACGAGGTCATCATATCCCGGAAAAAGCTTATCGAAGGGCTGCGCAGGCTCGGGTACAAGGCCTTTGACTCAGATGCAAACTTCGTCGTTTGCAGGATTGGGGACGATGCGAGCCGTGTTGCCACGGAGCTGGAAAAACGGGGCATCCTTGTGCGGGACCGCAGCACATACCCCCTGCTTGAGGGGTGCATACGCATCAGTGCGGGCACCATAGGGGACACGCAGCGCGTCCTTGGCGCAATGGCAGACATACGGGGTGAATACGTATGAAGGTGGGAACAGTGGCACGGAAAACCGCAGAAACGGACATAGCGCTTACCGTGGACCTTGACGGACGGGGCGACTCGTTGATCGATACGCCTATCGGATTTCTCAATCACATGCTGGCAGCCTTTGCCAAGCACGGGCTGTTTGACATCACCCTCACGGCGAGCGGCGACCTCGAGATTGACCAGCACCACCTTGTGGAGGATATCGGCATCTGCCTCGGACAGGCATTCGACAGGGCGCTTGGCGACAGGAAAGGGATCAACAGGGCAGGCTACTTCGTCTTTCCAATGGACGAGGCGCTCTCCGTTGTGGCAATAGACATCAGCGGGAGGCCGACGCTCACCTTTACGGCAGCGTTTGCCCGCCGGTACATCGGGGAGCTTGACAGCGACCTTGCCTACGACTTCTTCAAGGGATTCGCGGACAATCTGAAGGCAAGCCTGGCAGTCAGGGTGCTTGAGGGCCGCAACGACCACCACAAGGCTGAAGCCATATTCAAGGCATTCGGAAAGGCGATGAAGATGGCGTGCTCAACAGACCCGCGGGCGCTTGGCGACATACCGAGCACCAAGGGGGTCATCGAATGATAGGGATCGTGGACTACGGCGCGGGAAACATCGCCAGCGTGCGAAACGCGCTCTCCTATATCGAGCAGGGGTCGGCACTGGTGACGAGCCCCGACTCCATCCGGCAGGCTGACGCCATCGTCTTCCCCGGCCAGGGGTCGTTCGGTTCCATGGTAGACAATCTCGAAGGCAAGTCGCTCTACCGGCCGCTTCGTGAGGAGCTTGAGGGGGGAAAGCCGTTTCTAGGCATCTGCCTCGGCCTTCAGCTGCTCTTTGACGGCAGTGACGAGAGCCCGGGGTACGAGGGATACGGCCTGTTGGAAGGGACCTGCACCAGGTTCACTGCGGGCAAGGTTCCCCAGATAGGCTGGAACAAGATAGAGCCGGCCGACCCCCCATTTCCGGAAGGGTGGGCGTATTACGTCAACTCCTACCGCATCGAGTCATCGGACAGCGCCATCGCGACAAGCGACTACCATGGCAGATTCGTGGCGGCTGTTCGGAAAGGCGCACTTACCGCATTCCAATTTCATCCTGAAAAAAGCGGGCCCTACGGGCTGTCGCTCCTCAGGTGGTGGGTATCATGTTGGCAAAACGAATAATACCATGCCTTGATGTCGCCTGCGGGCGCGTGGTGAAGGGCACTAACTTCGTGGACATCAAAGACGCGGGCGACCCGGTTGAACTGGGCAAGCGCTACGACGACCAAGGTGCCGACGAGCTGGTCTTCCTCGACATTACCGCATCGCACGAGCGCAGGGACACCGTCGTTGAGATGGTGAAAAAGGTCGCACGGGAAATTTTCATACCGTTTACCGTCGGAGGGGGGATATCATCCGTTCCCTCCATCGAGCGCATCCTCAAGGCGGGTGCGGACAAAGTGTCGCTCAACACCGCGGCCGTTGAGCACCCCGAGCTTGTGGCAGAGTCGTCACGCTACTTCGGCAGCCAGTGCATCGTGGTGGCGGTGGACGCCAAGCGCAGCTCCACAGGATGGGAATTATACATCCATGGCGGAAGGACGGGCACGGGCATCGACGCCCTTGCATGGATGCAGCGCGTCGAGGAAATGGGCGCAGGGGAGATCCTGCTTACCTCCATGGACTGCGACGGGACGAAGGACGGATACGACCTGGAGCTGCTGGCCCGCACGACGGAGCTGCTCTCCATACCGGTCATCGCATCAGGGGGCGCGGGCTCCCTGGAGTCCATATACGACGCCTTCGCAACGGGGCATGCTGACGCCGCGCTGGCGGCATCAATCTTCCATTACAGGACCTACACGGTAAAGGACGTGAAAGACTATCTTTCAGAAAGGGGCATAGAGGTGAGATATTGATTATTCCTAGCATAGACCTCATGGGCGGCAAGGCAGTGCAGCTCGTAGGGGGCAAAAAAAAGATGCTTGAGCAGGACAACGTCCTCGCGCTTGCAAAGGAGTTCGGAAGGTACGGCGAAATTGCGGTCATCGACCTCGATGCCGCCATGGGGACCGGCGACAATCTCGAACTCATCAAACAGATTGTGAAAATCGCCGACTGCAGGGTCGGCGGCGGCATCCGCACCAAGGAGCGCGGGCGAGAGCTGCTCAGGAGCGGTGCAAGGCGCCTTATCATAGGGACGGCGGCCTCACCGGGATTCCTCTCCCTCTTTCGGAAGGAGGACGTCATGGTCGCCATAGACTCGCGGGGCGGCAGGGTCACCGACCAGGGTTGGCAGCGCGACACCGAAGCCACGCCGTTTGACCTCATAGCGGCGCTAAAGGACTACTGCGGCGGATTCCTCTTCACCGATGTCGACAGGGAGGGCCGCCTTGAGGGATTTGACATCCCGCTTGCGGCATCAATCAGGGACGCGGTGCCAAAGGGCCACATCCTCACGGTCGCCGGGGGGATAACGACGCTTGAGGAAGTGCGGAAAACGGACGAGATGGGCCTTGACTGCCAGGTCGGCATGTCGGTCTATACCGGAAAAATCGCGCTCGAGGACGCCTTTGTGCAGGGAATCGACTTTGCCAAGGGCGGCGGGCTTGTGCCCACCATCGCGCAGGACACGGCAGGCCAGGTGCTCATGCTGGCTTACTCGACGCCGGAATCCCTTGCAATGGCGCTCAAGGACGGCACGGGGACCTACTACTCACGGTCGCGGCAAAAGCTCTGGGCCAAGGGGGAGGAGTCAGGAAACACCCAAGAGCTGCTGCGGGTACGGTACGACTGCGACAGGGACACCCTTCTCTTTACCGTGCGGCAGGCCGGTGCGGCCTGCCATACGGGGTCGTATGCCTGTTTCGGCGAGCGGGAATTCACCCTCGCGGAACTGTATGGGACCCTCAGCGGGCGCATCAGCGGGGGGGACACGTCATCATACACCTGCCGGCTCGCGCATGACGAGCGCAAGCTCATGCAGAAGATCCTCGAGGAGGCACGGGAAGTGTCGGAATACACTAACCGCGAAAATCTGGTGTGGGAAATCGCTGATGTGGCATATCATTTATTAGTGCTAATGGCAAAGAAGGAAATACAACCGGACGAGATAGTCAAAGAGCTCCGGGGGAGACGAAGATGAAGATAACTAAGACCGTGCCCGACTCATTCTATGAGGGCAGGCCCTTTGAAGAGGTAGAGGTAGTAAAGGAAGTCATCGCAGCCGTGCGCTCACGCGGCGATGACGCAGTGCGCGAGTACACTAAAAAGTTTGACCAGCAGGACATGGACTCGTATGAGGTGACAAAGGAAGACATCAAAAAGGCGTATGATTCAGTGGACGATGTGGTCATCAAAGCCATTAAGACGGCGCACGCGCACATCAAGGAGTTCGCGGAGATACAGGTCGCATCGATGCGGGACTTCGAGCTCAAGTCGCACTGGAGCGTCCTTGGGCAAAAGATCATACCCATCGATACCGTTGGGTGCTACGTGCCGGGAGGCAGGTATCCGCTGCCGTCATCGGCGCTTATGTCCATCACCCCCGCACGGGTGGCTGGTGTCGAGACCATCGTGGTGTGCTCGCCTAAAATCAAGGACGAGACCATCATTGCGGCAGACATAGCCGGTGCAAATCGCATCTTCTCCGTCGGCGGCATACAGGCCATAGCGGCCATGGCATACGGGACCGAGACCATCCCGCGCGTGCACATGATTGTCGGGCCGGGGAACAAGTATGTCACGGCTGCCAAGCGAATGGTCTACGGGGACGTCGGCATCGATTTCCTAGCCGGGCCCAGTGAGGTACTCGTCATTGCGGACAAGACCGGTGACGTGTCGCTTATTGCGGCAGACATGCTCTCCCAGGCAGAGCACGACCCCCTTGCCGAGGCGCACCTCATCACCGACGACGAGGAGCTCGCATACCGGGTCGCCGACGAGATACGGGCACAGGTGTCGGTGTCGCCGACGCGAGAGATAGCGGAGCAGTCGCTCGAAAACACCTATATCGTCGTTGTCGGATCCATGGATGAGGCGTATGATATGGCCAACAGGAAAGCCCCGGAGCACCTCGAGCTCCAGGTCACCGACGAGGATGCGGCAATGGAGAAGCTCAAGCATTACGGGTCGCTGTTCCTGGGAAAAAACTCGGCCGAGACCTTCGGGGACTACGCATCAGGCACGAATCACATCCTACCCACAGGGGGATGCGCGAGATTCACCGGCGGGCTGAGCGTCTTTAGCTTCCTGAAGATACAGACTTACCAGAAGATACTCTCCCCCAACTTTATCGCGGACATCGTCGCAGAACTGGCAAAGGCGGAAGGATTGGAGTCGCACCGCCAGGCCGCACTGAGAAGAAAATCGTAAAACGCCCCCAAGGGCTTTTTTTCTTATTATTTCGTGTTATAAAAATCATTAATATAACACGTTGGCTTTTTATATGTCCTGGCACCATGCAAAAGGAGAGGGTGCTTTGGCACATTTTCCACCCTACCAGCCAAAGTACGATAGATTAATAAGCCCGTTGGGTATGAACAACACTATGTTCTTTTTGGTAACGACACCCATATACCGGCAGTTCGATGCCATGTGGGAACTCGAATGGGCACTGGGAGAGGACGCCCACATTAAGAAGACGAGATACCCGGGCGTCTTGCTGGCAAAGACGGAAATGCCGCGCGAAGAGGCGATTACGGCCCTGCGCGAGTATGAAAGCACCGCGATATTCAAAGTCATACCCATTGACGCCATGATAACGACCACCGACAAGGAAGAGCTGTTCAGGCTCGCCATGGGCATGGCCCACGAAAAGATATCTAAAGGGGAGACCTTCGCCGTCAGGTGCAGGAGGCGTGGCACGAGAATGGTGGAGTCCTCACGGGACATCGAGTGCGACCTTGGAGCGCGGATTGTCGATGAGATAGGCGCATCGGTAAATCTCGACTATCCTGAAAAAACCCTTCGTGTGGAGATAATGGGCAACAGGGTGGGCATGTCTGTCCTTACGCCTGAGGAAATCATTGCAAAAGACGTTGCAGAGTAGCGTGGCTACTCTGATACCTTGTTTGCCCGCTTTAACGGCATCATGGCCACGTTGACCAGGAACACGAGCGTCGGGATTAATTCTAATCGGCCCATCCACATCCCAAGCGTAAGCACCAGCTTTCCCACCGGATTGAGAGACGGGCCTGTAATGCCCACCGACAGGCCGACATTGCCCTGGGCGGACGCCATTTCAAAAAACGAGTTAAGGGACCCATTTCCGAGCCACATGAGGATAAAGGAGCCTACGAGCAGGAAGACAAGGTATACCAGTGAAAAGAGCAGCGCCTCCAGGACATCCTTGTCGCCGAACGTGGTATCACCTATCTTGATATTGGTGATCGCGCCGCGGGGAAGGAGTGCGCGCTTTATCTGGAGCGCCAGCATCTTGAAGACAACGACTACGCGCACAAGCTTGATTGCCCCTGCCGTGGAACCGGCGCCGCCACCGCATATCATAAGCAATATGATAAGCAGCTTGCTTATCTCGGACCAGTTGGCGATGGCGTCAGTAGAAAATCCGCAGCAGGTAATGGCTGAAAACACCTGAAACAAAGCCCGCTGCGTCGCCTCGAGCGGATAGTATACCTTTGATAGGTCTGCGATAAGGATGACTATAAACAGGCCGGATATCATGAAAAGCGCCTGTACCTGGACATCGCCGAAGAACGAGCGGATCTTTCCCTTAAAGAACGCCTTGTAGTGTATGGTGAAGTTGATGGCGCCAAGGGTCATGAGAAAGATTGCCACAAGCTCGATGTTGACGGAATTGAAAAATGCGAGCGAGCTGTCCTTGGTTGACATGCCCCCAGTCCCCAGCCCCGTAAGGCAGTGGTTTAGCGCATCAAATAGCGGCATGCCCACAAGATAGAACAATATGACGCCGATGACGGTGTAGAGCACATAGATTTTCCAGATAACCTTTACGGTGCCCACGAAGGTGGGTTTGATCTTTTCCGCACGCGCCTCGGCGATGTAGAGCCGTGCGGCGGAGACACCGGGGCGTATGAGGACTACCATGGCCACAAGCACGACGCCTATCCCGCCCGCCCACTGCTGGAGCGAGCGCCAGAACAGGAGTATGTGGGGCAGGCCCTCGACGGAAAGCTGTTCCGTAAACATCGTAAGCCCGGTGCCGGTCCATGCCGACATGGCCTCGAAATATGCATCGAAGAAGTGCAGGTCTGAGAGGAAATACAGGGGTATTGACCCCACAAACGCGGCGATAAGCCACGCAAGGGACGATATCATCATGGCGTGGCGTATCTGCATGTTGATGGATACTTCTATCCGCCCGAGGAGCCACCCAATCACAAACGACGCTATGCCGGGCACCATGAAGTAGGGGATGTACCCCACTTCCGCCTGGTAATGGAAGCACAGAAGGACTGGGATGATGGCGATGATGCCAAGCCCCTGCATGATTAGGCCTAGATTATTGAATATGAGCCGAAAATCGTTGCTCCGATTTACCAAGGATAGCATATGAGTCCCCAAGCTGTTATTGTAAGAGTTTCTCGACCACTTTGGTTACCTGATTCTTATAAGTTCCGTCGCAAAACACCATAAGCGCCCAGTCGGTTACCCTGCGCTTGCGCAACGCATTGGCAAGGGGGGATAGCTTTGAGAGCGTGGTCACCTTGTCATCGTCAAGGATCTTGACATTGGTCTGTGAGATGCGCGGCTCTGATATGAGCAGCTCGGGCGCGGGTATGTCAACAAAGACCTTCCCCTGCTCAAGATGCGCCTTTCGGCATATCTCCTCCTCAAACTTTTTCCGCTCTTTCGGCGCGGCAAGCGTTGCCAGGAGTGCCTTCTGGTCTTCAGACAGGGAATCGATTTCCCGCTCATAGGCGCGCTTGTAGAGATTGCGGTACCGCAGGCGGCAGGCTATGTCCCTTGACAGGTGGGTTCCCGCCTCCATCCATGCCATAAGCTCACCGTCGATCATGTGGGGGATGGTCTCCTTGTCGCCATCGACGATGGCCGACTCGACACCGCGGGACATCATGACCTCAGCGATACGTGCCGTCTTGTGGAAATAGACCGAGCTGTACATGAGCCCCCGCGCCACCAGCATGCCCTCGACGGCAGGAACGCCCTTGCGGTGTATGATAAGGTCATTATTGAAAATTTCCATTGTCTTGAACAATCGGTCTATGTCGACCGTTCCATGGGCGACCCCTGTGTAGTAAGAGTCGCGCAGCAGGTAATCAAGCTGGTCTGCGTCGATGGGGCTGTGGATAATCTGGGCAAGGTAATGCCTGTCGTTTAAGAACTGCTGGCCGTCGGCAGACGTGCTGAAGAACCACGTATAGGGGCTTTTCGGCGTTCCCCCCGTAACAAGGTCTGCGGCCTCGCGGGGATTGATGCCGTAAGACTCGAGGGTCTCGTGTATGGGTGTGGCGGAGATGCACGTCGAGGACTCGCCGGTGATATCCAACTTTCCGGTGATGATGTCCTTTGTTATCTGCATGTGGTCGACGCCGAGGATGCCGTGGAAGACATACTCCAAGGTGTGTGAAAAGGGCCCGTGGCCGACATCATGGAGGAATCCTGCGACACGGACGAGGTTCCGCTCATCCTCCGATAACCTGAGCTCCTGGGCTATCCGGTCGGCGACGTGCGACACGCCGAGCGAATGCTCGAATCTCGTATGGTGCGCACCGGGAAACACAAGATATACCAGCCCTAGCTGCTTGATGTAGTGGAGCCTGTTAATCTCCGGGGCACCGGCAAGCTCGAGCATAACCCCATCGAGCTTGATGCTACCATGGACCACATCATGGATAATCTTGTATGAACCGATAAAGACACCTTAAAGAAAATAAAAAAGACATATATTTAAAGCTTTAGGAAAATGCGCAATCTTAGAGTAATTTAAGGCGCCATTGTACAAAAAGCGGGATGATGACACAGGTACTGGTGTAATCATGCTAAGAAAAATCTTTCTTATGTGCCTGTGCCTCCTGCTGGCGCTTCCGCTATCGGCGGCATATCAGGCACCCGAACCTATTTCCACAGGCCCGATGCTGGCCACGCCCGGCGGCCCCGGGGGTGCATCGCACGTGCTCGATGATGCCTCGGTGCTCTCCATGCAGGACGCCGCCGCCATGATGAGAGGGGGCGTTCCCGCATGGACATATGAAATGTATTCAATTGTGTATGGGCGATTCCCCCTGTTCAGGCGGGCCGACCCGGTCAACATCATCTTTTCGCTCCCCTACAGCACGGTCAGGTATCGCCTCAAATGCGCAGGATGGAAGGAAACAAGCAGATGGAACATATTCGAGGCCAACATCAACTACCTGCCGTGCAATGGGCTTATGCGCCCCCAGGCCGCAAACTTCTTCCGTGACTCGTATAACGGCACGCGGTACCATCTGCGCGTCTGGTGCCTTGGGACAACGATTGTCGGGCAGGCGCACATCGACACGAGCGTGCCCCATACGGCGTACGGGTACGAAAGCGCCGAGGCTAGGGTTGCACGGGCGTTTTACCAGTACCGTGTGGAACGCAACTCGTGCTGCCTGAACAATGCATACTACGACGACAAGGGATACTACTGCAACGGGTGGGCGACGATAATAAAGTATAAATAATCACTTCTTCGTCTGTATGGTGGTGAAGGAATGCGATTTCCAAAAAACACGTACCCTGGGGCATTTGTCGTTATCGAGGGCATCGACGGTTCTGGCCTTACCACGCAGGCTGCGAATGTAACAGCACACCTCAAAAAGAGGGGACTTTCGACATACCGCACAAAAGAACCTACCGACGGCCCTGCCGGGGGCATTCTCAGGCTCGCGCTCACCAAGCGCATGAGCATAAACCCTGAGACCTTTGCCCTCCTTTTTGCCGCAGACCGGATGGACCACATTGCCACCGACATCATACCGCGGCTCAAGATGGGCACCTGTGTTGTCTGCGACCGCTACTTCTTTTCCAATGTCGCGTACCAGGGCGTAGAGCTCGGCACGGACTGGATAAAGGGGCTCAACGAAAAGAGCATCATCCCGGACCTTACCGTCTTCCTCGACGTGCCCCCTGAGACGTGCATGGAGCGCATATACGCGCGCCAGCAGCGCATCGAGTACTTCGAGGAGCAGACGACACTGGCGCGGATACGAGAAAAGTTCCTTGAGACCTTTGACATGTTCAGGACCAAGCATGATGCCGCTGTGGCAGTCGTCAACGGTTGCAATCCCATCGAGACGGTGACGCTGGACATCATGGGCCATATCGGCCGAATTCCAAAGGGGCACTGAGAACGGGCATGGGCATATCGAACAAAGAACGTCAAAACGTGTGCTCTTTTTGTTTCATATTATTCTATTCGTATTCACGGAGATACGTGACATGTATCGATAGCATGAAAATCCGCTTCGATGGGAACATCGGGGCAGGGTTAGTCAAGCTATAAAAAAATATCTTAAAGATAAAAAATGAAACAAGAGAGTGGACCACATCACCAGGGCACGCATGGACACGCCAGGCGTGCCGCCAACTCTTCCAGGATTGCCACGGCCTTGAAAAGCTCCCCCGATGCGGCAATTGGATTCCCTATCGATGCCGCATGCTGTATGTGTGCCTGGACTTGTTCCACCATAGCGAGCACGTCCCCGTCATCGCATGCAGCGAAGTACGGCCCAATGCACTGCCACAGGGTGTTCGCCTTGGCAAGCGCCGTGGTAACGAGTGGCCGCATGGAGGCGGGGCTCACCACCATGCTGGTGCTAGGCCTGTATTCATACACACCCATGTCGTATCGTTCCCCCCATTCCCGCCGGATAAACCATGCTGTATCGTAAATCCATCGATGACAGTTGTGCATCCAGGCCATTGGTGGATATGGGCACTACCATGTTGTTCCCGTCAATGAACGTGCTGGCAGACCCCACCCCGAGGAGTGAAAGATTCTTTGTAATCGTTATTGTTGCTGAGAGGGTGTATGTGCCAGCTGCGACGTGTACCGTGCCGCCCGCATCGACAGCATCGATCCCCTCGTGGATGGTAACGTAGTGGTCGGGGCCGGTACCGATGCCGTCAATCTAGACTTCCGCAAGGGCGGCTGATACAGGCAGTATAACCTAAGTTTAACAGTTGTCCCTTTTCTTAATCCCCCTAGTCATCGCTAGC
>CAYSZY010000022.1:0-17426 GCA_964435645.1 uncultured Thermococci archaeon | reverse complement strand
AAAGCAGCTCTTACCGATGGTGCCCCCGATATGAAAAAGATGCGTCCCCTTCTCTACGCAACAGGGGCGCGTGCCTATTGGGGCGTGGGCAGGAAAGTTGCTGACGCATGGAGCGCCGGCAAGGCGTACAGGGGATAGGTATCAAGTGGGCAGCATACGCCCTCGTCAGCAGCCGGCAAGCTGCCGCACCTTTTCTTCTAGCTCCGTCATGGAAAGTGGTTCAACCATGATGACCTCGTCGAGCTCCACGAAGTATATCAGGCACGTTCCGTCGTAGCCCAGATGGCCGTGGGCCGCATGGTAGTACAGTGATATCTGGGTGCGGTACCGGTCAAGATTCTGCATGCCAAGGTCTGTCTTGTAGTCGATTAGCTCGAATCGGTCGCCATAGTCTGCAATAAGGTCGATAGTCCCACGGACCATGTGCCTGAGCACGGGGAGGACGCAGTCAACTTCCGTACACAATCGTGCCCCTGATTTGGCTGCTATAAACGACGTGACCCTGCTATACGCTGGCTCTATCTTCTTGTCGACGGCAAGGCCGTTGGCAATCCGTTCTGCCATGTGGTGCACCCGTATGCCGTGGGCGGCGCCTTTTCCGTTGTCATGCACGAGGTCCCCCATGAGGTCATGGGGTGAAAGGACGGCGCTTCCCCTGGCGGTTATGGGGGCAAGTTCTGGCAGCCGCCCTTCGCCCTCGGCACCCTTTCGCGTAGAAGGCCCCGGGCCGGGCGCGACCGACTCTTCGACGCACAGGGTGGCAAAGAACAGCGAGGGGGCACGGGATGCCGTCATAAGGACATACTGCTTCGCGCGGGTGAGTGCCACAAAAAGCAATCGCCGCTCTTCATCGTAGGATGCGGTTTTTACCGCCTTGACAAGTCGGGTCTTCCAATTTTCAAAAACGTCACAGTATGGGCCTATAAATCCGTATTCCCTGGTACAGCGAAGACCCGCGCGGTCATCGAGGAAGATTGCGTTGGCATCACCCTTGGTGGAGGGGAAGTGCCCCCTGTTGCAGTCGGCGATTATGACTATGGGGTATTCCAATCCCTTGGACCCGTGTATCGTTTGCACGGTCGCGGCGTCGAGGGTGGCCACCATGTCAACGGCGTAGGTCTCGTTGTTCTCGATATTGTCCTCTATATAATGAATAAGCTGCTCAAATGACAGCGGGTACGCATCAAACAGCGTGCGCACGACATGGATAATCGCCTCTGAGCGGGCTGTGCGCATCCCTGCCGCGGCGTACACTGCCGTAATGAGCTCAACGATATTTGCCGAGTGGCGAAGCAGCCGTTTCCTCGTTTCAATAAGCTCTGCGGGGTACCTGCCGTCGCGCAGAAGCGCCTTTTTCTCCATGGGGGTGCACCCCTGCATCTCGAGAAGCGTTATCCACCCCCGCACGTCGTGCCGTGTAGACAGCACCCGGAGCCATGCCAGCAGCAGCGACCCCTCGTCGGTGTTAAACAGCTCTATGCCGCCGTCGTAGTGGATGGGCACGCCGCGGGTAGCCGCCTTTTCCAGCAGCATGAGCCCGAAGTCCCTGTTTCGGGTCAGCACTGCAATGTCCCGGTATGTTGCTGGCCTAAATCCTCCGTTTTCAGGCACCTGGTGGCGGCCGCCTGATATGATGTCCTGGATAAGTGAGAGCACCATCTCAGCCTCATCGTCCCGTGTTGCCGCGCGATAGAACGAAATGCCCGTATGGGGGTCGAATGTGTTATCTGCAGTTAGCCTGATGATGTGTGCGTCGATATCCTCGATATCGAGCGCGTCATGCTCTGTGGCGGCGGTAAGCAGCGCCTGCGGTGAAAAGTCAAGGAGCTGCTGGGAGCTCCTGAAATTGAGTAAGAATCCTGTAAGCGTGGGTTGCGCATCGAATCTGATGCGCTGCCAGTCCCTGTTGAGCGTCTCCACCGCCGCATGGTACTTTTCGGGAAACTGCAGGATATTGTCTATCGTTGCGTTCCTGAATCCGTATATCCCCTGCTTCCAGTCGCCGACGACGCAGAGATTCGGTTCCCGCATGAGCAGGAGCGTGAGATAGAGCTGCATCTCGTTTGTGTCCTGGAACTCATCTATCATCACATATGGGAACGCAAGCGATGCCCTGAGTGAATGGTCGTGGTAGAGCTGCAGGAATGCGAACATCGCCAGCAGGTCGAATGAGAGGTGATTTTCAATGACTGACTGTCGAATGTACGCGTAGTATATGTCATGCACGAACGCCTTGAGCGTGGCGCGGTCATCAAAAAACGCTTCCCTGATACAACGGGGTTCGACTTGCTTCGGAATGGCGTAGATGTCCTCTGGAAGTTGCAAGTACTCGTTGCCCGCCGTTCCGAAAGATTTGAGAAGCTCCGAGTTGACCGGTTTGCCGGACTTGCCCACCCCGGGCATGTTGAGCCTGTCGGCTTCCGCGAGGAAAGCTTCTGCATCCCCATCCAAAAGCTCCTCCCCATTGAGGAACCACCCTTTTGCAAGCGGGAAGATGCCTTTTGAGAGGAGGCGGGCGATGATGGTGCGCACCTCTCGCTCGTTGTTGCCTATGGTGCAGAAAATGGCGTCGTACTGCGTACGATTCGCTTCCTTGAAGTCCGCGTAGACGCGGTTGAAGAACATATGCTCCAGTACCTCGTTTTCAACGATCTTGTACCCCCTTGAAAGCGGTTCATCCAAGCCTAGGTGCCTCGGCGCATAGGTGGGGTCGATGGAGAGTATCTTGTTGCAGAATGCATGGAATGTAGAGACGTTCACATCAAGGACCCCCTTGCCGTGCGGTGTCCCCACCAGATTGTTAAGGATTTTCTCTTTCATGTTTTCTGCAGCGTTTCTTGTAAAGGTGAGAAGCAGGATGTCGCGTGGATGTATGTCCTGGTGCGTATCGAGAATGTGCATATACCTCCTGGTAATGGTGTATGTCTTTCCCGTCCCCGGGCCTGCATCAACCACAAGGATCCCTTCTGTCGTTCTAATTACGTTGTCCTGTTCCTTGTTGTATGCCATGTTACCACCCCTCGCAGCACAGGTCTCGGTATTCGCAGTTTTTGCATACCGTCCTGTCAAGCGGCGCCTTCGGGTATCCGCTGGTCCGGTATTTAGCCATTTTCTTCAACTGCTCCGCAAGAAATGCCTCAAATCCGTCAAGGTCCTCTGAAAAGAGGTAGAGCACCTGGTGGGTTCTGTTGTAGATTCCTTTTCCCCTCCTGAAGCGTAAGGCTTCCTTGAGCACCTCTATGGCATCCTTTGTTCCTTCGAAATGCCGGGAAAACGCGACGCCGTACGCCGTCTTGGCTATATTATCCTCAAATGCAAGGGCAGTTGGAAGCGGGTGGCGTTTGAAGAACGCCGCGACGCTGCCTGCCCCGACAGCCTCAAGGAACGAGCTGCGCGCCTTTGATGTGGCAAAATAGTCCATGTTCTGCGGGTCAGCCAAAAACTCTGCGTACGCTATGGGCATATAGCGCACCGTTACCGTGTTTTCCGTGTGATTGCCGGTTCCCGCTATAGTGTCTTTTTTGTTAGCAAGGAAAAAACAGTAATAAAATGACAGCGGGGTGCCCGGGGACTCCGCGCGAAGCTTGAGCAGGTAGACCAGCGGCTGGAAGTCCACTGCCGTGGTATAAAGTGCCGGAGTGAGTTGCTTCATGATCTCTGATGGCGTTTTCTTGTAGCGGGACGACTTGTAGTCCACGACTGCAGTCTTGTCGATGATAAGGTCAATGACCCCTTTGAGGTGGAGATTGTCATCTTTGAAGAAAAGCTCGACATTGGGGGAGTCTATCCGCATCCCCAGCGTCTTGGCAAGATAGTTCTCATCCCTCCACGATGGTTTTTCCATCCCCACTAGGGAAACGTCTTTTGAAAGGGTGCACGAATCAACAAACGCCATGATATTTTCCACCGCTATGGCGAAGTTGGTATACTCCATGTCTTTTGACTCTTTTTTAACGATGCCCATATAATGGTCTAGCAGCAGTGCGGCAAAGAAGTGGCCGCCTTGTTCCCTCACGTACGCGGGATGCGCGGTATAAAACTCCGCAAAGGCATGAAGCAGGGTACCCTTTAGCAGCACGTTGCGGTCCTTTTGGGTGGTGAGGCGCGAGTATTCATACATTTTTGGGCAGGTAACCGCCTTGTTGAGGCTGCTTTGTGAAAAGCAGTCCAATACCCCTCCGTCAAGGGGGAGTGTTTCGGGGGGCTGCGGGGACGTAAAATCGGGGAGCGCATTGACGGGCGTTGCCCCAAAGAGGGGGTCATCAAATCCGCCTATGGCACGCCCGTAGATAATATTGAAGTAATAGGAGGGCACCGAACCCTCGTTTGAGCGAACTCTTGTGGTAAGGTACAGCCGCTGCACGCCCTGGGATAGCATTGCCTCGAATCGCATGATGTCCCGTTCCTGCTCGGCAGCCGTGTCGACATATGGCGCGTTGCGCGGTTCTTTGGACCAGGCGCCGTCAAGCCCGATGTAAATGCAGATGGGGCGGTCGACGTAGAGCGCCTGATTGCAGTCTACGATGACGACCCCCTTTTTCGTCGATTCGATTTTAATGTTAATGTTATAGATGAAGTACGAAAGGTCGGATAATCGCCGGTCCGTGACACGGGCGTTCCAGAGCCCCAGCGTCCCGATGGCCGTGTTGAGTTCCACCGGTATTGTTACCTTTCTTCCTCCGGACCCATTCATCTTTTGCACGCCCCATATGGCCTGGGCGACTTCCCCGAAGGTCATCTCGTCACAGGACCTCAGCAGGTCGAACAGCGGTCTTACCCGTGCACCGTCCTCATGGTTGCAGGCATACTCCTCGAAATTGTAGTCGTCATAGCGCTGGTCCGCGTCAAGGCCAAACGGCTCAAGAAATGGCCTTATCTCCCCGACCGTCGTCTGCCCCATGCGCCGGGAATATGAAAGAAGGCTGAGAAATCCCCGTACTGCGAGATTGTCATGGAGAAACAGGCGCTCATTTATCGTTATCCCCTTGCCGTACAGGTATGACTTGAGCCGCGTCGTAAGCCCCGAGGACGTTGACGTGATGAGGGCAATGTCGTTTTCAGACTCCTTGGTAAGGATATGCCCAAGCGAGGCCACGACGGCATCGTCACTGGGGAGGACGTACAGCGGTGCTGGGTCGTAGCGCTCATCCGAAAAGATGCATATCTCGTCGTACTCGTGGGGCAGTACCAGCTTATCGAGCTCGTTGAAGAGCTCTTTGCCGATTACCGCCACCCGCTTGCCTGATAGTATTGCCGGTTCGAACAATTCGCGTGCACGCTGTGGCGTGGCCATCGTTGAAAGTGTGCGGTACACGTCGCGCTCCCCTTCATTGAGGAACTGTTCGATGCTGGATGCATGGGTACGGATGTCAATTATCTGGCGCATGGCGTTATGGGCCTGCTTGATGGGCATAGACAGGCGCCGCGCCACCTCAGCAACCGCCTCCCCATCAGAAAGCAGCGCCTCGTTGAAGTAGCGGTATGCATATTTGGCTGCTATTTCCTTGGGCGTAAAGGCCCGTTTGCCCAGTGTCGGCCTTGCTATGCGCATGTTGAGCGCCGTGGCCAGCGGCGCATCGGTAGTTAGTATGATGTCGTATTCGGCAACTTCATCGTACAGCGTGCCAATATCTTTCGGTTTCCGTAACATGGGTCCCCCTCCCAGATTGTTCGTGCGGCTGCGCTATATACTTTATGCCTGCCGGGCAACATACGTTCGCAGAATTTATCAGTGATGAGGGCATATGGTACTATGGAGGTGGGCCTATGGGTGTCATCAAGGTCATCGAAGTGGTGTGCACGTCACCAGTCTCATGGCAGGATGCCGTAGAGGGCGGCATCAAGGAAGCCGCTAAGACGGTGCACAACATTGTGGGTGTCGACGTGGTATCCTGGAAGGGGCATATCAGCAACAATGTGATTTCCGAGTACCGTGTATGCATTAAGATTGCCTATATGATAGACAAGAATCGATAAGCCAGGCACTGCACCGGACGCCATATACGAATCGGCAGGGGATGGAAGTGTGTTCCTACCTGTGGTTCCATACTGTTGTTTTCCTGTGGGGGCATACGTTGGGGGACATGGTGGGACTCGGCATCGGGGGGTGCTGTTCGTATGCTGCTCGATACCGTGGGATGGCCATCCTGGACTGGCATTCTTTTTCTCATCACAATCCGTTAGCACAGGAAGCCCATGGCAAAATTCCATGGGGGAATGTGCTCATTGTTACGAATCCCCCGTATGCCAACATACCCTTCTGCTGCGTATGCAGCTCATCATCGGGGATTATAATGTCGAATTCGGGATAATTGCCCTAAATCGGGCGTTGATGCGCTCAAATTGTTCTCAGAGGAGCTTTATCGTTCCGTCTTGTAGCTTCAGTATCATGTGTGCTGTGCCCTAGATAATACAATCACCGAAGATGGTTGGTGCAACGCTTGCAAAACAGCGTTTAAAAAATAGGGGGGCGTGGTCCTGCCTAGGAACCCTTCTCCTCATCATGCTCCCGTATCTCCACACGGCGTATCTTGCCGCTTATGGTCTTGGGGAGCTTGGTGACAAACTCGACGATACGTGGGTACTTGTATGGCGCCGTCACCCGCTTCACGTGGCTTTGGAGGTCCTGCCTGAGCTCCTCGTCAGGGGAGAATCC
Organism: uncultured Thermococci archaeon; assembly: GCA_964435645.1. Classification (GTDB taxonomy): domain Archaea; phylum Methanobacteriota_B; class Thermococci; order Methanofastidiosales; family NM3; genus JAHKLV01. The sequence goes on along the minus strand of CAYSZY010000022.1, from coordinate 10,771 downwards.
CTTGGCGAGCACGACCGTTGCCTTTATGACCTGCCCGCGCGTATCGTCTGGAACGCCGGTAATGGCACACTCGATGACCGCCGGGTGCTGCAAAAGGGCGCTTTCAACCTCAAATGGGCCGACCTTGTATCCGGAGGTCTTGATGATGTCGTCCGACCGCCCTACAAACCAGAAGTACCCGTCCTCGTCCTTCCACGCCATGTCTCCCGTATGGTAGTACCCGTCGTGCCAGGCATTCGTGGTGCGCTCGGCATCATGGTAGTCGACAAACAGGCCCGGGGGCACGCGTGACGACGTATTGATGACAATCTCACCTTCCTCGCCGATTTCGCAGGGCGCACCGTCCCTGCCGAGAATCTCGATGTCATACAGTGGCGCGGGTTTTCCCATGGATCCTGGTTTTGGGTCCATCCAGGGGAACGTGCCGATGCACAGGACGGTCTCGGTCTGGCCGAATCCCTCCATGAGCCTGAGCTCTGTTTCCTCATAGAATCTCTCGTATACCGAGGCGTTGAGCGGTTCTCCCGCCGTCACGGCGTAGGTAAGCGTTCCGAAGTCGTACTTGTCGAGGTCTTCCTTGATGAGGAATCGGTACACGGTGGGCGGGGCGCAGAATGTCGTGACGCCGTACTTTGACGCCATGGCAAGCATACTCTTCGCATCGAATCGCTTGTAGTCGTACACAAAGACCGCCGAACCCGCTATCCACTGCCCGTAGAGCTTTCCCCAGACACATTTTCCCCACCCGCTGTCCGCCACCGTGTAGTGCAGGCCGCCGTCCTGGACGTTTTGCCAGTATGCCGCGGTGATGATGTGGCCCAGGGCGTAGGTGTGGTCGTGCTGGACCATTTTCGGGAATCCTGTGGTGCCGGAAGAGAAGTAGACAAGCATGATGTCCGTCTCGTGCGATGCATTCTCGCCGGTGGGGCGATGGAACTCGCTGCTCGAGTGCCTCATGCCATCGCGGAAGCCTATCCACCCCTCGCGGGTGCCCCCCACCATGACCTTGGCCACTTTGAAGCCCGATGACGCCACTGCCTCATCGACATAGCCGGGCACGCCGTCCTCGGCGATGGTGATTATCATCTTAAGCTCCGCCTTTTCGATACGGTACGCGATGTCCTGCGGCGTGAGCATATGCGTTGCGGGGACCGCCACAGCACCAATCTTGTGCAGTGCGAGAATGCAGAACCAAAACTCATACCTGCTCTTGAGCGTAAGCATGACGTAATCCCCCTTGCGTATGCCAAGCCCTGTAAGGAAGTTGGCCGTCATGTCGCTGTAGCGCTTGAGGTCGGAAAAGGTGAAGAATTTTTCCTCCCCATCATCGTTGCACCAGATAAGCGCCATTTTCCGGGGGTCGGTTCTGGCATACGCGTCTACGACATCGTATGCGAAATTGAATGATTCGGGGACAACGATGTCAAATTCGTCCTTGAATTCATCGTATGTTTCATATGTGGCCGAAGTTACGAATCTGTGTAAGAGCGATGTCATGGTATCCGCCTTTTAGAGTATCACGGCGAGGAACGTCGCAGGTTCCTCGTTGAGCGCAATCATCGCGTGCTCGTACCCCGCGTCAAAGTAGATGGAATCGCCTTTGGCAAGGACAAGCTCGTTATTGTGGATGATGACCTTGAGCGACCCCTCTATGACATAGTTGAACTCCTGCCCGTGGTGCACGTTGGGTGTTGGGTCGTTCTGCGATGCGGGAACGGTCACGATGAAGAACTCCCCTTTCTTGTTGGCGAAGTTTTCAACGAGATTCTCATACCCGTACTGCTTCCTCCGCTCGACGCGTACTCCCTTTCCAGCTCTGGTGACGGTAAAGATGTGCATTTTCGGTTCATCGCCCGTCAGCAGCGTTGACATGTCGACACCAAGCTTATGCGATACCGCAAAGAGTATGCTTGCCGGTATGTCCTCCTCCCCTAGCTCATATGCCTGGTACGTCCGTAGCGGTATGCCAAGGTGGTCAGCCATCTGGCCTTGCGAAACATCGCACAATTCCCTCAACTCCCGTACGCGGGAGGCCAACTCCCTGATTTGTTCCTGCATAGGTACCCTCCTTTTCGGAATGTTCTTTCTTCACTAATTTAACGTTATTGGTGCCCTGGTTGCGATACTCTTATTAGGTGCCGCGCATGGACACCTCTATGGAAATACGCAAGCTTCAGTACAGCGGAAAGGGAACGTACGTCCTCTCGCTTCCCAAGCGGTGGCTGAAGCAGCACGATATCTCAAAAGGCGCAAAGTTCGCCATACAGGAGCTTGACAACGGATTGTACATTACCCCCCTGTTTAATGTCAATGTGGCCAAGACCGACACACTGCAAGTTTCTGAATACATCTCGAAGGAGATAACCGCCCGGTATACCTATGGATATAACAAGGTAATCGTCCGCGGGCCCATATCGTCCCATTACCGCACGCTTATCACCGATACGCTCCGGGAGCTTCTCGGGTACGACATCATCGACGAGTCTGCTGACCAGATAGTGATTACCGACCTTCTCGACCCGTCCCAGCTCAATATCGACAAGACCCTCAGGAGGGAGTTTTTTTTGGCATCGCTTATGGTACAGGATGCCGTCAAAGCGCTCCATACCCACGACCTCGCCCTTGCCGAGGATGTAATCATCCGGGATTCCGAGGTCAACAAGCTCTACTTCCTTACCGTGCGCCAAATCCGCACAGCGCTCCAGGACACGACACTGGCTGAGACGATTGGCGTCCGCCATCTCGAAAGCATCGACCTACGGATAGTATCCAAGGGCATTGAGGAGATTGGAGACCACGCGGCGTCCATTGCGCGAAGGGTACCCGACCTGCATGGGTGCCCCGAGGGGTTGCTTGCCCGCATCAGGGATTACGGCATGCTGGCACTCGCCCATGCCACACGGGCGATTCATGCGTTCATGAACGCGGACAAGGAGCAAAGCGCCCGCCTGCTTACCATGCGCCAGGCGTTCCACGATGCAAAAGGCGGCCTCGACCGGGATGCACTATCCTGCGATCAGCCCATCGTATTGCACGACATTGTGGAAAACATCAAGGGCATCGGCGAGCGAGCGTTTGAGATTGCCCAGCTGGCCTACAAACCCTGAGCCCTGCGGCACTCGATTATCGACGCAACAATGTGGGATGCGACCTCGCGCTTTGCCGCAAGCGGCACGTGCCGGTATACGCATCGAGCCCCCACGATATGCACCTCGTTGGTATCGGCGCAAAATCCCCTCTGCGGTTTTCCAACATCGTTTGCCACCACAAGGTCTATCCCGTACGACTCACACATGCCGCGCGCCATGGCAATAAGCGATTCGTCATCAACGTCGTAAGCCGCCTTAAATCCAACGATGGTCCCCTGCGCGATTTCCCTGAGCTCCGGCAGTATCTTCCCGCGGGGCGCGAGGTGAAGGGTATGCGGCGTGGATGAGCAGAGCTTTCCCTCTTCCTGTTCCACCGAAAAGTCCGATACCGCCATGGCCATGACGTATATGTCGTAACCGTCGTGCCCCAACAAGGCGGACCGCACCTCTTCGTACGTTTCAGCGGCCAGTACCGTTCCCGGCAGCTCCTCAACCACCCCCGCACCGGCAACAACGGTGACGTCTGCGCCCCTCCGATAGAGCTCCCATGCCACGGCGGCACCCATTTTTCCCGTGCTGCGATTGGTGATGTGGCGTATGCCGTCGATCGGCTCCCTTGTCGCGCCTGCGGTGACAAGCGCACGTGTCCCTGCCAGGTCACGGGGGGCAACTGCCGCCATGGCCGCCTCCACGATTATTCTGATCGCAGGCATTTTGACCTTGTACTCTGCCGATTCGCCTCGCATCACGCAAACGCCCATCTTCCCCAAGGTGCCAAGCGATACCGAAAGCGCTGCAGACCGCCACATGCTTTCATGCATCGTTGGCACGACGATTACGGGGATGTGCGGCAAGGCGGTCGCAACGACGAGCGTGGGGGGCGTATCGGCAATCCCGCCCGCAATTTTCCCTGCTGTATTGAGGGTGCACGGGCATACTATAATGCAGTCGGCGCAGCCCTCTACAGCGCCGCCAAGTGCCACATGCTCGACATGTCCCCCTATGCTCGTGACCACCACATTGCCTGTTGCGAACTCAAGGGACAGGGGCGTAATAATCCGTTGTGCAGCCTCGCTCATCACGGCATGCACCCGGGCCCCATGGCGCCGAAGCTCCCTTGCTAGCTTTACCGTTTCAACGGCTGCTATGCTGCCTGTAACGCATAATACAATCTTTTTGTCCTTGAGAAGTTCACTTTTTGAACAATACAATGTGTCGATCATAAGATGCGTGCACAATACTATATCTATATAGATTGTGAATATAGAATATAGATATTTGATTTCATCTATATTAACAATATATGAAAAGTATTTTTTCCCATCTTCTTTTTCTGTGGATATGCCACGGGTTGCGTATGATATCCCCCTAGGCGGAGCGGACCAGAAAAGCGTCCCTGATTCCTGCCAAAGAAGGGTGAGCAGATGAACATCCCTGAAAATCACCCACGCTATTTGTCGCTTATGTTGCGCCACGCACTCGTGGACGGCCTAACACAGGGAATTGTTACCACGTCGGGGCTTATAGCCCATGGTAGGGGGGAGGCCTTCGACTACCTCTTTTGCGAACGGACGCATCCGTTTGCCATGCGGGCAATAACACAGGCCGCTGAGCTGCTTTGCAGCGCACGCCATCCCGTTATTTCGGTCAATGGCAATGTGGCCGCGCTTGCCATGGACGATGTCGTGGCGCTTTCACAGGCCACGGGGGCCGATATCGAGATCAACCTGTTTTATTGGGCACCCGAGCGCGAAGAGGCCATAAGGGCGGCGTTTCGGCACTCCCACCCCGGGGTACGCATACTGTCCCAGGAAGAGGGTGTCCGCATCCCCGGCCTTGCGTCTTCGCGCGGGATGGCGCATCGTGATGGCATACTGAATGCTGACGTGGTCCTTACACCCCTTGAGGACGGCGACCGTGCACAGGCACTCGTCGCCTGTGGCAAACAGGTACTTACAATCGACCTTAATCCGTTTTCAAGAACGGCACAATCCTCCACCGTATCCATCGTGGACAATATCGTGCGTGCGATGCCCCTCCTTGTACGGGCTTCTCGGCACATACAGGCAGGGAGCGGGGCATCGCATGAATCCTCTCCCTATGACAATGCGAGCGTCCTCGAGGAAGCGGCACAGTTCCTTCGCTCGAGGCCGTATCATGCGGAGGAACGACCATGAACACAAAAACAATTGCAACGGCGGGCATGTTTGGCGCCCTCGCCCTTCTCGCCACTATGATAAAAGTGCCCATGCACTTTGGAAATCCTAATCTCGGTTCGATGCCGGTATCCGTGTCGGCAGTGCTCTTTTCCCCTGGAATATCCTTTGCCACAGGTATCCTCAAGGGTATCGGGGCTTCGTTGTGGACCGGCCAACCGTATATAGAGATGGCCGCAGGAATCGGCGATGCCTGTATGGCGCTGTGTACATATGGGCTTTCACGCCGCATACATGCCCACCACGCCATCGTTCTCGGCCAGCTGAGCAGGTATATCTTTACATCAGGATTTATTGCCTTGTCCGTATCCGCATTTGTAAAGGGCGACATATCGCTTGTGGGAGCCACGTGGATTGCCATCTTCCCTGCGGTGACATTATCGATAATAGCTAATACGGCAGTGGCACTGCTGCTGGTAAAGGGGCTTGGCGACAACGTGCGGGCCCGTTGGGGGCTTCCGTTGGCCTGCAAGGTGGAATGATGCGGCAGCGCACCGACGCTGCCGAGCCCCGCATGGGCCGCTACGTGCTGCGCGGATGGCATTCGCGGTCATCCCCGCCGCCGCTACGCATTGTGCGGGCGCAGGGGGTGTATGTGGTGGATGACAAGGGCAGGAGGTATGCTGACCTTTCATCCCAGCTCGTATCATCCAATCTTGGCCATGGCTCCGGCAGGGTAGGGGGCGCAATCATGCGCCAGCTAGCGGAATGCGCCTATGTCTCCCCTGAATACGGCACCCCGGTGCGTGACGCGCTCTCGTACCGCCTGTGCACCCTGCTTCCACCGGGATTTGAAACGGTATTCCTTACCACTGGCGGGTCGTCTGCTGTCAATGCGGCCATAGCCGCCGCAATGCAGTGCCGCGGTGCGTCCACCGTGGTATCCCGGCATATCTCGTACCATGGGTCCACGGGGATGGCCCGCGGAATCAGCTCCAATCCACGGACCTCACTTATTTCCTTCTTCTCCGATTCCGGAATCATACGGGTCCCGGCCCCCCACTGCTCCCGCTGCCCCCTGGGGCTTAAGCGGCCAACCTGCAGATTGGCGTGCGTCGCCTGTATCCGGTCTGCAATCGAGGCGGAGGGGCCTGGCACGATAGCCGCGTTTGTAGCCGAACCGGTAACCGGCACAAGTGGCGTCATAGTTCCCCCCAAGGGATATTATGAGGAGGTCAGGGCCTTGTGCGACGAATATGGGATATTGTGGATTGCCGATGAGGTCCTGACCGGATTCGGGCGAACAGGCACGATGTTTGCATTTGAACACTGGGATGCGGTACCAGACATCGTAACGATGGCAAAGGGCCTTACGGCGTCATACCTCCCCCTGGGCGCCGCGGTGTTCAATGACCGGGTCTCCCGATATTTTGAAACAAATCCGTTTCCGCAGGGGCATACCTATTCGGGGCATCCCGTGTCATGCGCGGCATCGCTTGAGGTGCTTTCGATCTATGAGGATATCGACATCGTACACAATGCGGCCCGCCTTGGCCGTGCCCTCTCCCGCAAGGTGCAGGCCATGGCATCGGCATTCCCGCTTATACGCGAGGTGCGCGGTATCGGGTGCCTCTGGGCCCTCGATTTTTCCTTGGGTGCCCCTGATGACGATCCAGGTGTAGAAATTGCAGCCCGTGTTTGCGAGGAATGCAGCCAGCGGGGTGTGCTTCTCCTTCAGCGTGAGGCTCTGCTTATCATTGCGCCACCGCTTGTAACAACGATATCGGAGCTGTCCCCCGCGCTGGACGCCATATGCTCCGCGGTAGAAAGCGTCTCGGGGGGAGTGAATCCACCCGAGAAAGAATAGTTGCCTGCCTATCTATTTTCTGTCCGGTACACGAATCCGGGTAGGATTCTGATTGCCTTTTTCCAATCCGCCGACTCTTTCGGATAGTCTTTTCTGAAGTGCGCGCCGCGGGACTCCTTGCGCGCGGTTGCCGCGACCGCCACAGCCATGAGCACGTCTGCTGCCATCTTCGCCCCAAAGTATGCGCCGAGGTCCGGTGTCTCCGCACACGATGCGAGTTCCTCGCGTATCGCCGAAAGCCGGTCTTGTGCGGTCGCAAGCCCCTGTGCATCCCTGATGATGCCAAGGTGCTCCCACGCTATGGCTTTGAGAGATTCCCCGTATGGTGCAAGCGGCGCCCCCGACTGTCGGGGCACATGGCCAAAGAACGGTGCAGTATCCGGCTCGGCAAGGCTCGCACCTGCGGCATACGCTGCAGCTGATGTCCCCGCGATGGTGCCGAACACCAACGCCTCCGTTAGCGCATTTCCCGCCAATCTGTTGGCCCCGTGCGTGCCTCCTGCACATTCGCCGCATGCATAGAGGCCGGCAACCGATGTTTGACAGTAGTGGTCAATCTCTACACCACCCATAAAGAAGTGGCATGCTGGGCGCACCGGGACCCTGTCTGAGGTGATATCGTACCCTTTTGCCCGGAAATGCTCTGCTTCCTGCGAATATTTTTCCTCAAGCAGCCGGTTGTCCATGGATGCGCATGATACGCACGCGCCGCCCCCGACGCCCCTTCCTTCCATTGCTTCGGTAAATATGGCCTGCGACATCCTGTCGCGTGTCGTGGCCTCCATCAGGACAGGATCGTACGCCCCGATAAAGCGTTCCCCCCTGCTATTGAGAAGAATGGCCCCGTCGGCGAAGATGAACGGAAGGAGGAGGTATGATGAGAATGCCACCGTTGGGAAGAACTGTACGTATTCCATGTCGACAAGCGAAGCGCCCGCGTCTAGGGCAAGCGCCGACCCGTCGCCCATTATGCCGGCGGGATTGGTAGTTGACGGGTATATCTTTCCCGCTCCCCCCGTTGCAAGGATTATCGCCTTGCATGCAATGACCACATACTCCGAACCCGTGTACGCGATGGCGCCGGTCACGGTGCCGTCGCTTACGATGGCCTTGACTACCGTATGCCCATTGAGCATGGTGATGCCGTTGTCATCGATGTGTGACACAAGGCCTTGGGGTATGACCTTTCCACAGCCCGGGCCGCCGGGGCTTACCCTTATGGTGCGGGGCACCGTGTGGCCCCCGGATAACCTGAGGGCGAGGGAACCGCCATCGTTACGTTCAAACATGATGCCGGCATCCCCAAGGCCGAGCACCGCATCCTTGGCGTGTTCGGCAAGCGCCCATACGAGTTCCTTTTTTGCAACATTGCCTGATGCGACAATGACATCCGAAGCGAAAAGTTCTGATGAATCGTCTGCCCCGACGGGTGCGTTGAGGATGCCTTCCGAGATAAGGCTGCATCCGCTTTTGCCTATCTTCCCCTTGCATGCAACAATAACAGTGGCGCCCCCTGACCGGGCCGCCTTGGCAGCATTGAGGGCGGCTATTCCCCCTCCGACCACCAGTATGTCTGCCGTGTATGATTCCATGGTATCACTAGTATCACTGTAAATATGCCTATTTAGGATTTTCCCATCACAGGTGGGGTTCGCTATGTCCAGCAGACGGCCGTATGGTCAATACGGGCAGTCTGGGCTGCATATCTCCACCGAAAAGGTGTCGTAGATATCTTGCGAAAAAAAGAGGAAGTCCTTGTCCTGGCTGCAGATGGCCACGGGGGACCCCGCATCAGCCAGGGCGATGGCTTCTGCAAGAAGCTGCATGTCGCCCTGTTCGGGCAGGAGGTCTACACGCTGCGCAAGCTTTCTGAGTTTGTGTGACACTACCATAGACCTGCTTTTTGCGTAAAAAATCTGTTCCAGTGCCGGCACGTAGCCCTGGTAGAACACTCGTATTCGTTCCATCTGTGCCTCGTCAATGGGGGGAACGCCTATGTTGCGCATCTGTAGCACATGCTCCATGCGATTGTGAAGGGTGCCTGATGTCTTTTCAAAGTCCGCGGCGGCATGATTTCTGCAATACCTCCTGATGCCGACGTCAAGGAACGCAACATGATTTCGCAGCTCACCTTCCACCGCGGGGCTGATGCGCGCATCACACATCGCGCAGAGCTTCGCCGCATCGACCTGTGGGCGCCCTTTGAACCGGTATGCCCCGATGTCCTCTGTTATCAGCGCCAGAGCTATGTTCGAATCAAGCAGTACCGTCCTGCCGCGGGGGCTCCTGAGATCTGGCGCCGCAGGGATTGCGTGGCCCAGATGACCGTGGATTTCCTTCCTGTATTCATCCAGCCATTCTATGTCGGGCTCGATAAGCTCCACTGCATTGAGGCAGTACAGTGCGGTGTGCCAGCGCTCCCTGTCGCAATATTTTCTTACAAGGTATGAAAGGTAGTCCACATCATACGTTATCCGTACTTCGTTCATCTGGTAGTCGAGGGGTATGTACCCCTCAGAGTCTTCCTCTGACTGGGTGAAGTCCTCGATTATGCGCTTTTTCTTGTCTTTTATGTCCTGGCGCCCCGTGTCGAACTTCAGAAGTGCGTTGCAGCAGAGGATTATGTAGCGGGAATGGGTGCGTTTATTGTATGAAGTCGTATGTGATGAAAGCCAGCGTATTGCCCGTTCAAGCGTTTTAACAAAGTTATTTCTCAGTTCCTCGTTGTCGTCACCGTGGATGCGGATACGGTCGTGAACATCCTTGATATGGTATACGAGAAGGTCGAACAATCGCTCATCAACATCGTTTTTTATTTTTTGCACATATTTTTCTTCCCTCATTCGCATGTTCTGTGATTCGTTATCTGCCATCGCTTATTTGCCCCCCAGCCGCCCATAAAAAGAGCTCTTCCTGCATACGTTTTGTTGCGTTGTGATGGAATAAATACTGTACAGAACAAATAAGGAGTGGCATCATAATTACGAATTGTACCATTGGAATCGTGTCTGCATACGCCACAGCCACGTTACTGAAGGAGAGTCCTGGTGCCACATAGAGCATGAAGCCGAACATGAGTGCCATCCTCGCATATCGTATCGTCTTTTCATGATTTAATCTACGAAATCGGGGGCCAGTGCCTCTTATCGGCAAGATCGACCTGTTGATGCCCCACAGTGCGTGATGTAGCGGAAATCGCTGCATAGGGTATATCTTTTATTGACACATAATAATATGGTGCCGTATCCTATACTACTGGCCACCATCCTTCTGATGTCACCCGCTTTCCCGTATTCCCCTTTTTAGCCCGCCAAGAAGCTCTTTTGCTGGGGGGCCGTGATAGGGGTTATCGAACTTATCACAATATCGTGCCATTACGTATCTTTTTATAGCTCCGTTAACATTACAATGCATGCAGTATCGTACAATCCCTTCGACAGGGGAAGTTGTATCCGTGCTGGCGTTCGGTGCGATGCGATTGCCACAAAAGGACGGTTCTATAGATCGTGCCGCTGCACGTGCCATGCTCGACAACGCGCTTTCTGCGGGTGTCAATCTCATAGATACTGCTTGGCCCTATCATATGGGAGAAAGCGAATCGTTTCTTGGTGAGGCGCTGGAGCCGCATCCTCGCCACAACTTCTTCATAATGACAAAGC
>CAYSZY010000021.1:0-17732 GCA_964435645.1 uncultured Thermococci archaeon | reverse complement strand
ACTTTTTAGGGATGTTGCCACATATGTATTGGAAAAAACGGGGGACAGGGGCCATATTTAAAAATAATCGGCCCGAACAAAGGGTGGTACCATGCGCAACAATCAGTACACCGTCACATACAAGGCAATAGGCACGATCCGCACACCGTTTACGGCATGTGAAAACATGCCGATACAACCGGTGCTTTCGGATGCGGAGGGAACGGTAATACTGGATGATGCGTATGTCGAGGCGCTACCCGGCCTTGAGGGATTCTCGCATGCCATACTCCTGTACAGCCTTCATAGGGCGGGCCCGTACCGCAGCATCGTGACCCCGTTTCTGGACGACAGCCCCAAGGGACTTTTTGCAACGAGAGCGCCATGCAGGCCGAATCCGATCGGGCTGTCGATTGTAGCCATACGGTCCATAGTGGGAAGCGAGATACGGATATCCGGCGCAGACATGATTGACGGGACGCCGCTTCTCGATATCAAACCCTATGTTTCTTCGTTTGACGCGTTTCCGGATTCGAGAGACGGTTGGTTCACCGCACGGCGCCAGCGAATGAACGGCGTACAAAGTGACGATCGATTTTTTTAGCGCGCAGCAGAGGGGAAAATAATATTAAGATACGTGATACGTTATGTTAAATTTAACATAACGGTGAACATATGAACAAGTCGAATATACTTCCTATTGCCATTGCGCTGCTCATTGCCGCATCTGCAACATGCGGATGTATAAGCGGTGGCGAAGACACGCTTTCTGAATCAAATTTGCGAATCATCACCGACATGAACGGAAATGAGGTCGCAATACCGGAAACCATTGAGAGCATAGCGCTCTTTGGCGGCCCTGTTGGGCAGGTAGCATACATTCTCGGTGTGCAGGACACGCTGGTCGCCTGCTCGAAAGGCCACCAGAAGTCCGATATCCTCAAGGCGATGGATCCCCATATTACTGAAATTCCGGCTCCTAGGTCAACAAACGGCGTCATAAACATCGAGGAACTCCTTATTGCCAATCCGCAGATTGTCTTTGCAGGGGATGTAGACGGCGGAATTGTCGAGAAGAACACCGACCTAACGGTGGTATACTTCATGACGGACGGCGACGGAACATTCGAAGACACGCGGCAGGAAGTATCCTTCTTCGGAGAGGTATTCAACCTGCAGGCAGAAGCGGCAGAATACTGCGAATACCTAGACGACGTGCTTGAGCTTATCCAAGAACGGGTAGGCGATGTCCCTCTGGAGGACCGGCCCAGGGTATTCAACGGATACGAGGACGCGCACCTCGTGACCTACGGCGGCGACACTTTTATGACTGAGCGGATAGAGGCTGCCGGCTGTGTCAATGCAGCATATGACGTTTCTACACTCGGCCAAAAGGAAGGGCTTCACTCAGGGCTTGACCAGGTATCCATGGAACAGCTGCTTTCATGGGACCCCGACATTGTCGTCATCGATATGGGAACCCCGGGGGACATCTATGGGGATGACAGGTGGGGAGACGTTTCCGCAGTAACGGCACAAGCCGTATACCGCCAACCGATGGGTGTCTTTATCTGGAACAGGCCGAGTGCCGAATCAGCGGCCCTGTACACGCTTTGGCTTGCAACAGTCGCATACCCGGATGAGTTCTCAGACATCGACATCGGGGACGAAATCCACAGATTCTACATGGAAATCTTTGACTACGACCTCTCTGAGTCGCAGGTTGATGCCATACTTGCAGGGGAAGGCCAGTTCTCCTGTGGTGGATAACAATGCCCACGTCAGTGGCAGCAGCCCTCCTTGGCAGGACACTGTCACTGCTTAAGGGCAAGTATGAAGACGGGGGGATCCCCATCCCCTCGCTGACACAGATAATACTGCGGCCCGAATGGACGGTACTGTTCGGCGACGACATGCGAAGCGCGGGTATGGTAATCAACTTTACCGGCAGGCATGCGATACATGGGGCAGAACCGCTCGAGAGCCATGCCACCGCATGCAAAGGGTTCCTCGGCCGCCCGCTTGACACGATTGTGGAGTCATGCCTGCAGCGGGCTTCGCTCTTTGACCGTTCGATTGCCGTAGGGGCGCTTGGGGCGCTGTCCCAATCGTTCCTTTCCGAAGCGGCGCTGCGGTCTGGCGGCTACGGCCTCGTGCCCGGATTGCCAGCGCTCATACGGCGTGACGACGTTGTGGCGGTCGTCGGCTACGGCGCCTTCGTCGATACGCTGCGAGGGCGCTGCAGGGAGCTCCATGTGACCGAGATGCGCCCTGCGGACCACTTTTACAGCCTCTCGTTCGCACTGGGCGCGCCACCGGGCAGGATACCCGGCGACGTATCGGTCCACGCCGCTGAAAGCAACGAAGAAGTCCTTGGGAAGGCTGATGTCGTGCTCATTACCGCAAGCACCCTCGTAAACGACACCCTGGGGGAGGTGCTCGGCTACGCATCGTCTGCACGCACCATCGGCCTGTACGGGCCTTCGGGGTCCATCGTGCCTGACGCATTTATGGATGCCGGCATAGGGGCGATGCGGGTGTTCGAGATATGCGACTACGAAAGATTCCGAACAAACGCCAATCAACCGGGGGCGCTTGAGCAGCCGCTCAAGTCACACCAGAAAAGCCATTGCATAGTTCGAGGTACCCATGACTAAACGACGCCTCATTTCCGGCATAGAACCTAAACGCGCCCTCTTGCTGTTTCTCCTGCCGTTCGTGACATTGCTGGTATCCCTGTTTATCGGCAGATATCCCCTACCGCCCGGAACAGTGGTGAAGATTCTTGTCTCCAGGGTAGTGCCCCTTGCCGTGACATGGGAACATACCATGGAAACGGTGATATTCAACGTGCGGCTTCCCCGTGCGTTCGCCGCGATGCTGGTAGGTGCGGGACTGTCGGTATCGGGCGCATCCTTTCAGGGAATGTTCAAAAATCCCCTTGTATCCCCCCAGATACTCGGGGTGGCATCAGGCGCCGGTTTCGGTGCCGCGATGGCACTGCTCCTCTTTGAAAACCTTGCCTATGTGCAGATGGCGGCCTTTGCCTTCGGCCTCTTTGGGGTGATGTGCACCTACGGAATCAGCAGGGTATACCGGACCACGCCCATACTTATGCTGGTGCTGGCAGGAATCGTTGTCGGCTCGCTGTTTTCCTCGCTGACCTCGCTGGTGAAATATGTCGCCGACCCCTGGAACAAGCTCCCTGCCATCGTCTTCTGGCTCCTTGGTTCCTTTAACGGCATATCGCTGGGCGACCTGCTCATCGTCGGGCCGTTGATCGCCGGCGGCACCATCACGCTGCTGCTCGTGCGCTGGAGGATAAATGTCCTCTCGCTCGGGGAGGAAGAGGCCAAAACCATGGGCGTAAACACCGGGCAGCTTCGTGCCATCATCATTACGAGTGCCACTGTCGTCACCGCTTCGTCGGTCTGTATCAGCGGCATTATCGGGTGGGTGGGGCTCATCATCCCCCATATCGCCCGCATGCTCGTGGGGCCAGACCACAAGGCCGTGCTCCCCGCTTCATGTGCTATCGGCGCCGCCTATCTCCTCCTCGTTGATAATCTATCCAGGAGCCTCCTAACAACGGAGATACCCATAGGGATACTTACCTCATTGATAGGGGCGCCATTTTTTGCATACCTGCTCAGGAACGCCAAGTCGGGGTGGTCATCGTGAACAGCGCGCTTGGCGTAGAGCGCCTTTCTTTCGGTTATTCGGAAAAAAAGGACATCTTTTCCAATCTGTCCTTTTCCGTGTCCCAGGGGGAGGTGTTTTGCATACTGGGACCCAACGGCATTGGCAAGTCCACGCTCATCAAGTGCATGGCAGGCATCCTCGACCCAGACAGTGGTTCCATATCCGTTCAGGGCAGGCCGATGTCCGCGTACAGGGAACACGAGCGGGCGAAGTGCATAGGGTATGTGCCGCAGGCCCATACGTCCCCTTTTCCCTATTCGGTCCGTGAGATGGTGACGCTGGGGCGCGCCCCCTACCTCAGCCTCTTTTCGGCTCCTGGGTCCGCCGACTACGCCATAGCGCAAAAGGCCATGGAAACGGTCGGCATCGCCCACCTTGCCGGCAGACCCTGCACCGAAATAAGCGGCGGTGAGCTCCAGCTTGCGCTGATAGCCCGCGTGCTTGCGCAGCAGCCCAGCATCCTGCTGCTTGACGAACCGACCGCCCACTTGGACTTTGGCAATCAGATGCGGATTCTTATGGTCATCAACGACCTTGCATCGGCGGGTATGACTGTCATCATGTCGTCCCACTTCCCCAACCATGCCTTCATGACGGCTGACCGCGTCGCCATCATGCGCGACGGCACGTTTTGCGATATTGGGGAACCCGAAGAGGTCATTACCGATGAAAGCATGGAGCAGACGTACGGCATAGCCGTCCGGGTGACGCGGCTTGAAGGGGAGATCTCAAGGAATGTCTGCGTGCCGCTTATCAAGACTTTGGGGCGCAGGCGTTAGCGGCCAGCGCACCGGCCCACGGCAGGCACGGGTTACGATGCTTGTTGCATAAATCAGCCGGACTTATCATATTCCCATGCCCCCCTATGCCGGCAAGGCATGTGCAGGTAGGGCATGCAACTGCCGGCCGTGCCTTGGAAGCATAATGCCATGGGGGCGATTGAGGATTCTTTCCCGGAGCCAAGCGGGCGTTCGGGGATGCAGCGATAGGAAGGATGGCATACTGCACGGTTCGCGCCATTTAGTGGGGGCAGTGGCAGCAGGTGTTGCGTATCCGGTATGGTATGCAACAGGGCAGGGTACAAGAAACATTTAAAAGCATGCGCTTCGTAGGAAAACAGACTAGGTCGGGGAGCTAGGCGTCCCCTGTTGCTGGAAATCGTCTTTACGCCAGGGCCGAAGCCTGTGGGGCGTCAGTGGAATCTGCCAAGGGAGCATTTTACGCCTATGATGTCCTGTCCAACTTGATTGGTGGAGTGTGAGGCCTTTTTGGAAGAAAGGGTTAACATGCCTCATCTCCCAAACCCCGCCAGGTCCGGAAGGAAGCAGCGGTAGGGAGGACATGCAATGCTTGAGGGATTGCAGGATGGAGAACGGGGATGTCACCCTAGCACGAGGAAGCTGGTCACCCGCAGGCGCGTCCTTTCTTTGCCACTGCAGCAGGTGCGACCATGTCCGCAATAACAACGATAGAGGAGAATTTTTCACTTATCCTTGCGTTGGGATTTATCTTTGGAATGGCGGCACCCCGCGTATTCAGCCTGTTCAATCCGTACATACTCCTCTTTCTCATGGCGGTCATGTTCTTCTCTATCCTCAAAATCGATGTTGGGGAGCTTATCGGCACCATATCAAATCCGCTCTATGTCATCTACCTTTCCTGCATCGTGCTCTTCGTGGTGCCTGTTGCATGCTACGGGATTGCCTCTGTCCTCATGCCGGGGATAGCCGCGGCGACGCTCATCGCGTGTGCCCTGCCCACTGCGGTCTCATCGACTTCTATAACTATACTTCTGAAGGGAAACGCGAACATCGCGCTGGTGGTAACGGTCCTGACGGCACTGTTAGTCCCCTTCACGCTTCCGGGGCTCGTGGAGCTGCTCATAGGCGTTGAGACATCGGCAAGCTACCGGGACATGTTCCTGATGCTGACAGAAGTTGTCATACTTCCCTTCTTCCTTGCGCTTGCTGCCAAGAGGGCCATACCTGGCGCAATATCCCGTACCAGGCGGTACTACCCAACGCTCAACGTTTTTTTCCTGTTTTTCGTGATTGCCGGACCCGTTGCAAAAAACTCGTCACTTATCTACGACAATGTGGGCGACACAGCAGAGATACTCGCATTCTTCTTCCTCATCATGGTGCTGCGCCATCTGCTCGGGTGGTATGCCTCCTCATGGCGCCCCTTTGAGGACCGCATTGCATCAACCACCGTCATAGCGTACAGCAACATAGGGTTGGGCATCGGATTCGCCTATGACTTCTTCTCGCCCTTTATCGTGCTCGTGGTCGTCCTATATGAGGTAGTGTGGAACGTTATGCCCATTCCATTCCAGTATACAGTAAAAAAATTATCCTTAAAAGAGAATAAATAGTATTATAGTGTACATTACGAGCATAATATTTATATAGATTTAAAAAATTACCCTTTTTTCATATCCACCTAAGGCGATGTTATGCTTAAGCTATTGGAACGGTCCGTCTCACCAGATATCACGGTGGGCATCGGCGCCTACACTGATGTCAACAAGATCATGGCCATCAAGGAGTCGTTTGACCTTTGTCCGCTCAAAATCATCAAGGACGAGGAAACGGCACTCATAGCGCTCAAGCGCGGAAACATAGACTGCCTTGTGCGGGGAACGTTCCGATCCTCTTATTTTCTAAAGGCACTCTTTAATCATTACAATCTCCAAAAGACTTATCGTATCGCGCTTCTCGGCACGGTTAAAAAGAAATACTTCCTCTTCGCCCCGGTGGGAATCGACGAGGGGGAAAGCCTCAAGGAAAAAATCACGCTTGCCAACTACGGCAAGGACCTCCTCAATACGCTCGGGGTAGAACCACGCATCTCTATTCTTTCAGGGGGGAGGAGGGATGACATGGGAAGGTCTAGGTATGTCGACATGACCATTATCGAGGCGCGGCGGATAGCCGAAGAGCTTAACATAATGCACCACGAGATAATGATAGAGGATGCGATTAAGGAGTCAAACTTCATTATCGCCCCCGACGGTATCTCGGGGAACCTCATCTACAGGACGCTTGTCCACCTGGGGGGAGGTTCATCCCACGGGGCGCTATACTACCCCCTCGCGAGAGAGGGGACGGTCATTGCAGATACGTCCCGGTCCGCCGACGGACAGGAATACAAAACTGCCATTATGCTTGCTAACGCATACAAGGTGATGAGAAATGCTAACACGCGATGATGTACTAGAACAGTACGGGGACATACCGTTTATGAGCCCCTACGACAGGATATATGCGCTTATTGACGACGAAAAGAAGTCCATAGAGCTTCACGAGTACCATGCACGAAACAAGTGCAACGGCGGGGCCGCCTGGGAGACATACCACTTCCCCCGGACGTCCCGCCTTGTAAGCGAGGCATTTAGGGAAGGTGCGCGAAACGTGCTTATCATGAATACGGGGGAAGAGGAGCTCGACCTCATACCCGGTATCGCCAGCGCGGGGATAGAGTCCGCCCGCATCAGGAAGGATGCCGTAGAGCTGACCTACGCAGGGCTTGCGGGTGGCGGCGTGGCCGTCACCGTGTGCCGCGGCATGGCATCAAACATCAACGGTGTCGACATCCACTCCATGGGCGGCGGCGCGAAGCTCGGAAAGGCGACGCTGTACCTGCCTGCGTACAGGAAGTTCGTCTTCGGTGTCGACGACACCGACATCCCCGGCAAGGGCGCGACCTGGTCGGTGATGAACGAGATAGGCTACCTTGCGGAGCAGGAGGGGCTTGCCCACTACCTTGACCACACCATCACGCAGCTCTACCCGCACGCGCCGACAAAGACCACCAACTGCGTCACCGTCGCGCTCAACCTCGCATGCCCCATAGGCGGCGAGAAGCGGCTCAAGGAGTTCCTGCTTGACAACCTGGCCGAGCGTACCTACAGCAAGGACGCGGCGGCGGTGTTCTGGAAAAAGATCGCAATCCCCGACGGGCTCAAGCGCTACACGCAAAACACGAAGAACAGGATAGTGGATATTCCGGAAGCCGAAAAGGCAGCCAAGGAAAACGGCGTGGAGCTTGTAGAGGTAACAGGCCCCATGGGGAAGATAGGGGCCGTGGCATCAATCGGCCTGCACCGCAACAGGGAAAAGGCGGTCATGCCGTACTATTAATCGATACTCATGTACAGCACTGCAGACCTCAAGGTCATCCTTCAGAGTACAGGCGTACGTCTTCCCTCAGATGACAAGGGGCGGCGGGGGGGCGCTGGCCCAGCTGCGGGGAAAAGCCTCATGTTTGGCAACACGGTGGCAAATGTGCCCACCCAAAGCGAGTTTGTCACGGACTCGCCGTTTTCTATCTCCGAAGAGAACGGTACATACTGGATAGAGGAATCTGGCACGAGGCTGACAAGGGTCTCCTTTCCCAAGACACCATCCTTTTATGCACGGAAAACTTCAGACGGCGTTCCGATGAGCATGGTGGCGCTCCTCCATGGGGCAAGCTGCCTGGCATCGACGGTCTGCCAGCGCTGCGTCTATTACGGGACCTCAAACGCCTGCAGCTTTTGCGGCATAGAGCTTTCCCTTGAATCAGGTGCCACCATCGAGGAGAAGACACCCGCACAGCTTGCCGAGGTGGCCCGTTGCGCACAGGAGGAACATGCCGTCACCCATGTGACCCTGACATCGGGCACACAGGGGGCAAAGGACAGGGGATTTTCCAAGCTCCTTGACGCGGCGGCGGCGATAAAGAACGCATCGGAATTGCCGGTGCATATCCAGACCGAACCGCTTGCGGACCTTTCACCGTTTGACGACATGGCGGGGCATGGCGTCGACACGCTTGGCATCCATATCGAAAGCATGGACGACAGGGTGCTCAGGGCACACGCGCCCGTAAAGGCACGTATGGGATTTGACCGGTTTGTCGCCGCATGGGAGCGGGGTGTCGAAGTGCTTGGCAGCAATCAGGTCGACAGTTTCATCATAGCCGGGCTCGGGGAGGACCCCGGCGTCACCATCCAGCGAATCGCCATTATGGCGCAGGCAGGCGCGTACCCCTTTATCGTGCCGCTGCGCCCCATTCCCGGCACAGCCCTAGGAAATGCCAACCCCCCTGACGCGGCATACGTGAAAGAGCTTATAATGCGCA
This sequence comes from uncultured Thermococci archaeon, assembly GCA_964435645.1. Classification (GTDB taxonomy): domain Archaea; phylum Methanobacteriota_B; class Thermococci; order Methanofastidiosales; family NM3; genus JAHKLV01. Next base: position 8,927 of record CAYSZY010000021.1, on the reverse strand, counting down.
CGGCACCTCTTGTACATGACGCAGGCCTGACTTGGAGGAAGAGCAAAGCGGGATGCCTCCGCTGCAGGGCATGTTCCGCGCTTCCCGATTTTGAGGAAGAGGCATGATACAACCGCCCATCTGGCGGTGCCATGCCCCCACCCACATGCAGAATAAACAATGGAGTAAGAGGCGAAGAGATGCTTACACACGAAGATGTCGTTGAAAAGTACGGGGACTTGCCGTACATGACCCCCTTTGAAAAGATATATGCGCTTATTGATGACGAAAAGAAGTCCATAGAGCTTCACGAGTACCATGCACGAAACAAGTGCAACGGCGGGGCCGCCTGGGAGACATACCACTTCCCCCGGACGTCCCGCCTTGTAAGCGAGGCATTTAGGGAAGGTGCGCGAAACGTGCTTATCATGAATACGGGGGAAGAGGAGCTCGACCTCATACCCGGTATCGCCAGCGCGGGGATAGAGTCCGCCCGCATCAGGAAGGATGCCGTAGAGCTGACCTACGCAGGGCTTGCGGGTGGCGGCGTGGCCGTCACCGTGTGCCGCGGCATGGCATCAAACATCAACGGTGTCGACATCCACTCCATGGGCGGCGGCGCGAAGCTCGGAAAGGCGACGCTGTACCTGCCTGCGTACAGGAAGTTCGTCTTCGGTGTCGACGACACCGACATCCCCGGCAAGGGCGCGACCTGGTCGGTGATGAACGAGATAGGCTACCTTGCGGAGCAGGAGGGGCTTGCCCACTACCTTGACCACACCATCACGCAGCTCTACCCGCACGCGCCGACAAAGACCACCAACTGCGTCACCGTCGCGCTCAACCTCGCATGCCCCATAGGCGGCGAGAAGCGGCTCAAGGAGTTCCTGCTTGACAACCTGGCCGAGCGTACCTACAGCAAGGACGCGGCGGCGGTGTTCTGGAAAAAGATCGCAATCCCCGACGGGCTCAAGCGCTACACGCAAAACACGAAGAACAGGATAGTGGATATTCCGGAAGCCGAAAAGGCAGCCAAGGAAAACGGCGTGGAGCTTGTAGAGGTAACAGGCCCCATGGGGAAGATAGGGGCCGTGGCATCAATCGGCCTGCACCGCAACAGGGAAAAGGCGGTCATGCCGTACTACTGAGAGGCCACGGCACCCCCGCGGGTGCCTTACCCCTTTTTTGAGAGAAGCTTTTCGGCCGTTGCGCCATCAAGGATCTGTGCCGCGGGAAGGCGGGATAGTAGCTTTGCCCATCGCGAATCCTTAGCGATGATGCCATCAAGCAGTGTTTTTGCCTTGTGCATGTCCCCCGTCTGGGCAAGGGTTACGGCATTCCAGAATCTCAGCTCATCGTTTTCGGGGGAAAGCTCGCATGCGCTGGCATACGCACCCAGAGCTGCGTCAATCTCCCCCCTGGAAATATGCTCGTCGCCCCGGTCCACGTAGGCGTACGCCTGCCGCACGTCGAGGAGGCGTGAAAGCTCACCGAGGGGGCCGGCACTGTCATCGACCCGCACATCGACTACGATATCCTGCCACGGGGCGCCAGACGCCTCGATACGGCATACCTTGATGGCGCCAGACTGCATGCCCCGTATGTCTCCGCCTTCGGCCTGGGCGGCGAGGAGTGCAGCAAGCAGCCTCCGGTCCAGCGATTCCTCATCCTCCAACTGCTCAAACGCCCCTGCCATGGCGCACCACACGGTCTCGCGCTCCATCATGTTTGCCTGGCACGAAAATCCTTTGCCGCCCACATGCCCCGCCTCGGCGATGCATAGGCTCCCGGTGTGTACGCAGCATGCACCCGTGGTGTCTGCAAAGGCGACCTGGCGAAGCTCGCGCTCGGGGTCTTCGGACAAAAGCGCCCTCAGGGCGGATGCGGGGGGCAGCCCCGCATCCATGCATGCAAGGCCCCGGGGTCCGTACCCGACATCGACCATAGCCTGGGTGGCAACGATACCAACCCCGGGGCGCACCCACGGCACGACCGAGCCGGTGGAAAAGTAATGGGACTGGACCGCGGCGCCCATGAGCCCCGAATCCCGGTCAACCGCTATGATGGAATAGGTCATACATCCTCCGAGGGGGGCGCTTTGATAATACCGTTGTCCATGAGGAGCTTCGTCATGGCCTGCGCCTGGAAGATTGCACCCTCCGCCAGCGAGTAGAGCTCATCACCCGAGAGCTTTCGTGCGGCAACCCCGTCCTTAATCGCCTGTATCCCCACGGCGGCAGCCTCGCGGGGGAAAACCTCCCACTCGTCCATCGAGGGGACAATGTATTCGGGGCTCAGCTCGCGTTCCCGCGCCATCCCGGCGATTGCGGTGGCGGCTGCGATGCACATGTTGTCCGTGATCGTTGATGCCTGCACGTCGAGGGTGCCGCGGAATATGCCGGGGAATCCAAGGGAATTGTTTATCTGATTCGGGAAGTCGGACCGCCCCGTCGCAACGATAAGGGCGCCTGCATCCTTGGCTTCCCAAGGCCATATCTCGGGAATGGGGTTCGCCGTTGCAAAGACGATGGCGTCATGCGCCATCGCCCTGATGATATCAGGGGGTATCGTGCCGGGCCCCGGGCGTGATGCGACGATGAGGATATCTGCACCCCGTACACCGTCGAGCATCGAACCAGCCACCTGCCCCCCGTTTGCGTTGGTGCACATGTCCCACTTGTAGGGATTGCGCTCGCGTGCGTCCTCAATGTCCTTCCTGCCGGCATAGAGTGTTCCCTTCGAGTCGACCATGATTATATTTTTCTTCTTGATTCCGGCAGTGACGAGAAGCCGCGATATGGCGATGTTTGCCGCACCGGCGCCGACCATGGCCACCGCCGCCTCACCCAACGGCTTGCCCACATAGTGGAGGGCGTTTATAGCGCCTGCCACCTCGATTGTGGCGGTTCCCTGCTGGTCGTCATGCCAGACGGGAATGTCCATCTCTTCGCGGAGGCGGTCAAGAACATAGAAGCACTTGGGGCTCTCGATGTCCTCGAGATTGATGCCCCCGAAGGACGGTTGGAGCGCCTTGACCGTATCGATGAATCGCTCCGGGTCGCGGGCGTTGAGGCAGATGGGGTATGCGTCGACACCGCCGAGATACTTGAAAATAAGCGCCTTTCCCTCCATGACGGGAAGTGCCGCCTCGGGACCGATGTTGCCCAACCCGAGCACCCTCGTGCCGTCAGAGACGACGGCAACGGCATTTCCTTTGTTCGTGTGGTCGTAGACCCGGCCAGGGTCGGCGGCAATCTCCCTGCACGGTGCGGCTACGCCGGGCGTATACCAAATAGAAAAATCGCTCAGGCTGCGGACGCAGACCTTGGGCGACACGGCAATCTTTCCTTTGTAGTAGGGGTGCAAGGCAAGCGCGTCCTGCGCAGGCTTGTACGCCTTTTGAAGCATGGTATCTACATCATTTTGTTTCATTGGAAGCTACCTCCATGGTCCTTTCGACTATTTCGATGAGGTCCCTGGTGGTGCCCAGTTGGGATTTTGCGTATGCGATAGAGTCGTCGAGATGCTGCTCGCACCACGGGCAGCATGTAATGAGGTAGAGTGGTTCAAGCTCCTCGAAGAGGCGTATGCGCGCCTTGCCCACTTCCAGGGCGACCTCAGGTTTTGCGGTCTTTACGCCGCCGCCGCTTCCGCAGCAGTGGCTGTTTTCACGTATCCGCTCGCCTTCCACCAGGTGCATGCCCGGTACGGCGTTGATAAGGTTGCGCGGCGCGTCGTACACGCCGGTCCCCCTGCCGAGATGGCACGGGTCGTGATAGGAAACGGTGACATGATTCTCAGGCAGGTCCTTAAAGGTGAACATGCCCGCCTGGTATGCGTCCCAGAGCAGCTCGCTGACGTGGCGCACCTCGATACCGAAGTCGCCGAAGAACGCCTTGTAGTCTGTCGCCCATGACTTATGGCAGCCGGCACACGTCGTGACGATGGTCTTGACGCCGCGCGACTTCATGATCTCGATGTTCTCTTTTGCAAGCGCGAGATAGGCTGCTTCCTCCCCGACCTTGAGCAGCGGGCTGCCGCAGCACAGCTCCTCCTTTCCGAGGTATGCCGTCCCCATGCCAAGCCGCTTGAGCACGGTAACGACGTTTTTTGGAAGCCTGTCGCCGAGAAGGAGCGACGGGGAGCACCCGGCAAAGAACATAAGCTCGCCAGAGGTGGGCAACTCCATGCCCTTGGCCCAGCGCGCCCTCCTGGCACGGGGCATGACCCAGGGGTTCTTGTAGTTCTGGATGCTTCTGACAAGGGTCTTGTGGCCCTCAAGCGGACCCTGTCCCGACGCCACCGCATGCGCACGAAGCTTTTCCACCGCCTTTTCCGGTATCTCGATGTGCTCGGGGCACACCGCCCAGCAGTTTCTGCACGTGGTGCAGTGGTAGAGCCCTTCGTTTAGGGCGATTTTCACCCGATCCGCAAGGTCCCTGCCGTCAATGTCAAGCTCGCAGAGCTTGCGCATCACGATGGGGCCGAAATAGTCGTCCCAGACGCTGTTTGCCACAGGGCACGCCGAGACGCAGCACCAGCACTCGATGCAGGTTCGGAAGTCCTTGAGGCCCTTGGCATCGTCCTGGGTAAGCTCCGGCACCTCGCTGACGGCGCCGTCGCGCTTGAGGTAGGGTTCGGATGCGTACAGGCGCTCATACCCTTCCCCAAGGTCAACGACCAGGTCCTTGACCACAGGGAAAAGCGCCAGGGGCTCAAGCGTGGTGACGCCCGTGCCACAAAGCGCCTCCTGGCATGCGAGGCCCGCCTTGCCATTGATGCGTATGCCGCATGAGCCGCACTGCCCGGCCCTGCATACCCACCGGAACGAGAGCGTGCCGTCGATATGGTCATGGATGTAATGAAGCGCGTCAAGAACCCGCATGCCCTGTTGGAACGGGACCTCGTATTCGACATAGTACGGTTCCCCGTCCACGTCTGGATTGAATCGCTGTACGTTGACTGTCGTCACCTAATCACCCCTCCGTTTCGTGGGGAGGAGCCGTGTTATGACCACGGGTGACGAGTCCATCTCCATCGAATCGCCGCGGAGCGCGACGGTAATATTGATAAGTCCCGTTTCGTCATCCCGTGCGGGATAGTCGCTCCTGTAGTGGGCGCCGCGCGATTCCTTCCGAAGAAGTGCGCTGCGTATAACGGCTTTGCTGACAAGCAGCATGTTCTGTACCTCGATATAGTCGCTCCACTCGAGATTATACCGCTTGGTGCCATGTACTTTCATCTGCTCGGCACCGATTTTCTCCAGCTCTGCAAGCCCCTTTTTGAGCAGCTCCTCGCTGCGCACGATGCCTGCGTAAGCCCACATGGCCTCGCCGATGCGCTGTTTGAGTGCCGGGGGGTGTGCGCCTTCTTCCCTGGCAAACGGTGCCTCCAGGCGCTTGATTTCCCTGCTGATGGCGCCCCGCGACGGCGTCGGCATGGCGAGCATACGGACCTGCATGGCAGCTGACTCGCCTGCAAGCTTCCCGAAGACCTGCGTCTCCGCAAGGGCGTTTCCCCCAAGGCGATTTGCACCGTGGACGCCTCCCGCAACCTCCCCGCATGCAAAAAGGCACGCAACGTCCCTCGACTCGCACTTGACGGGGTCGACGACAAGCCCGCCCATGAAATGATGGGCCGTCGGGGCCACTTCCATGGGGGTGGCCGTGATGTCCTGATTTGCAAACTGCTCGAACTGCCTGACCATGCGCGGGAGCTTGTCCAAGATAAACCCCTTTCCCTTGTGCGAGATGTCAAGGTACACGCCGCCGTGCGGCGACCCGCGGCCTGCCTGTATCTCCAGATAGTTGGCCCGCGCAGTCTGGTCACGGGGGGAAAGCTCCATCTGCCCGGGATTGTAGTCCTGCATGAATCGCCTGCCCTCGCTGTTGAGGAGATGGCCGCCTTCGCCCCGTACGGCCTCGGTAACGAGCACACCCCGGGCGGAGTCCGGAAACACCATTCCAGTGGGGTGGAACTGGGTCTCCTCCATGTCCTGCAGGCTTGCGCCAATCCGGAGTGCCATGGCATACCCGTCGCCGGTGGCCTCCTGCGGATTGCTGGTAATCTTAAATACCCTCCCTGCGCCCCCTGTTGCCAGGATGACCGCCTTGGCGGCAAAGACGATATACGCCCCGGTCTTCATGTCAATGCCGATGGCGCCGGCGACGCGGCGGGGATTGTTCTCGGCGGGAAGCAGCGCGGTGATGCATACATCGGGGCGGTACGCTATGCCGAGCCGCCGGGCCTCCTGTACAAGGGTCATTATCATCTCGTGGCCGGTGGTATCCCCTACATAGCAGGTCCGCGGGTGTGACTGCCCGCCGAACGGGCGCTGTGCTATTTTGCATTCAGGCGTCCGGTCAAATACCGCACCGTAGCGCTCGAGGTCGCGTACCCGCTCGATGACATCGCGGGCAAGTATTTCAGCCATGGCCTGATTGTTAAGAAAAACGGCTTCCTCGACAGTGTCCCTAAAATGCTCTTCCCAGGTGTCCGTCGGGTCACGATTGCCGAATGCGGCGTTGATGCCCCCTTCCGCCATCACCGTGTGCGCCTTGCCCTCAAGGGTCTTGGCAACGACGAGCACGTCTGCGCCGAGCTCCCGGGCCGCTATGGCGGCCCGTACCCCTGCGCCCCCGCTCCCGATGATCAAGACGTCGCAGCTTACAGTATCCATACACCTTCAGATTCCTATGCGCCTTTTAATATTTGTGAGCGATTCCCGGACTTGTGCATCGACACGGTCGTACAGGGAATTGCCATGCGCATCGATCGAGACGATGAGTGGGCCGAAATGATTCGTGTCAAACACCCATACCGCCTCAGGCATGCCGAGGCCGAGCCAGTGGGCGCCTTCGACGGAACGTATGCCCCGCGCGGCAAGCACCGCCGCCCCCCCGGTCGTTGAAAGGTACACGCACCCCCCTTTCTGCATGGCGGCGACAGTCGGATGGGACATGCCCCCCTTGCCGATGATTGCGCGAATGCCAAAAGACTCGATAAACTCCGGTTCGACATCATTCATCCTGGTACTGGTGGTCGGCCCGGCCACGACGAGCTCCCACTCGTCCCCCGTACGCTTCATGATGGGTCCGCAGTGGAACACGACCCCGTTTTTCATGTTGAAGGGAAGCTGTTCGCCTCGATGGTGCATCTCCAATGCCTTTTTGTGTGCCTCATCGCGCAGCGTGTGTACGATGCCGGAAAGCTCGATGACATCGCCGACCTTCAGGGAGTCGACATCCTCCCGGCTAAGCGGGGCCGTGAGGTGCCTCATACGTATTCCACCTCCCCTGAGTCATGAAGCCGAAGCGTCGCCTTTCGTGCGGCCCAGCACTGCATGTTGATGGCGACAGGAAGGCTTGCGGTATGGCAGTCGGCGGTGTCTATGTGGACGCCGAGCACCGTAGTCCTCCCCCCCATGCCCATGGGGCCGATGCCTATCTCGTTGAGAAGCGTTTCAAGGTTCTCCTCAAGCTTTGCTATGGACCGGTCGGCGTTCCGCTCCCCAAGCGGCCGAAGCAGCGCCTTTTTCGCGAGGCGCATGCAGATGTCGGCAGACCCGCCGATGCCGATGCCGACGATTGCAGGAGGGCAGGTCTTGCCCCCCGCATCGTATATTGAGTCGAGCACGTATTCCATGATTCCCGCCACGCCCTTTGAGGGGGTAAGCATCTTCATCCGGCTCATGTTCTCCGACCCGGCGCCCTTTGGAAAGAAGGTGATGTCGGTGTACGGCTTGTCGTGTGTTTCGTAGCTTACTGACGGCATGCCGTTGCCAACGTTGGTTCCCGGATTGACCCGCGTAAGGGGGTCGACCGAATTCGGCCTGAGCGGGATGGTATAGGTTGCATGCGCCACCGCGCGGCGGATAATCGGTGTCAGGGGCATGGAAAACGTGTGGGAAAGCGTTACATAAAAAAGCGGTATTCCCGTATCCTGGCAAAGTGGTTTGCCCGTCTGCTTTGCAAGGGCGATATTGTCAAGTATGGCTGAAAGCTGCATCCGCGCAACTTCGTTATCTTCCTTCTCATAGGCCATGTGGAGGGAAGTAATCACATCGGGCGGAAGTTCCACCACCCCTTTTTTCATCAATGTTATGAGTGCTGCTTCCAGTGCGTCCTCATCCATTTGTTCACCTACACGACCTGTGCCTCACCTGTATCGCTTATAAAGGCCGTCGCCCTGCGAGAGGCACGGCACAGGAGTTTGACTGGTATGGGGCATGCCGCACGGTGGGCTGCCACCCCTATGTGCACGCCCAGTGCCGGTGTGTTTCCCGGCGCCATCGGCGTTAATCGATTCCGGTGCGAGTGATTCCAGTGGCCGAGATGCCAATTGCTGCCCTGGGGCCCCGCGTGGCGAAGCGGCGCGGCCTGACCCGCCCGCCGAAGGGGGTCTTGCGGATTGTCGCGATGGCACCCTCGTTGCGTGCTGGCGACCTGAAGTGCGCAATGCCGGGGCGCCCGATGCGTTCGGGCGAGTTTGCTCACGCTTTCCGCCCCTGCTTGGCGCGCTCGACATCGCACGGAAGCAAGTTGGCCTTGTTGCGGACTGCCGATACAGGCTTCTCGGCCATTCCACCGGAATTGTCCACAAATAAGCCCCTGTACTCCTTATGCAGACAAGAATTATTAATGTATTGGAATAAAAGAATGCGGCAGCGGCGATGAATTTCCCCCGGACATCACAAGATTTTCTGAACCGCGTGCACATGGCGCAAAGCCCGCATAAAGGCGTAGGCACACCTGGTATGAGGATAGCTTTACGCGCCATGCAGCATTCCGAAAATAATCCCCCGGCGACGGTGTTTGAATAGGATACGGCCTTGGCGGTTGAACATCTGCCGCCATGGGCTAGTTCGGATATTCCATTAAGCCAACCAAATGCACAAAAATATATAATTAAGTATTTGTTTAGCTCCCTCAGTTCCCCTCCCTAGAAAA
>CAYSZY010000020.1:0-17792 GCA_964435645.1 uncultured Thermococci archaeon | reverse complement strand
AGGGGATGTGAGCTTGCATCCGGTACGTAGGGATTTGTTTTCCGCATGCAAATGCACACAAAGGCATGGCACCTCATGTATAAAGCCCTTTCACCGCTAAAAAATACGTCCCGCGAATTGGGAAAAATTCTGTGTATCTTATCGTATTTGAATGGTATTGCTCATATAAATAGGCAACATTCTATAGGAAGATTTATATTATTGCATCGCAACACTGAAAATAGGTGAAAATATGTACGAAACGCCTTATCCCCCTGATTATTCCAAGTTTGCACTCTCAAAAAATCCCTTTTCCTCCCTTTCCAGCGAGGGCATACCGAATGTCGAGGACATCCACGTTTCCCAGAACGTAGATGTCAGATTGGCCGAGGTGTTGTCGGAAGTCATAGACAACCGGGCGGGATTGGCTATTTCACTCGTGGGGGACTTAGGGACCGGAAAGACCCAGCGGCTCAAGGGGATCGTCAAGCTCATCGGCGATTCAGGCGGATTCGTACATTTTCAAAAAGTCGACAGCAACGATGTGGTGCTCGTAACAAACAGCATGCTTGCGGCACTGCCGAAAAGGGAGCGGCCGTCGACACCCGCTCCACCCCAGGAGACTGGATTCCTCGCAACCCTGCGCCGTATCTTTTCCGGTGAGCCGCAGCAGGTGGCACCAGAGGCACAGGCACCTGCGGTCACGCTTCTTACCAAGGAGACATACGACCCCCAGGACATCGCCGTGCGCATGCGCCAGGCACTCGTGAAATACCCTGTTTCGGCCATTATCCTCGACGAGCTGGAAAACATCACCACCGCTGATATCTCAGACCTTATTCCCTTTTTCGAGTCACTTCGCGCCTTTATCTCGGACATGCCGAAAGGGTGCATCTTCGCATTTGCGTGCACGCCTGAGTTCTACAAGACCATCAAAAATCAGTTTCCCGCGTTTACCATCCGGCTACATGCCGAGATGCAATGCGAGCAGCTCACCGACCGTAAGGCCGGGGAGCTTGTGCGAAAGCGCCTGGCCATGGTGCGCACCAACGACTCGCAGGACGAGCTCTTCCCTTTCGTGGATAACGCCGTCGCTACGGTGAACAAGATAGCAAACGGCAATCCCCGCGTGCTTCTCCGGACGCTTCACGGCATTCTGGCCGCATCTGCCCGGGATCCCGGCGTCGACATAATCGACGAGCGCTACGTGACCCGCGTTATCGCTGTCCCCAACTCACTTGAGGAATACCTCATGAAAGTACCTCAGGACCTTCGGGACATCATCGATGGCATTATCGCCCACTTCAAGGGAGGGCCGATGACATACATCCAGCTCTCAAAGGCCATGAAGGAGACGCCGACGCGCATCTATACCGACCTTGAGGAACTTTCCTCAATGGGGCTACTGCGTAACAGGAAGGGCCATTACGAGATACTTGAGCATATCAGGGAGATGCTCAATTCCTGACGGTGTCGCCCATGGACGACGACATTGTGCATATCGGGGTGAGGGGCAGGATCACCATTCCAAAACATGTTCGTGAAAAGAATAACATACGGTACCAGGATGCGTACCGTGTCCACGTGGTCGGGGGTGTCGTTCTCCTTGAGCGAATAGATCCCAAAAAGGACACAACGGGCATGCTGCCCCTTGACTCATTTCTTTGATTGGCAATTGCTTTGCCTGTATGCCCGTGTCCCCCACACGGGGTCGTTGCCGTACTGGCTGTTCCACTTTTCCTGCATCCTTGCCGCGTCCGGAAGGTTGTCCACGATTGTTTCCTTGGAAAAGGAATAGCGGTAGGAATCGCAGTATTCCATAATAATGCCATAGGCGCGAGTAATCTCGGCAGCCTTTTTTTTACATGCCTCAGGTGCCGCATCGGACACGTCCGGGTGCCATTTCATCAGCAGGTCACGGTATCTTTCCTTAATTTCCTCGCGCGTGGCCCGGTCGCCGAGGCCAAGTGCCGTCGCGGCCTCGTACACTTTTTGTGAATCAATCCCGTTTTTGTACATGGTATCATTTCCCGTGGCGAATGTGATACAGGGCATGCGCCCTGCAATGCAATGGGATAAAAATGAAAAAGGGGTGTTACGCATGCCCCGTGCTATTCGGGGAAGTCCATATTCATGCCGGCAAGGGGATTTCCCATACCTGCCATTTTCTTGAACTTTCCGCGCTTGCCGCCGAACTGCTTCATCATCTTTTTCATCATCTCGTACTGATTGAGCAGAGCCTTTACATCTTCGGGCTTCGTGCCCGAACCCTTGGCGATGCGTTTGATGCGCGAGAAGTGGATAATCTTGGGGTCCGAAAGCTCCTTTTTGGTCATGGAGTTCATCATGACCTTGTACTTGAACAGGTTCTCCTCGCTTGACTCCACGACGTTTTTTGGCATATTAGCGCCCATCCCTGGTATCATCTGGAAGACCTGCTGCAGCGGCCCCATGTTCGAGAGCATCTCAAGCTGTTGGTACATGTCCTTGAGGGTGAACTTGCCCGACATGAACTTCTGGGCGTCCTTTTTTGAGAGTTCCTTCTCCTTTGACGCTTCCTTCACCTTGGTAAGCAGGGTCTTAAGGTCACCGAATCCCAACAGCTTCGCAACGAATCGCTCGGGCTCAAAGGGTTCAAGGTTCTCCATCCGCTCCCCCTCGCCGATGAACTTTATGGGTGCGCCAGTGGCGTTGACCGCGGAGAGTGCCCCCCCTCCCTTTGCGGAACCGTCGAGCTTGGTGATGATTATCGACCCGAGCTTGGTGGCGTTCTTGAACGCTTCTGCCTGGCCCTTGGCCTGCTGGCCGATGGTGCCGTCTATGACAAGGATGGTCTCATGTGGCTTGATGGCGCCGGCAATCTTCTGCATCTCCTCGATAAGCCCCGCCTCCTCCTTGTGGCGGCCGGCTGTGTCGACGATGATAATGTCCGACTTCTTTTCCCTGAAATGCCTTACGCCGTCCCGTGCGAGGCGTATGGCGTCCTTGCCATCGGGGTCGCCCCACACGTCGATGTTGACCGGTTCGAGGTACTGCTTGATCTGGAAGAACGCGCCGGGCCTCCACGTGTCCGTGCAGACGACGCCAACCTTGAATCCGCGCTTCTGGAAGTAGCGTGAAAGCTTGCCAGCAGTCGTTGTCTTTCCGGATCCCTGGATACCTACCATAAGCAGTATCGTGGGCGTTCCCGGCTGCTGCAGCTCAATCTTTTCCGCTGTTTCACCGAGGAACCTTGTAATCTCCTCATACACGATGCGGACGATGTGCTCCTTTCGGGAAATGCCAGGGGGCAGCTGTTCGTCAAGTGCCCTTTTCTCAATGTTTTTTGTTACTTCAAGAACCAGCTGCACGTTGACATCCGCCACGAGAAGGGCACGCTGGATATCTTTGACAACCTCTTTGACAACGTCCTTGTCGATAACATTGGAGCGTGTAATTTTCTTGAGGGCTCCTGTGAGCGCCTCGCTTAGTGATTCTAGTGCCATGTTACTCAGTTCCCTGTACGTGTGATGTGCCGAGTGCAGGGGGCATGGTCAGCCTGAGCTCGTCGCACGCGGCGTGGGCCGCTGCACGGGATATGCCGAGGGTATCTGCAATTGCGTCGGGGAGGTGCCCTGCCATATACAGCTCGGCACACGCCTCGATGCCAATCGGCTTGCTGTTGGAGCGGAGGCCGAGCCTGTCCCTGCGGTAGTTGATTGCCGAGGGAGTGACGCCGATGCGTGTCGCCACCTCTTTGTCGGTAAGCCCCAGGTGGTAAAGATCGAGAAATGATTCATCAGAAAAATGTTTTCTCTTATAGTTTGATGCCAGCCCCATCCGCATGCGGCGGTAATTGACCGTGGACTGTGTCAACCCAAGCTCCACTGCTATCTCCTTGTCGGTGAGGCCGTCTGCGTTCATCGTCATGATAGTATCGTCTACGGCGGTAGTTGCCGGCACGTTGGACGGGAGGCCAAGCTTTTCCCTGCGGTAGTTGACTGCAGACGGGGAAACATGCAGGACTTCTGCTATTTCCCTGTCCGTCATGCCTTTGCGGTATAGCTCAACAAGGTTGTCTTCCCGTATCTTGACAATGCGCTTTGGCATGCTATCTCTTGCCTTGCCATACATAAAAATCTTATGGGGCCTGTTAGGTTATGTAGTGTGCCACTGTCATGACCGCCCCCGTGATGACAGGGATGCTGAAGTTGTCGTTGAATCGTGAAAGCAGTTCCGTTGTAGCTGCGCCCAGCGCCCCCGGGACGGCAATGGGCAGGGGAAGGATGAGTATGCAGATGCCGAAGCTTGCCAGCAGGCATGCGAGGTATCCCTCGAGCGTCTTTTTCCGGTATATCCTGTGCTTTCCTATGGCCTTGCCCACAATGGCGGCAACGCTGTCCCCAATGACAAGAACCGCTATCGAGGCAACGGCGATGTCCTTTGAGTAAAGGAGGATGCAGACCAGCGACCCCGCAGCAAAATATGTCTGGGCGCCAAGCCCTCTCTTTTCCTCCGTTCGCATTATCTCGCCGAAGGTCGGCATATGAATTTCCTTCGTGATGCCGTGCTTGCCATAGGGGTATGACAACTTGAGGGACGTGGTGTACCGCTCTTCCTGGAAGAATCTGTTTATGACCGAAATGTTCTGGTAAAGCCTGCAATAGTCTATGATAAGAAATACAATAAATGCGGCGCCAACGAATGCCACCATCACCTGCTTGTCAAGAACAAAATAATATAGAAAGGGGACTGTAAGCCCGACATAGTGGATTAGCTTCCTCCTGATTTCGCGATTGACGTCGCCTTCCACCATGTGGGTACCTCTTTGGCCAGTTTACCGATAGGTGCTGAACCGGGAAAGGAGGCGCACAAGCTTTTTTGCGGTCTCATTTGGGATGATTCCCGCATCTTCCTTTTCCGTGATATATATTTTTGCCTCGCGCACGTCCTGGCGCGTTGCCTTTGTGTAAATCATGCCTTTGACCTGGGCATAGTACCGCTCATCCACGTCTGCAAGAATCTGGGTAAGGTCGTACTTGAAGTCATCTATCCGATGCATGTTAAGGCATGGTTTTCTTTTCGTTTTTGTTGTAGGTTTTTGTTTGAAAGGGAATCTACCTTTTCCCCTGCGTTTGTTATAAGCCATGAATTCACCTAAATTTCTATACCAATGTTCTCCAGCTCTTCAACGAGCTTTTTGATTCCATTGTCCACATCCTCCTTGCTTTTTGCCCCAGCACACACTATGCGTCCGGTATTGAAAATCAGAATGGCCACCTTGGGAACTTTTACCCTGTAGACCAGCCCGGGGAACTGTTCGGGTTCGTATTCGCAGTTTTCCAGTTCAAAGACCAGGTTCTCAAGGTCGAGTTCCACAGCAAGGTTTGCTGTTGCTACCATGTTCTGGAGCTTGAGGTCGGGCTTCTGATTAATCTCAAATCCGATGTCCCTCAGATTGTCTATGATGATGTGAATGGCGCGCTCAGCGTCCTTTACCGACTTTGCGCCTGTGCAGATAAGCTTGCCCGTGGAGAATACCAAGGTTGATGTCTTTGGTTCAACGAGCTTGTATACCAGACCCGGGAACTGTTCCGGTTCGAATTCGGTGTTTTCGATCCTGGCCGTGATGGTATTCAGGTCGAGGTCGGCGTGGATGTCTGCCGATACGACGACGTTTACTATCTTAGCCTCTATATTAACCTCTTTATCATTGCTCATTGGGATCCGTCCTAACAATTATTTCGTAGACAAACTTACCTTTCTTGTTCTTGCTCTCTCGCTTTTTAATCTTCTGTTCTCCCTCAAGGTCGATAAGTGCCTGTTCCGCTTCTTCTTCGGTAACCTTGTTCTTGTACTTCTTTGCAAGCGTAGTGAGGGATGTTGCACCGCTTCTTTCGATATATCGTAGGAACTGGGCTTTGATGTCACCACCGAACTGGCCTGCCGATGCCGACTTTGCATCCGCTTTCTTTTTGCAAGTCTCACATAAGGAACCGTCGATAAGCTCAGTTTCCTCAAACCATTTTTTGCATTTTCCACATCTCACTAATGTTACCATCGCCATCAGGAATCACCGAAGTAAAGTTTAAAATCTATATTCACTTATTTAAGTAAGCTTTTAAAAGCATTTCCCTTTATAAATAAATCTGCTATATAATGCACGTTTTTTTATGGCATGCACGCCCTGCACGTCCCAATGGCGTTTCTGTAGCAGGACGGGCACACTTGCTTTCCACAGAGTATGCATTCATGGAGCACGTATGCCATATTGCCGCATAGTTCACATTGCCGCATGATATTCACCATGGAACGTCCTTGAGGCCGACCCTGTTGCTCAAGTAGTTGATCCCGCGGTGGACAAACGGTGTTATGGCGAAGAGTATGGCAATATCAATAAGCGGTATGCGTACGATAAGGGATGAAAACAGGAGTGCGCCGATAAGAAAATCCCACTGGTCGAGGAGCGGCAGGTGACGGCCCCGATCCATTCCAAGCCTTCGCTTGAAGAAGCTTTCAACAAGGTCTCCCGTAAGCGCCCCGAATCCAAGCAGTAATCCCAGCGCAGCGGCCTCTGCGATGCCTGCATCGGCTATGGGAAAGTGCTGTTTGGCAACAAGGAACTGGATGGTGCTTGCGGCAATCGCAAGCGATGTCCCCGCAAGGTATCCGCCCCACGTGACACCGTCACCGATGATTCTTCTTCCGTCCCACGCTGTCCTTCCTCCGTCCACGGCCTTGTTGTTGTGAATACCACATGCCCCCGCATTGGCGACATATGCCGGAATAATGAACCAGAGCGCGGTCAGGAGTCCCATGATACTGCCTCGTAAATAATACCAAAACGGCGTCGGTCAAACATTTAAACCTTTCCCAGTGGCCGATGTTATGTTTTTCTGGCGAACGAAAGGTACCCTGTATGGCCGAGCATGAGTGTCTTAGGCCGTGTGCCGTTGCGCTTTACCTCATATTCCCGCGTAATGCACTCGATGGTCTTTACTTCCATCCACTTGTCCCAGCTAAGGGCATCATGGAATCTGATGACCTGCTCAATGGTTGGTGAAAACGAGAATATGTGGCCGCCAGCCCGAAGCGCGCCATGCGCGTGTTCCACGACTTTTTCGGGTTCAGGGAGGTCAAGGGCCACAAGGTCAATATCCGTCTCGTCGATGCCGTCGTAGATGTCTTGGAGCTTGATCGTAGAGTTTGTGACGCCGTACGCCTCAAGATTCTTCCGCGAAAGGTTGGCAAAGTCCTCCCGTATCTCGTACGAGGTAATCTTTCCCGGCGCAATGACCTGTGAAAGGAAGAGGGCGAGCGCCCCCGAACCGACCCCTGCCTCGACAACGTTATGTCCGCTGGAAAGCCCTGTCTGGGCTAGTATCTGGCACGCATCCTTGAGCTGTATGGTCTGCGGCAGCTTCTTCATCTTCTGCACATAGTCCACGAGCGACGGCATCAGGACGGTAAAATCTTTCTCCATATGGGTGATAAGCTTGCATCCTGGCTCCTGTCCGATGATATCGGAGAGCTTGACGATGCCGTTGTGGGTATGGAACTCGTCTTTTTCCCCAAGGGTAAGCATGAACTTCTTCCCCTTCTTGTCGAGGAGCAATACCCGGTCTCCCTCTTTAAATGGCATATCGTGACGTTCCTCAGAAGGTATTAAAACCTATCGATATCCGTGGCCAATTCTGCAATGGGCGGCGCATGGCGGCATGGGGCACAAATGCAGTTACGGGCGCACTGGCACGGTGCACCGCCCCGTACAACCATATATAACACCCGTGTCGATAGGTTTAAAAAGCGTTATCCTCGAATAATACGTATTACTGCTTATGCATTCAATCTATGTTATTTAATACAATAGTTGGTGTAGATATGAATCTGGACGATGTCTTAGAACGAATAAATATTACCGGCAGGGACAAGAAAGTCCTTGTCGGCATCCCACTTGCGCTTCTCGCGCTTTCTTTGGTGATCATAGCTTTCAACGGCGTTGCCCTGGGTACTGACCTGGAGGGGGGAACGCTAGTAAAGGTACGAAATATCGATATCAACGCCGATGCACTCCAGTCCGAACTGCGTTCAGAATTCAGCACGGCTGACATCAGTGTCAGGTCTGCATCAGGCCTATCTTCCGGCCTGACATATATCGAGGCGCCGGCCGATGTAAAGTCCTTGGAGCTTGAGTCATACCTCAAAACACAGTATCCCGCTGCAGAGCTTTCATTCTCCGTGTTTAATCCATCTGTCAGCAAGCAGTTCCAGGATGAGGCAATAAAAGCTATTATCTTCGCGTTTATTGGCATGTCGATCATCGTGCTCTTGGTATTTAGGTCACCGATACCGAGCTTTGCCGTCGTTCTTTCCGCAGCGTCCGATATCACCATATCGGTCGCGCTCATGAGCATATTCGGTATCAAGCTGACCTTGGGCACCATTGCTGCGCTGCTTATGATAATCGGGTATTCTGTCGACTCCGACATCCTGCTTACCACACGTCTTATCAGGCGCAAGGGTGCCCTTGTGGACAAGGTGCGCGGCGCCATGAAGACCGGTGTCACCATGACGCTCACGACCCTGTCCGCCATGATTGTCCTGTACGTCGTTTCCCAGAATGACACGCTTGACTCCATAGCTATCGTACTCATATTTGCCCTGGCCGTGGACCTGATGAACACATGGATGCTTAACACGGGCATCCTTCTGTGGTTCCTCGAGCGGCAGGCACCCAAGACCTCACGCAGGAGGCGAAGCGTATGAACATCTCACTATTCAAAAATTTCCGTGTCATCCTATGGGCCGTGTTCATGCTCGGTTCTGTCATAGCAATCAGCCCGTCTCTTACCGGCGGATTTGACAGTAACCTACAGTTTGGAATTGATATCGAGGGCGGGTCGTGGATAGACCTTGAGCTTGAGGGCAATCTGATACAAATTGATGGGGCGCGTGACCCTATTGTCGAGTACCTTATAGAATCGCGTGTCGGGGCAGACCTGTCGCTTATCGAAACGGCTGACGCCTCGGTGACGTTCGGCGTTGACGGCCTTGACACGCACAAGGAATCCATAGACAAGGTGGTCACATGGGGCACCGTCATGTTTGATGACGAAGCTGGAACAGTTACCATAGAGGTGGAGGAGCTCACAGCCCAGGCGACACTCCTTAAGGCCATTACCAACGGAAGCAAGGTAACGCTTATCTCATTTGAAGGCGAGAAATGGTTCGAAGTTCGACGCTCGCTTTCCGAAGAGGAGGAAAGCCTCGCAAACGACCTGTCCGAAACAGCGTTTGAGGACTACCTCGTGGAGTGGTATGGTGAGCAAATGGGTGACCTTGCCACCGTCACCAGATTCCTTAACAGGGTATCGCCTGAAACGACTGTGGAGACCCGTGATATCATCGCCACCAAGCTCAACTACCTCGGCCTTTCTGACATACCAGTCAAGACCATAGAGAACGACCGCTACATCTCAATCGAGTTTGCAGGAAAAGAGCTTGGCGAGGCCGAGCTTCTCGTTACCGAGCAGGGAAAGTTTGAGATAAAGATCGTGTCGGAAAAGAACAGCACGTCGCAGTCAACAGACACCACGGTCGACATCCTTGAGCTCATGGTCACCGGCGACGAGATAAAAAACGTTGACCACTATACGAATCTTAACTCCACGAGGCGCTGGGAGGTCCCATTCACACTAACAGGGGATGGCGCCAGTGCATTTATGACGCAGGTCATTGCCGTGGGCGCCGACACCGACCCACAGGGCCACTACATCGTCATGCTCCTGGATGACCAGATCGTCTTCGACGCACCGCTCTCGCCAGACTTCGCCGCATCGATAAGCAACGGCACATGGAAAGGTGAGAACCTTTCCGCAACGTTTGGCTCCGAGTCTGAGGACATGGACCGCGCTCGCATCCTCTGGATCCAGCTCAACGCCGGGGCATTGCCCGTCAAGCAGCGCATCATTGCTAAGGGATACACCTCGCCCGCATTGGGGAGCGTGTTCCTCCAGCAGATTGTGCTTGCCGGTATCGGCGCAATCCTTGCGGTGGGCATCATCGTCTACCTGCGCTACAGGAAACTCAGCATCGTGCTGCCGCTCCTAGTGGCTGCCTTTAGCGAAACGGTCATCGTCCTCGGCATTGCAGCGCTTATCAGGCACCAGCTTGACCTCGCCTCAATCGCAGGCATCCTTGCGACACTGGGGACCGGCGTTGACCAAATGGTCATCATCACCGATGAGGTCCTCAGTGGCGATGACAATCAGTCGTCAAAGCTGCGCACCAGCATATCTAAGCGCGTGTCCCGGGCGTTTTCAATCATCTTCGCGTCCGCAACAACGACTATCGTCGCCATGACGCCGCTCGCCTACATGCAGCTTGGCGTGCTTCGGGGATTTGCCATCGTGACTATCATCGGAATCATCGTGGGGGTCTTTATCACCCGGCCGACCTATGCGAAGGTCATAAATATAATCCTTGGAAAGGATATACGGACAGCCTAAGGAAGGTGGAATCATGTACATCATTATCATGGGTGGCGGCAGGATTGGGAACAATCTTGCACGCTCGCTGGTAAATCGTGGCCACGAGGTCACCGTGCTCGAAAACGACAAGGAGCGTGCTACAACGATATCAGCCGAGCTTGACGCCCTTGTGGTGAATGAGGACGGGACCACCATCCGCGGCCTTGAGGAAGTGAACATATTTACGGCAGATGCCTTTGTCGCCGTGACCGGGGACGACGGAAGCAACCTCACCGGGTGCCTCCTTGCCCGCGAGTATGGTGTCAAGATTACCATAGCGCGGGTCGCCGACAGCCAGAAGTCAGACATATTCAAGAAGCTGGGGGTAAGCGTTGTCGTCTCACCCGAGCTTGCGGCTGCGCAGTACATCGAGCGATTCATCATGCGCCCCGATGTCATAGACCTTACCGTGATCGGCGGGGGGCAGGCGGAGATTCTCGAGATGATAGTCGGAGAGCGGTCCGCGGTGGTACACAAGAAGCTTAAGGAGATACCCTCAAAGGATTTTCTTATCGTTGCCCTCTACCGCGATGAGAAGCTCTTTATCCCCAAGGGTGATACAATCATAGAGCCCGGGGCCCGGATATTCGTTCTTGCCAAGAGCAACATGGTCGCCTTGGTAAAAAAGCTTTTTATGGGTGGGTAGGCCTATCCCTCCCCCCTCTGTCGGGATTGAATACACAAAATTTATATATTTTGGGGCGTTGTTGCCTCATACCTTCTGGTGTACTGCATGCTTTTTTGCTGCCTGATGCCTTTCGGGGGAACCTCTATGGAAAACACGAAACGAAGAACTGAGCGGGTGCCGCCCCGTATTGAATGGATCGAGGATGTCGAGTACTACCCTGTGTATGTCAACAGGGACATCTTTGCTCGATTCAAGGGCAAGAAGCGCTCCCAGATAGCGGACTACTGCATCACCAGGATTGTTGACGAGTCCGGCAACGCGATGCTTTCCATAGACCGCAACGAGCTTATGGAGCAGATATCCGACATGTTCGAGGCGATGGGGGACACTGACGACGCCTGCAATTCGTTCCTTATCCTTGTGCGCATCAACAACATCGTGGAGTAGGTACCATGTTTTCCGTTTCAAATTTTGAGTATGAAGGGACGGGGTATACAACCGTCAACGAAAAGGGCAGCTGGGTTACCCTGCCCGATGATGTGACGCTTTCAGACGACGTCTATGCTGTTTTTCGCATCTCCGAATCCATGCTGCTTCTCAAGCAGGAGTTTTGGAAAGGGTCCTCTCAGTCGGTGCTCAAGCCCATCGGCAAGGCGCGGATGCTCAGGTCAAAACACCAGACCCTCAAGCTTGACAAGAAAATCCGTGAAAGCGTCTTATGGGAGGACGACTGGGAAGTCTTTGTCTACTCATCAATCGACGACTTTATCCTGTTCGGGTGCCCGGCGCTCGACGAGATGGACTACCTTGAGCTTCGGGGCGTCCCATGCATCATATCCATGCCGCTGCATGTCGAGCTCATTTAGCGGAGTGGCCGCGTTATTTGATTTTTATCTGTGGTATTATACACTATACCGGCGCATAGCAGTATTATGGGCTATGCCCCTGAATTAGTAGTTGCCATACTCACCAGGTAATCGCCATCGGCTCTCGGCCCGGTGAAGCGTGGCATCTGGGGGGATATGGGCAGTTTGGGATTGCGTATCTGTGGTGGCCTATATATCATGAACAGCAACAGCTGGGATTGGTGGGGTGCAGAACTGGGGCTTAATGGTAAATATACATATACTGCATCGGGAATCTAATGGGGGGTTACAGTTTCAAATACCCCTAATCCATTTCCAATTATTTATTTGTAATAATATGGGGATTATCCCTTCTCCAATGCAAACATATATTATTAAGATGGTCAATATAACCCTAGGTGGTGATACCATAGGTATGTTTGACGGATTGAAGAACAAGGTTGGGGACATAGACCTGAAATCAAAGATTACTGACCGTGACAAGCCTGACTTTGTCGACAAGATACTCAAGCTTGAAAACGATACGGCGCTTCTTGAGACCTATAGTACTAAGACGGAAAAAGCGCTGCAGGAGGATCCTGAAAATGCCACGCTTACTAGGCTGCATGAGCAGTACAAGAACGATATGCAGCGGTCCAACAATGAGCTCACGCTCCTGCGCTCAAAAGCCGAGTCTCTCAAGGAAAAGCTTGAGAAGGAGCTTGAGGTCATGATGACGGAAAAGCGGATCGAGGACGATGCCCTAGAAGAGATTGAGACAATGTACAGTAAGGGCCTTCTCCGTGAGGAGGACTACGAGGTACGCAAGAAGAAAGTCGTGCACAATGTCACGCAGTATGAGCACAAGATTGAGAAAAACAATAAAATCCTGGAGTATATCGCCCAGGTGCACGTATAAAAAAAATGTCTGGAGCCTAAAACTCCACTTTATCCCTGTGGCCGAATCCGGCGCCTTTGTCGGGGAATTAGGTCACACGGGGCTCTATTTTCATGATTCTTATATCGGCCCTTGCTGGCATGTGTGCAATCATGGGGAAATTACAGATAAATTCATCCCACGGCTGAAGACCGTGGGCTTTCTGGTAAACGAGGCGTAAGCAGATTCATGGCTGTGCTGTCCTCGCACTCCGCTTCAAGTGCCTTTGCAGTATCCTCAAAGCTTGATGCCCAGGATGTTGCCCCAGTCGTCGTAGCCCTCGTCGAAGGCAAGCGCGATGGAGGGATTGGCCAAGATGTTCTTGCACGTGGCGGTGGTCACGCAGGCAAAACCGTGGATTGTGGCCCGTCTGATGCGTACGTTGCGGTGGCGGCCTTCGGTGCGCCGTTTTTGTCTGTCGTCGCAATCGTCGGGTACCGGTGCTTTTCAGGTTAGGATGTGGTTTCCTCTATTGTACACATATCCCAACTTCCCACGGATGGGGCTGGATACTATGTTGAAATATGTATAAAAACGTATGAAAAGAAAAGGGGGCGCCTAGTGGCGCTCCTTGATAGGGATGTACTGCTTGAATTCCGCAACGTTCTTGTACGCCGGCCTGATGATCTTCTTCCCGTTTCGTATCTCTTCGATACGGTGCGCGCACCATCCGACGATACGTGACACCGCGAAGAGCGGCGTATAGACGTCGCGTGGGATGTCGAGGCAGTCGTAGACGAATCCCGAGTAGAAGTCCACGTTAGGGGAGATGTCGATACGCCTCCCCTTGATCTCTTCGAAGACATCGGGGGTGATGCGCTCGATGGCGTCGTACAGCTTGAACTCGTCATATCGCTGCTTCTCCTTGGCAAGCTCCTCCGCTTTTTCCTTGAGGATGATTGCTCGGGGGTCAGACTTTGTGTAGACAGCGTGGCCGAGGCCGTAGATCTTTCCGCTCCGGTCAAATACTTCCCTTTTCATGTGCTTCTTGATGTATGCCGCAACCTCCCCCTCGTCTGACCAGTCGGAGACATTGTGCTTGAAGTCGTCCATCATGTCGGTCACCGACCTGTTCGCCCCACCGTGGAGCGGGCCTTTGAGCGACCCCAGGGCGGCAGCTATGGTGGAGTATGTATCGGTGCCGCTGGAGCTAACCACGTGAGTGGTAAACGTTGAGTTGTTGCCGCCTCCGTGGTCCAGGTGGAGCGTCAGTGCGAGGTCGAGCGTCTCTGCCTCAAGTTTGGTAAATTCACCCGACTGCCTGAGCATGTAGAGGAAGTTCTCAACGGTCGTCAGGTCGTCCCGGGGCGGGTGCACCACGAGGCTGTCGTTGTGGAACTTGTATCGGAGTGCGTGGAATGAGTATGCCACGATGGTGGGGAACTTGGCAATGAGATTGATGGACTGGTCCATAAGGTTGTTTACCGATATGTCGTCCGGATTCTTGTCGAAAGAGTACAGCGCAAGCACGCTTCTCCCCAGGATGTTCATGATATTTTCACAGTTGTACTTGAGTATGATGCTCTCGTTGAATCCCGGTACAAGGGCACGGTGGCTATTGAGTGTTTCCTTATAGGTGTCGAGCTCGTCCTTGGTGGGCAGCTTGCCGAACAGCACCAGGAACGCCGCCTCGTCGAATCCCATCCTGTTGTCTGCCTGGAATCCCTTCACGATGTCCTTGATGGATATGCCCCTATAGTACAGTTCCCCCTCGATGGGGACGGTGTCCTCGTCTATCTTGTGGAATCCGAACACGGCAGAAATATTGGTAAGCCCTACGAGTACGCCGCTTCCGTCTGAGTTTCTCAACCCCCGCTTTACATTGTACCTTAAGTAGTAGTCTTCGTGAATGTTGTCGTTTTCCTCCACAAGCCCGTATAAATCCTTGATTTCCACATGATCACTCCATGTTGCGTATGATGGCCTGCGCCATTTCAGTGGTGCCCACTGCGGTGGGGTCGGTGCGGTCGCGCTTGAGGTCAAATGTGACATCTTTCCCCTCCCGTATGACTGCTGCAACGGCATGCTCAAGCCGGTCAGCTGCCAAGCGCTCCCCGAGGTGGCGAAGCATCATGACGCCGCTGAGGATGAGCGCTGTGGGATTGGCGACATTCTTTCCAGCGTATTTTGGCGCTGAGCCGTGGGTGGCCTCAAAGACCGCCATGCCGTTCCCTATGTTTCCACCCGGCGCCACACCAAGCCCGCCCACAAGGCCTGCGCACAGGTCCGAGATGATGTCCCCGTATAGATTGGGGAGTACTATGACATCATAGAGCTCTGGCTTTTGCACGAGCTGCATGCACATGTTGTCCACAATCCTGTCCTCAAACTCTATGTTTGGGTATTCTTGCGCCACCCTGCGGACAACGGACAGGAACAGGCCATCGGAATATTTCATGATATTGGCTTTGTGCACCGCCGTCACCTTGTCCCTGTTGTTTTCCTGCGCATAATCAAAGGCAAATCGGACGATGCGCTCGGAGCAGGCCACTGATATCGGTTTGATGGAGATACCTGAGTCCATCGGTATCGGCTTTCCGGAAAGCGTGTTAAGGTAGTCAATGAGCTTCGCCGTCTTTGCATCGCCCATCTCGAACTCGATGCCTGCGTAGAGGTCTTCAGTGTTTTCCCGCACGATGGAGATGTCTATGTTGTCATAGCGCGAGATTACTCCCTCGTAGCTCTTGCACGGGCGCAGGCACGCATAAAGGTCGAGCTCTTTGCGCAACCTGACGTTCACGCTCCTAAATCCCGTGCCGACAGGTGTCGTTATGGGTGCCTTGATGGCGACCTTGGTCTTTTTTATCTGTTTGATGACCTTCGGCGGCAGCGGGTCTCCCTCTGCCTCGTACACGTCGATTCCGGCCTGGCGCACATGCCACGTGATACGTGCCCCCGATGCGTCTATGCAGTCTCGCGTGGCCTGGGCGATTTCCGGCCCAATGCCGTCTCCGTCAAGAAATGTTACGTCATGTGATGTCATTTATTGTCCTCCTATTGCGTGCAGCTTTCCTCCCGCACGGATGTATCTGGCCTCTCGGTCGCTAAACGACCCTGTAAGTGGTATCGTAATGCCCTTGCTGATGTTTTTGACCCTGAATGCGCCGGTTTCAAGCCCCTCGTACGTGCCTGAAAGCTCCAGCTCGTCCCCCTCGTCTATAGCATTATAGTCGCTTTCCCTTCTGAAACAGAGCGGCAGGATGCCGAAGTTGATGAGATTTGCGCGGTGGATGCGCTCCATGGACTTGGCGATGACGCAGCGGACGCCGAGGTATGCGGGGCATATGGCGGCATGCTCCCTTGATGAGCCTTGCCCATATGAGAATCCACCCACGATAAAGGGTGCCGTCCCCTCTCCGCTGAGCCTCAGCGCCGTCTCACTAAACGATGGGGCGATGTTCTCAAAGACGAATGTGGAGTATGTCGCGGTGTTTGAGCGGTATTTGAGCCGTGACCCTGCCGGCATGATGTCGTCAGTCGTGATCTTGTCGCCCACCTTGAGTGCCGCAACGCCGTGTATTTCCTTTTTGAGAGGTGTTCCAACGGGGGGCTGGCCGATATTGGGGCCTTTTTCTATAGATGCCGAAAAGGTCGGCTTGGCGATCATGCTGTCGTTCACGACAAGTGATTCGAGCGACTTGGCTTTGCGCTCGAGATCAGTCGGTTTCCTTGCCTGTGGCATGGAAATCCTTCCTGCAAG
Organism: uncultured Thermococci archaeon; assembly: GCA_964435645.1. Lineage (GTDB taxonomy): Archaea > Methanobacteriota_B > Thermococci > Methanofastidiosales > NM3 > JAHKLV01. The sequence goes on along the minus strand of CAYSZY010000020.1, from coordinate 1,195 downwards.
GGCAGATTCCGCGGCGACTTTCACCCCTGAAAGGTAGACGCCTGCCGATGTGGTGCCTGAGCGTCCGAAGAAGTTCCTGTTGCTTGTCCTGAGGCTTTTGGCGTTTGTGGGCGGCGACTGGCCGTTGCCGATGCAGAATCCGCAGGTTGGTTCCATGATGCGCGCCCCAGCGTCAATAAATGCAGAAAGCATGCCAAGGCGCTCCATGGTCTGGAGCACTTGGCGTGAACCCGGCGCGACGACAAGGTCTAGGCCTTCCGGCACGTGATTTCCCTTGAGGATGGTGTGCGCCACGGCCATGTCGTAGAGCGAGGCGTTGGTGCATGAACCGATACAGACCTGCTGGAGGTCCATGCCCACAAGCTCCGCCACCTCTGCGACGTTATCGGGGCTGTGCGGCTGCGCTACCATGGGGCGAATGGATCCTAGGTCCACATTCATGGTCTTGTCGTATTCCGCCCCCGGGTCTGCACGCAGCTTGGAATAGTCCCCTTCGCGCCCCTGTGCGGCAAGGAATGCACGGGTTACCCCGTCGGAGGGGAAGATGGATGTTGTAACCCCGAGTTCCGCGCCCATGTTGCAGATGGTGGCGCGTTCGGGAACGCCGAGCGTGGCGACTCCGCTCCCCCCGTACTCGATGATGTAGCCGACGTTTCCTTTGGTAGTCAGCTTAGATAATATGTATAATATGATGTCCTTGGCCTCGCAGTCCAGGGGGAGCGACCCCTCGAGCACGATGTTGAGCACTTGCGGCTTGGGAAGATAGAACGGTTCTCCTGCCATGGCGGCGGCAACGTCGATTCCCCCCGCCCCTATGGCGAGACACCCCATACCACCCCCCGTTGGTGTATGCGAGTCCGACCCGAGCAGCGTCTTGCCGGGAACGGCGAATCGCTCGAGGTGCACTTGGTGGCATATGCCGTTTCCGGCGCGGGAATAGACGATGCCCATGCGGTCTGCTATGGTGCGCAGGTACTGGTGGTCGTCAGCGTTTTCGAATCCGCACTGGAGCGTGTTGTGGTCAACATAGCTTATAGAAAGCTCCGTCCTGACCTTGTCGATGCCGATTGCTTCAAGCTCCAGATATGCCATGGTCCCCGTGGCGTCCTGGGTGAGCGTCTGGTCGATGCGGATGCCCAACTCGGTGCCCGTATCCTCTATCGTATGAGATTCCAGTATTTTATCTACGATCGTC
>CAYSZY010000019.1:0-17856 GCA_964435645.1 uncultured Thermococci archaeon | reverse complement strand
GTGGCAGGCGATGGGTATGCCGTCGGTCTCCGACGTGAGAACCTTGTTGACGTTCTGGAATCTCTCCATCACCCGTATCGCTATGCGGCCGAGAAGCTGGGTGTCATACAGGATGCTTGAGTTGTCGAAGTACCCGAACTCGTCAAAGTTGATGCGGCGGTGTATCTCATCTTCAAGATTGAAACTTCGCTCGTAAAACTCTATAAACTCCCGTGCGCGATCTTCATTGGGGAGGACCCTCCCCATGATATACCTGTTGAGGACTGTTGTGGGAAGGCCCAGCTGGCGTGAAAGCTCGCTGTACGTGTACCAGCGTTTCATCATCTTGAGGACCTGTATCGCCTTCATTCGGTACTTCATGCTCTCAAGCATATTCATAGGCATATTCTTGACTAATAAAGTTTTTAAAGTTTTCTCCTTTACAATAAACGTGATTATATGGGTACCGTTTTGGTAATCGATTTTGGAAGTCAGTACACACACCTGATAGCACGCAGGATACGCCAGCTCAATGTCTATTCCGAGGTACGGGAAAGCAGCATCGACCCAACAGAGATAGATGCCGATGCGGTTATCCTGTCCGGAGGGCCTTCAAGTGTCTATGATGAGGGAGCCCCCCGTAACGATGCGCTTATCGCATACCTGCATGAGCATAACATCCCTACGCTGGGTATCTGCTACGGCATGCACTACCTTTCTCAGCATTTCGGCGGGACTATCGGCAGGGGCAAGAAGGAATACGGCATCGCCATGATAAATACTGGTGAAGACCCGCTTTTCAAGGGCTTTGACGACCAGGTGCGCGTATGGATGAGCCACGGTGACTCCGTCGAGCGCGTACCCGACGGTTTTGAGGTCATTGCCACGTCCGAGCGATGCCCGGCTGCCATACGGCACCGCGAAAAGCCCATATACGCCCTGCAGTTCCATCCTGAAGTGAATCACACGGAGCATGGCCTGCAGCTCCTAGACAACTTTATCCGGATTGCCGGTATCTCGTGCGACTGGCGCATGGACGACTTTATCGACACCACGGTCTTGTCCATTAGGGACACAGTCGGCGGGAACAATGCCCTTATCGCACTTTCCGGCGGGGTGGACTCATCTGTTGCAGCCATGCTCATGGCAAAGGCCATCGGCAAGAATCTCTATGCAATATTCGTGGACCACGGCCTGCTGCGCAAGCATGAGCGTGACTTTGTGGTCAGCACTTTTAGCGACAAGCTTAATCTTCTGGTCGTCGATGCCAAGGACCGGTTCTTCAAGCGCCTTGAGGGAGTGACCGACCCGGAGGAAAAGCGCATGATTATCGGCGGCGAGTTTATCCGCGTATTTGAGGAGGAGGCAAAGAAGGTAAACGCCCGCTACCTGGTGCAGGGCACCATTTACCCCGACGTCATAGAAAGCGGTTCTACCAGTCATTCCGAGACTATCAAGTCTCACCACAACGTGGGGGGCCTTCCAGAGACCCTCGACTTCGACGGGCTCATCGAGCCACTTCGCGAGCTTTACAAGGACGAGGTCCGCGTCGTCGGTTCAAAAATCGGCCTCCCTCCCGAGGTCGTCTACCAGCACCCCTGCCCCGGCCCCGCCCTGGCGGTGCGTATAACAGGCCCCGTCAATGACATGAACATACGCATCGTCCGCGACGCATCGGCGATACTTGACGAGGAGCTCAAGATGTCGGGCTGGTACGATAACGTCTGGCAGTCATTTGCCGTGCTCCTCGAGGATCGCATCGTCGGCGTCGTCGGCGACCAGCGCAAGTTCGGCCGCGTCGTCGGCCTTCGTGTCGTGCAGTCTGTCGATGCCATGACCGCCAACTTCGTCAAGCTCCCTTGGGAGCTTCTTGAGCGCATCAGTACGCGGATAACGAACGAGATAGGGGAGGTCGTCTCTGTGGCGTACTTCATCTCGCACAAACCGCCCCAGACCATAGAACCCTGCTAGGTGCCCCCATGGACGCCATTAAGGAAAAAATCAGAAGCGAGGGCATCGTGATATCCGAAAAGATCATTAGCGTGGACTCGTTTCTCAATCACCAGATTGACGCCGGGCTCATGGAGGCTATCGGCCTTGAGTTCGCGTCGCTCTTTGCCGATTCGGGCGCAACAAAGATCCTTACAGCGGAAGTTTCGGGCATACCGCCCGCGCTTGCCGCCGGCATGAAGATGTCGATACCGGTGGTCTTTGCACGAAAGTCAAAGCCGTCAACCATGGGCGATGATGTTTTCCGGGCCAGCGTGCGTTCGGCGACGTCTGAAAAGCTGCTTGAGATTATCGTGAAAAAGGCGTACCTTCGCCCTGAAGACAGGGTGCTCCTCATAGATGACTTCATTTCTGAAGGGCATGCCACAAAGGCTCTCTGTGACATCGTTTTGAGTGCCGGCGCGACAATCGTCGGTATCGGGACTGTGATAGAAAAGTCGTTTTTGCACGGGCGCGACCGATTCAAGGATTCCGCAAACGCCCCGATCCATGCGCTGGTGAAAATAAGGCGTATGGGGCCTGACGGCGTGGAGTTTGAATAGGATTATCCCATCAGGCGGCGGTGCTCCACCTTGATGCATCGATTCATGACCATCTGCAGGCCCGCCTGCAGCCCTTTTTTGTATGCTTCCTCGTTGACTATATCCTTCTGTAACCAGACCGCAGTGGCCTGTGCGCAAATGGAGGCCTCGACAACAGGCATGATGTCAGCCGGGCGGCGGAACACATTGACGATGTCAACAGGAACAGGGATGTCACATACCGATGGATAGCTTTTTCGCCCCATAATCTCGTTGTGCAGGGGGTTGACAGGGATGATGTCGTACCCATTCTGTGCCATGTACGCTGCCACGGCATGGGAAATCTTTGCCGGATCGGCCGAGAGGCCTACCACGGCGATGACATTCCTGTGCAGGAGCGCCATGATGTCGTCGTCGGTACAGGCGTCATGGGGCCCGGCATAGTGCCCGAATTCATCGCTACCCATCGGATTATTCACCCTGGCAGTCCTGTGCAAGCTCTACGCCTTTGTGCACCGCACGCACGTCCATCTCGACAAATCGCTTTGAAACGGTGCTTTCGATGGCTTGCTCCAATGCCTCGATCGACACTGAGCCATACAGCTCCGCAAGTGCGCCGAGCATCACCATGTTTGCCACAAGGGGCGAACCGAGCGCTTCCGCGGCTCTTGATGCCGGTATCGGTATGCCGTCGCCGTTGTGTTCGACCACCATGTCCGGGTCGATAATGCACATGCCTGCGTCTGCGATGTTTTTTCCGTATCTTATATAGGCAAGCTGCGAAAGGCAGACCAGCACGTCGCAGTTGGTTATAAAAGGGTAGTTGATTTCGGCCGCCGATATGATGACATCGGTTTTTGACGCGCCGCCCCGGGCTTCCGGACCATATGATTGTGTCTGGGTTGCCCATTTTTCGTCATAGACGGAGGCTGCCTTCCCCAGTATGACCCCTGCCATAAGGATGCCCTGGCCCCCGCTTCCCGCAATGCGTATCTTGCTGATCATGGATTCACCTTCCGTACCACAGAGGCCCATAGCTCTGTCCATTCCTTCTTTTCGATGTTGCAGAACTCACCGATCGGAATCTTTTCCGGATATTCCCCTGCACGGCGCAGGGGGATGGTGTTGTCCTTGTACCATTGGTATATGTCGCTTAGATTCCTGACCTTGTTCCTGTTCCAGTATGACGTAGGGCAGGGGGAGAGCACCTCAATAAAGCTGAATCCCTTGTTTTCGAATCCTGTCTTGATGGCCTTTTGGAGCTGCAGCGGGTGTGCCGTTGTCCACCGTGCTACATAGGGCGCCCCGACGGCCTCTGCAAGCCCGGAGAGGTCAAACGGATGCTCGAACGCACCGTACTGGGTCGTCGTCGTTACGGATCCCATGGGTGTCGTCGGGGAGGTCTGCCCTCCCGTCATGCCGTAATTGTAATTGTTAATGGCGATGACGTTGATGCCGATATTCCGCCTGATGCCATGGATGAAGTGGTTGCCGCCTATGCCCGCGCAGTCGCCGTCACCGGTAAAGACCACGACATCCTTGTCCGGATTTGCTGCCTTGATGCCGGTGGCAAAGGCTATGGCCCTTCCGTGGGTTGTGTGCAGCGCATCGGCGTTGATGTACGTCCCGAGGCGTGATGAGCACCCTATCCCCGAGACAAAGGCCATATTGTCAATGTCCATGCCCAAGCTGTCGATTGCCCGTATGGTGGCGTTGAGGACAACACCGGCGCCGCATCCGGCACAGAGTATTGTGGGCATCATGTCCTTTCGGAGATACTGGTCATACAGCTCACGTGATGACTTCATTGCAACACCTCCAGTATGGTTGTGGGGTCGGCTACCTTCCCGCCAAGTGTCGAGACGAGGGTGACGTCCGACTTCCCTTTGACTGCCTCCCTGACCGCATGGTACAGCATGCCGCAATTCATCTCGACGACGACGAACTTTGATGCCGTATACGAGAGCTTTCTGAAGAATTCGTAGTTGAACGGCCAGATGGTCTTGAGGGTGACGCATCCGACAGAGCGCCCTTGCCCACTAGCTTTGTACGCCGCTTCCCTGCTGGGGCGTGCAGATATGCCGTATGACACGATAATCGTTTCGGCGCTGTCGATATTGAAGCTGTCCGCCATGAATATGTCCTGCATATTACCAGTTATCTTTGAACAAAGCCTGGTGATCAGTGCATCATGGACTGCGTGGTCGTCTGTTGAAGGCGTTCCATTCTCACGGTGAGTGAGGCCGGTGATAAACGTCTTTGACCCTTTCCCGAACGTGTGGAGTGGCAGGACGCCGGCCGCAAGCCCTTCGTCGCCCTCGTGGAGCGCGGTGGAGCCTTCAGTGGCGGGAACGATTATTTTTTCGCGCATGTGCCCGATGGCTTCCTCTGTGAGCATGATGACAGGTACCCGGTATCTCTCCGAGAGCTCAAACGCCCGTATGGTTAGCTCAAGCGCCTCCTGCACGCTTGAGGGGCTGAGCGCTATTATCTCATAGTCCCCGTGCGACCCGTATCGCGCCTGCATCACGTCACCCTGCGACGCCTTGGTCGGTTGGCCTGTCGAGGGACCTCCCCTTTGCACGTCGACAATGACGCACGGCGTTTCGGTCATGATGGCATAACCGATGTTTTCCTGCATCAGTGAAAAACCGGGGCCTGACGTCGCCGTCATGGATTTTTTGCCCACCCAGGCGGCGCCGATTATGGCAGAAATGGATGCTATCTCGTCTTCCATCTGCATACAGGTTCCTCCGAGCAGCGGCAGGAGCCTTGACATCTCTTCCGCGACTTCCGTTGCGGGCGTTATGGGGTATCCGGCAAAAAAGCGGCACCCTGCAAGGAGCGCCCCGTAGACGATGGCCTTGTCCCCCTGGATAAACTGGGTCTGGTCGCCCAGCACGTCACTGGTGCTCATAGCGGATCCTCCTCTACCGTAATGGCGAAGTCGGGGCAGGTGACCTCGCATAATTTGCATTTCGTACATTTTTCCGCGTCGGCAATAGGGGTAATGATTCCCTTTGCGTTCCGCTTTGTGGACATCTGCAGCGCCTTGGTAGGGCATGCGCATACGCAGTATCCACACCCTTTGCAGTTCTCTTCATCTATTCGTATCATTGGTTACACCGGAACCATGGGTAAAAGGTGTATGACCCGAGGGTTACATCTTGTATGGTATGAAACTCCCTATTGGCATATACTTATTACGTTTTCTATGCCCGATGCCACAAAATGAAAAAAAGCCGCTGGATATGCCGCCTTCATCCCGTAATGTCCCGATTCTCAAAGATATATGCCGCCAGCCCCACGATACAGGCGGCAACGACGCCCAGCCCCAGCGGGCCGGCAAGGTTCACCACGTGGATTGACATCGCCTGGCCCGGGTCGTAGTAGCGCATGGGGCTAATGGCGCCTACCCACGAAAGCGATTTCACCATAAGCGATATCACATCGGCGAAGTACAGGGCGAACACCAACCCTATTGATGCAGTGGACACTGTCTTGGAGTCAAAGTGCACCGTTGAGAGAAGCGTAAAGAGCGCCGTCCACACCATAAGGAACGGTATCGCCTGCAGGAAGGCGTATGCCGCCCATTTGAGTTCGAACTCTATGCCGAACATTTTGATTCCCACGGCGATTGCCGCAAATCCCATTGCAGTAATGAGTGCGACAGGCGCAAGTGTTGCCAGGTACTTTTCAGCAACGACCCGCCTCCGCGAAACGGGGTATGATAAAAGTATGTCCGCAGTCTTCTGCTCAACCTCGCCCGCTATTGCCCCTGCGCAGAACATGGCAAGATACGCGGGGATGATAAGGTACCATACCCACTGTATGAACTCGGCGGTGATAAATCCCCCGAATTCCCCAAAACTGGTAATGGACTTGGCGAACATGTCTGTTACAAAGTCAGGGTACGAGTCGAGAAGCGCATCGATGTCCATGTCCGCTACAATGGATTCGTATGCCCCGACCATCATGAGTCCAAAGACGAACACAAAGAGCGAGAACGCAAGTATCCCTTTTTGTTTTTGCGCAACGACATGGCGTGTTATCTCAAACATTCCCCTCACCTTCGTAGTAATGCATGAATATGTCCTCAAGCGACGATTCGCTTATAGTTATGTCCTTGATGTCATGCATACATATTTTCCTGAGCGTTTCTTGGACCTCGCTACCGGTGTGCAGCGTGAACCCCTCTTTTACCTGTGTTACCGTCTTGACCTCGTCGGTTATCAATTCCTGCTCGTCAACGTCGTCGTGGAAGCTTACCGTTATGCTCTTGCCGCTCTTCGCACGCAGCTGGGGCACCCCTTCGATGGCGACTATGCGCCCGTTTCGTATGATGGCGACCCGGTCGCAGACCTTTTGCGCTTCCATAATGTTATGCGTCGAGATAAAAATCGTCTTTCCCTCCTGGCGCAGCGCCATGAGGTGGTCGTACACCTTCTGCTGCATCAGTGGGTCGAGCCCCGTTGTGGGTTCGTCCATGACGACTACGTCGGGGTCGAACATAAACGCCTGTATTATCGCCACCTTTTGCTTCATCCCCTTGGAAAACGTCTTGATGGGCCGGTCGAGGGGGACATCAAAAATTTCCAGAAGCTCCCCTTTGCGAACGGCGGGGGCTTGCTTCAGCTGCTCATAGTAAGCAAAGAGCGCCCGCGGGGTCATGTTGTTGTAGAAATTAATCTCCCCAGGTATGAATCCCACCCTCCTGTGTATTTCCATGGAGTCTGCGCGCGCATCCATCCCCAGTACCGTTGCGCTGCCCCTCGTGGGGCGCAACAGGTCAAGCAGTATCCGCATGGTTGTGGTCTTTCCTGCCCCGTTGGGGCCGAGGAACCCGAATATTTCCCCTTTTTTTATTGAAAAGTCAACGTTTTCTATACCCATCGTCTGTTTCGATTTCAATCCGTGCCTGACATAGTATTTTGTCAGCCCCTTGGCTTCAATCACATCCATGTGCATCCCCATCCTGCATACGGGCATCCCCGAATGCTTACATAATCCCCCAGCACCCCTGTCCTGCGTGGGTATATTCACACTTAGCGCAAGGTGTTTAATGCCGAGTATCCGTCCCACGAACTTAATATATGCCCAGAGCGCCCTTGTTACGCCTCCCCGTGCGGGTGTCATGCCGAACGCGTGTATGGCTTCCACCGCCTCTGGGGGGTATTTCGTGCCAAACGATCCGTTACTGATAATCGGCCAGTTTAATTATAAGTGAATCGGATTGGCATCCTATTGACAGAAAAGGTCATTAATGATTTCCACAGGGGGGATATGGATACTATGGCGCAGCAGGACACACGATTGTACACTATATTTCTCACAACGCTTATGGCGGTTATCGGCGTGTCGCTCATCTCCCCCGCATTCCCCCTCATTCGTGATGTGCTTGGGCTGTCAAGCGGCCAGGTGGGCCTGCTTGTAACCGTCTTTACAATTCCCGGCATATTCCTGAGTCCCCTTGTAGGGTGGGGTGCGGACCGCTGGGGGCGAAAGCCGCTGCTTATCATGTCACTTGGCATATTTGGCGTTACAGGGGGCGGCATCACATTGACCCGCTCGTTTGATGCGATATTGGTATGCAGATTCTTCCAGGGGTGTGCCGCCGCAGCCCTTTCTACAATTTCCCTGGCACTCATCGCTGACTTCTATGGAGGGGCTGAGCAGGAGCGGGTCATGGGGTATAACGGTTCTGTGCTCTCAATCGGGACCGCCTCGTATCCCGCAATAGGCGGGCTGCTTGCGTCAGTGGCATGGTATATGCCTTTTTATGTTTTTTTTCTCGCTTTGCCGCTGGGGCTGCTTGTTTATCTTACGCTTCCCGAACCGGTTCCCGCCCCCGTGGGCGAGGCGGAATCGGGGACGTGGGCAGGCATGGCCAATCGGCGCACGCTTTCGCTTATGGGTATCACAATAGTGACGTTTATACTCCTTTACGGGAGCTACCTAACATTCTTTCCCCAGTTTCTGAGCGACCAGTACGGCGCGTCATCCGCCCGCATCGGGGCATACCTTTCGTTGATGTCGGTCTCCACCGCGGCCCTATCTTACTATGCGGGAGCCATAATGCGCCGGATGGGGCATGTGAGGCCCGTGGCGCTCGCGTTCCTGTTTTACGCGTTGTCCTTCTTTCTCATGGGATTTGTTCGCCATGCCATAGTCATTTATTTTGCAGTTATCTGCTTTGGCATCGGGCAGGGCCTTAATCTCCCCTCGCTCCAGGTCATGGTCTTAGGCAGCGTACCACATGGCATGAAGGCGTCGGTGTCGGCGCTGTATGCCTCGACACTGCGCATCGGCCAGAGCATCGGGCCGGTGCTGCTGGGATTCTTTTACGGCCGCGGGTCCTATGATGCGGTATTTCTCGTATCGGCGCTACTGGCGCTTTTCGTCTTTTTCACACTGGCATTCGCGGCGCGCCCAACGTTGCGGGCATGACAGAAGGTTTTTAAGAGTTAAGGGGCCCCTTTGCCTCATGATTACCGTTTTGCGCATCGGGCACAGGCCGCAACGTGACAAGCGTATCACGACGCACGTCGCACTGGTGGCCCGTGCTTTTGGCGTCGACAATATCGTCATTTCCGGTGAGGACCAAAAGATAAAGGACACCGTCGATGCCGTCGTGGATTCGTGGGGCGGTGACTTTTCCGTCTCGTTCCAGTCGTGGAAGTCGTTTTTCTCATCATTTACCGGCACTGTGGTGCATCTGACGATGTACGGATTGCCGTTTGAGGCGCATATGGGCGAGGTCCGGGCAGCCGAAGGTGATCTCTGCATCGTTGTCGGCGCCGAGAAGGTCCCGCCGCAAATCTACCAGCGGGCCGACTTCAATCTTGCCGTGGGGAATCAACCCCATTCCGAAGTCTCCGCACTGGCGCTCTTTATGGACCGATACTTCAAGGGAGAGGAGTTTGAGCGGGAGTACGGGGGCGCGAAGCTTAGCATCGTTCCATGCGAGCAGGGGAAGATCGTTACCGGCTCCACTACACGCAGTCCCCACAGGGGGTGACTGGCGTTGCCCTTTGCCTTGCCCAAAACCAGAAAACTATAAATACATTCAGCAGCATAATATAAAGATAAATTTTTTTCGTTAAAACACTATTTTTGGTGAAATCATGAGTGACATCGATACAATGATATTTGAATTCATGGAAGACCTCCTTGGAGACGGAGGCGTTGAGATCGCATCGATCATAGGCAATAGGGAGTCCACAGCCGAAGAGCTTGCCGAAGAGACGGAGATGAAGATAAACGACGTCCGGAAGGTGCTCTACAAGCTCTATGACAATCGCCTCGCGTCATACCGGAGAACCCGCGACAAGACCACAGGATGGTATATCTACTACTGGAAGCTTGACCTCGAAAAAGCGCCGGAGATAGTCAGGGACATGGAATCCTCCTACTTATCCCGCCTCGAGGAGCGCCTTGAACAGGAGGTTACCAGCATGTACTTCGTCTGCAAGAACACCTGCCTGCGATTCTCGTTTGATGATGCACAGGAAGTGCAGTTCGTTTGCCCCGAGTGCGGCGAGCAGCTGGAATACTTCGACAACTCCAAGATCATCCAGCGGCTCCAGGATGAGATTGGAAGTATCAAAGAGGCACAGGAATCTTCCGCCTAACTGATGATCCTATGGACTATGATGTTGCATACCTTTCCCTTTTGTACGCGTGTCGTGTCCCCGAAATCATCATAGACCATTGCCTCAGCGTTGCACGCTATGCCAATGAGGTGGCCCTTCGCATGAGGGCCGCGGGCATACCCATTGATCCCATCATAGCCACAAACGGTGCCGTGCTCCATGATATCGGCAGAAGTGTGACACACAGCGTGCGCCATGGCATCGAGGGGGCACGAATTATCAGGGAGAACCACCTACCCGTGTGTTATGCACTCATTTGCGAGCGCCATATCGGTGCCGGCATCACCCGTGATGAGGCGGTCAAGCTCGGATTTCCCCCCAAGGATTATGTGCCGCAGACATGGGAGGAAAAGGTCGTTGCCCAGTGCGACAACTGCACATTCGGCGTGCGGCGGGTGCATATAGAATTTACTATCGAGAGATTTTCAAGTCGGGTGCCCCCACAGGCGCTGGAAAGAATTAAGCTTTTAAATCATGAGCTTGAGCCTTATATGTGAATTATACTATCAAGGGTATGGTGACTATGGAGGAGATTGCATCCCACATAGACTTGGATGTGTCGCTTTCCGTCACACATGTCGGTGCATACACCGTCGTTGAGTTTTCCGGGTCCGATGAGGAGGTGCTAGAGGCATTTCTTTCCAAAGGGTACCCCAGGGGCTACCTTTTCAAGGATATCGTACCCGGCATGTACAAGGGCATCCTCGTCGACGTGGGCAAGGTAGGGTACGGTGTCTACTGCGATATCGGCGCCGAGCGCGATGTTCTCCTCGACCTCCACGGCCTGCGGGATGTTTTCGGCTCAAAGGGCTCCGCAAGGCACATTATCTTCAACTATGGGCTCATCAACGGGCTGTGCGTTGATATCGAGATAACGCGCGTCGACCGGGGGACCGACAAGATATGGGGTGTGCTCTCAAAGGATTGGGTGTCACAGCATCTTGTAAAAGACATCGTGCTTGTCGCCTGCATCACCCGTGATGACCTTATGGGCGCTATCATGAAGTCGCCCTTTAGGGATACCGTTACGGTCGAATCGCTGTGCAGGACATCGCACAAGATCGTGTGCTCCGGCATCACGGAGCCCCCCGGTGTCGTGGCATACCTCGGGCGGATGCTGCACACGGCACGATTCGGCATAGTTGGTGAAGCCTGATGTACAAGGACATTCCCGTCATCTCGGTCGAGGAGATAATCAACAAGGCGTTTTCCCGCTCATCCCGCACTGTGGTAAAAGGAAGGGGCATACGGGCTATATCCCGCAAGGAGATGGAAAAAGTTGAGCGCTCTGCAAGTATCATCATGTCATCTCTTGACAAGGTCGTCAATAGGTATCCGAAGATTTCAGCAATGGACGACTTCAACAGGGAGATGTTTGACATCCTCATCGGTCTTGACGCCTTGCGCATGCGCCTTAAGGTGCTCAATAAGACCATTGGGTCTGTTTACAAGGCCCGTACCATCGCCCTTAAGAAGATGGACGGCCTGCGCGACCCTGAAAAGCTTATCACCATACGCAAGGATGCATACGGAAAATACAACTCCCTGCTTCAAAGCGCGAAGCCCGCCATCAGGTGGCTCAACGACGCGCGACAAAAAATCATCGAGATTCCACCCGCGTCCTCTGACAACTACAACGTGGTCATAGCGGGATACCCAAATGTGGGGAAGTCATCGCTGCTCAAGCGTCTTACCACCTCTCAACCCATGATAGCGTCATACCCCTTTACGACCAAGGGCATCAACATGGGCACCTTTGAGCTCAAGTACCAGCGTATATACGTAATCGACACGCCTGGCCTTCTTGACCGGCCCATCGCCGACAGGAACGAGGTGGAACAAAAGGCGTTTTCCGCTATCAGGTATCTTGCAGACACCATCATCTACCTGTACGATACCTCGGAGTACCGGCAGTACACCCTTGACGAGCAGCGGTCGCTTCTTCAGGGCATACGCGAAACCCTGGGTGACAAGCGGTTTATCATAGCTAACAACAAGGTAGACATTTCGTCGGAGCGCATCGAGGCGGATGTGTATATCTCCACGCAGGATGGGACCGGTGTCGATGCGCTCAAGTCACTTCTGTACGACACCATCATGGGAGACCCCGTTTTTAAGGAAAAGCGCGACTTGAAGACGGAATTCCCCGAATCGGTGGGATTCGTTCCTGATGAGCTGTAACACGGTGTGTTCATGCGTGTCACGATTGTCGACTGCTACACTGATGAACCGGCGGGGCTTGGCGTCCCGCCGACAGTGGGAACATACCCACGGTATGTCTTTGGCGCATTTGACGCCGTAGGCGCCGATGTGCGCTACCTTACCATCGACGACCTCCGCGCCGCAGTTCGCCCCCCATCCCCGCTTGAGGAACAGGTAAAGACGGTGATTGCGGTGCGCAACTGCACGCCCAACGCCGGGGCTGTACGCCAGATCCTCACGTCCTCAGACCTTGCCGTGGTCATTGCCGGCGTGAATACGCCGGGTACCTACCTTTCTGCAAAACCCGCCACCACCATAGAGGCCGCACGTCTTCTTGCGGAGCTTTCACCCCGTGTCCCAACAATCCTCACCGGCCCCGCGGCGTCCGTTGGCTCGGGCCAGTGGGGCGGCAAGCGCGCGCGGGATAAGCGGGAAGACGAGCGCCTGTTCGATTTTGTTGTGCCCGGCGTAGAGGCTGTTGCCGGCGACATCGCTGGCCGTTCGTGGGACGGGTCCGCGCCGGGGCCGTATGGGTATGATACACTTTTGCCAATGGCGCTGAGGGGGGCCGGAATCGTTTCCCAGCTTCCGCACCGCCCCCAGCTGCTTATCGCGGAAATTGAAACCATGCAGGGGTGTGCAAAGGATGTGCCATGCTCGTTTTGTACCGAGCACATCAAGCACGAGCGTGTCACCACGCGGCCGGCCCGTGATATCGTTGCCGAGGTGCGTGCCCTGTCGTTCGCGGGACTTCGCAACATCAGGCTGGGAAAACAGTCATGCATCTACAGCTATGGTTCGGCCGAAGCGCTTTCCGATCTTTTCGGGGCGCTGCGCCCACACTGTGACGTTCTCCATATCGATAACGTCAATCCCCTGTTTGTCACACGGGAAAAGACCAAGGCGCTTGTTGCAGGGTGCACCGAGGGCAACGTTGCAAGCATGGGCGTAGAGAGCTTTGACCCCGAGGTAATTAGGCGCAACGCCCTAGGGAACGACCTAGGGGTCATACTGGGCGCCATCACCCTGATAAACGAATACGGCGCACGCCGGGGCCCCAACGGGATGCCCCATTTTCTGCCCGGCATCAATCTGCTCTTTGGCCTCGATGGCGAGTCGAAGCGAACACATGAGCATAACATGGCCTCACTGTCTGATATCATTGGTAGGGGGCTTATGCTCCGGCGGATAAATATTCGTGAGGTGGTGGTGTTTTCCGGCACGCCTCTTGCCGAAGGCGCCGGCATGAAGTATCTGCGCAAAAACAGAAAGTTCTACTGGAAATGGAGAAATGACGTCAGGCAGAATATCGATGCGTCCATGTTGAGGTGCATCGTGCCGGAGGGAACGGTGCTTCGCGGGCTGCGTACAGAAGTGTATGACGGAAACACCACCTTTGCCCGCCAGATTGGCTCATACTCCCTTGTCGTTGGCATCAAGGGCCGTATCGGGCTCGACCGCATGGTCGATGCCCGGATTGGGGGGCACATGCTTCGCAGCGTCACCGGTTCAGTCTGTTAGGTGACGGCCATGCCATGCGCCCTGAGCGTACGTACCGCCCCTGCAAGGTGCTGCTCCTTCACGAGTATGTGGTCGAAATTAAACGAGGACACAGCATAGATAGGAATGCCTGCATCGGCAAGCCATGTGGCAATCTGGGCCAGGGCGCCCACCATGCCGGACGGCAATACGGCGTCTACTGTGATAATCTTCCAAGAACGGTCCGCCTCTTTCACGATGCCATCCTGGTAGGTGCCTTGTTCCATCACAGCGGTGACGCCATCCCTGTCGCGAATTGCCGCAAAGGCGTGCATGGGTGCGGCGCTGACAGACAGAATGTCAAATCGCTGCTCCCACACGTACGCCCGTGTGCCGTGTAGGGGCTGGTACCCGTTTTGCATACGCGTCACGCTCAAATATTGTATGACTCCTGCCAAACCTTATCGTAAAACGAAACGGCCTTTTCCACCATATCAGTGGCCTTAACAAGGAATCCCGCTTCGAAATGGTCGTAGAAGCTGTCTCGTGTCAAGTCTGCCGACGATATGAACGCATAGCGGTCATCAACTAGTATCATTCGCGCGTGGAGGTCCTTATTTTCCCTGACAGACGCCCCTTGGCACCGGAGGATCCTGCACGCCTCCTTGTTGGATGGCCGTGTGACATGCCTGAATATCACGGATATTGACACATTCCTTCGCATGGCGGCGATAAGCTCGTCTGTAAGCGCCGTGTCGACATAGCCTGCTATGCGTATCTTCTGGTGGGCCGACCGTATCATCTGTATCGCGTACCTTTTCACGATATCGTCACGCGGTGTCGTAACCACGAGCTGCACGCCGTTTTTCTTAAAGGACGGTTCTATCGGTTCGTATCCCGTGCGCGCCTCTTTGAGCGTATAGGTGACCTTCAGTTCCGCCACCGTTGACGGGATGGGGAGCGCCTTGCTCAGCTGTGATATCTTTTCGGGGTCGCCATGGTTTAGGAAGACCGCCTCCGGTTTTTTCTTAAGCGACATGATGTGTTTTACGATCCCATGCTGGTCCGCATGCGCAGAAAAGCTAATCGACTGTATATCTGCCTTGACATGGACTTTCTTCTTGTCCACCATGAAGGTGCGCTCGCCCTCCATGAGCTGGCGCCCAAGGGTCCCCTCGACCTGGTACCCAACAAGCGCAAAGGTGTTGCGCTTGTCATCCGCCCACTCCTTGAAGTAGGATAGCACCGGTCCGCCGGACATCATGCCGGCCGTGGTAACGACAACAGCGGGCCCCTTAAGGCGCAGGATTCTTCGGCGGTCCTGCACACCGGTGAGAAACTCCGCCTCAAATGGATTGCCTTTCTGGAATTCACTATACATGTCATCGTTCATCCAGGTCGGGAAGTCGTCGTATATCTGATTCATGCGCTGCAGCATGCCGTCTAGGTAGACGGGTGTATTGAGCAAGCCGTCGTCATATGCCGCCTTGAGCGTCATTATGATGTTTTGTGCCCTGCCGATGGCAAACACGGGAATGACGGCCTTCCCCCCGCGCTTCACGGTCTGATTTATCACCGAGATAAGCTCGTCCTCGCTTTCCTTTAAGGGCTTGTGCAAATCAAAGTCCCCGCTGTACGTCGCTTCCGTTATGACGACATCCGCCTTGATGTTGGTATCTGCAACGCCCATTACACGGGTCTTTCGCGTATTGAAGTCGCCTGTGTAAAGGAGCGAAGTTGACGGTGTTTCTAAAAGGACCTGTGCTGCCCCCAATATATGCCCGGCATCATGGAACGTCAGGAAAATATCCTTTTTGAGCTCGACCTTTTCAAGATAGTCCAGTGCCACGGTGTGCTGCTTCGCCTTGCGAATGTCGTCCCGCCAGTAGGGCGCCCATCCGGTCTGCTCCTTCTGGATAAAGGCGAAGTCATCCTGTATGGCCTTTGAGATTCGCCGAGTGGGGTGTGTAGCATAGACGGGGCCACTGTATCCGTGTGCATACAGAAACGGGACATACCCGCAATGGTCGAGATGTCCATGTGATATTATGACGGCATCAAGCTCGGAGAAGTTGATGTCCGACAGGTCTGGGTACATGTCATCGCCCTCTGTAGAGAGGTTGACACCGCAGTCTATAAGGCAGTTCAAATTGTTTTCGCGTACATGTACGCAGGAGCGTCCTACCTCCATCGCCCCTCCTAACCAACGTAATTGCATTAGAGCACCTGATATTGTGTTACAGTTCTTCGATAATCATGCCTTCCACTGAGTGTGGGGGCCTCTTGAGTGCGAAGTTGATCGCATCATCAAGCTTCTTTTCGCTTTCTGAATAAATTGTAAACAGCGGTTCGCCATTCTTTGCATTGTGGCCTACCTTCTTGTGGAGGTAGATGCCCGCACCCTTGTCCTTTGGCGCGCCGGCAAGATACGCTATCTTGCATATCCTGCTGTTCGATACGCCGGTGACATACCCGTTGCCATTGGATATAACGCTAAACGTCTTGTCCCCAACCGGTATGTCGTCAGGTTTGATCTTGGGGTCTCCGCCTTGCAGCTCGATAATCTGCCTGAATTTCTCTTCCGCCTTTCCCGATGTTAGCAGCTCTGAGGCCATAGCTGTCCCCCACCCACGTGTCGCCAGCCCTGCCATCTCGAACATCACGCCTGAAAGGGCGATGGCCTTTTCTGTAACGCTTGACGGCCCCTTGTTTGCCAGGGTAAGCAGCGTTTCCCGCGCCTCAAGCGCCGGGCCCACAGCACGGCCTACCGGTTGGCCGCCGTAGGTTAGTACAGTCCTTAGCGTGATTCCCAATCGACTTGCCAGTTCAGAAAACTTTCCGGCTATTATGCGTGCCTCCGCCTCTGTTTCAACTTTTGCCTCAAAACCGACGGGGATGTCAAGCAACATGAAGTCAACATCGTTTGCCAGCTGCTTTGACATGATTGATGCCAGCATCTGCGAAAGCGGGTCAAGCTTAAGCTGGCGCTCGACACGGATAAGGAGGTCGTCAGCAGGGGCCATGTTAAGCGAACCACCCCATACAAGTGCCGCACCGCACTTTTTTGCTATCACATCGATTTCTGGGATGGTAAACTCTACGTTGGCCATAACTTCCATGGTGTCGGACGTCCCTGACGGCGACGTAATGGCCCGTGATGACGTCTTGGGAATGAAAATACCTCCAGCCGCGACGATGGGTATGTTTACGAGTGATACTTTCGAGTCACCCGGTACCCCCCCTACCGAATGCTTTGTAAACGTGGTCTTTTTATACTCCGCATGATCTCCATAGTCGGCCATCGCACGGGTAAGCGCCTCGGTCTCGTCCATGTCCATCATGACCGTCTGCTGGGCGACAAGAAATGCCGTGATTTCCGCCTCAGATAGATTCCTCTCCACCACATCATGTACAATCTCAAATATTTCCTGCTTATCGAGCTTCTTTCCCCTCATTTTTTTCTGGATTGATTGCACGGACGAAGGCGGCGGCGCGTATTGCACGGACGTCGTATCCTTATTTGACAATCCTGTGCGTTCCGATACCTCCTCGTACAGGCCGATGGTGCCTTTGGCCACTAGGCGCTCTGTGGCGTTAACAAATGCTATAAGGGCGCCCTTTGGCCCCTGGACGGAGACTCGGTCACCCGGGTAAATACGTTCGGCAAGCATGTCTTTTTCATTGATTATGACAGTATACCGTTTGCCGGTTTCCAAGTCGAACTTCTTAACTACAAGTTCCATACTATATCCTAACGGGGGCATGTTAATAATACTTCTCATAAATAGGGGAAAGGCGCAAATCGGCGTCATGCTTCCGTGCGGGCATGCAATGCGAAAATTCCTGTTTCTTTGCGGTTCACCCTAGGAACTTCCTGACATGGGCTGCCTGCAGGCATAGGCGGTCGACCTGCTCCATCTGATTTTTCTTCAGGCTGTCGATGATGCCGTCGGTATACATCGTATGCTGCTTGTTTGTCTCGTAATCTATATCCAGCGCACTTATCTGGGGCC
>CAYSZY010000018.1:0-18023 GCA_964435645.1 uncultured Thermococci archaeon | reverse complement strand
AGTCAATCAAATATTTAATCGTTAAATTATACACATGGCAGAAGAATTAAATCCTTTTAAGATTGCACAAAGGCAGCTAGACACGGCTGCCGCAGTGATCGGGTTGGACGACGACGTCCTCAGCCTTCTTCGGGAGCCGCTCCGGTCGCTTCAGGTTCGCATCCCTGTGCACATGGACGACGGTTCCACCAAGACATTTACCGGATTTAGGGTACAGTACAACGATGCTCGTGGCCCCACCAAGGGCGGAATCAGATTTCACCCTGACGAGACGCTCGACACCGTAAAGGCGCTTTCCAGCTGGATGACATGGAAATGTGCTGTAGTGGGCATACCATACGGCGGCGCAAAGGGCGGTGTTATCTGCAACCCCAAGGAACTTTCGCCAACAGAGCTTGAGCGCCTTTCACGTGCATACATCCGCTCGGTCTCGCAGTTTGTGGGCCCTAAGAAGGATATTCCCGCACCGGATGTGTATACCACCCCGCAGATCATGGCGTGGATGATGGACGAATACTCCCAGCTCATGCAGTACAACAGCCCCGGCGTCATCACCGGAAAGCCTATCCCCGTAGGCGGGTCCCTCGGCCGTGGCAACGCTACGGCACAGGGTGTAATCTACTGTATCAGGGAAGCTGCAAAGGAGTTGGGCATGGACCTTACTCAGTCGACAGCGGTAATCCAGGGATACGGCAACGTCGGTTCCTATGCAGCCATGATCCTTCATGACATGGGCGTCAAGGTCATCGCCGTTTCCGACTCCCGCGGCGGCGTCTACTATCCTGACGGACTCAACCCAACTGCTGTGTTCGAGCACAAGAAGAAGACCGGTTCAGTCAGCGGATTCCCCGGGGCAAAGGACGTCACAAACGCCGAGATCCTCGAGATTCCCTGCGGCATTCTTGTGCCTGCAGCACTCGAGAATCAGATTACCGGCTCAAATGCCGACCGCATCCAGGCCAAGATCATCGCTGAGGCGGCAAACGGCCCTATCACCCCCGACGCGGACGCCATACTCGCGAAGAAGGGCATCTTCGACATCCCCGACTTCCTCTGCAACGCGGGCGGCGTGACGGTCTCCTACTTCGAGTGGGTACAAAACGAGGCGGGATTCTACTGGACCGAGAAAGAGATCTACGACCGCCTTGGCAACATCATGACCAACGCGTTCCATGCGGTGCTTGAGACATCACGCGAGCGCAAGGTCGACATGAGGACGGCGGCCTACGTTCTTGCGGTCTCACGCGTTGTTGAGGCAATGCGCCTCCGCGGCTGGTGCTAGGCACCCCGTTATATTCTTTTTGCCCCCTAGGGGGCATCCTTATTTTTTGGAGTAAAATCTTTTCAGCGGGGCAGTCCCCCTCTTCACGTTCTATCAGGCCATGCGTTCGTTCGGCGCTGGACAGTGAATCCCTGCGGTAGGATGCGGCGCTGGATTGTCCGCGGGCCTACAAAGCCGCGCCACTCCATCAGAGGGGATTGACTCGCTTTTTTGGTGCATGAATGGGAAAAATGGGAAAACGCGGACTCATTCCCCAGTATGGGCGCACTGTACCGCGCCCTGATAAAAAAATCTTAAGATGGCATTACAACGCAAAAAGCGTTTCAAGCGGCAGTACCTTCTGCTCGCCCGACGCCATGTCCTTCACGGTCACCGTGCCTGCCGCAAGGTCTCGCTCTCCGAGGAGGATTACCTGCTTTGCGCCGATGTCGTTTGCCTGCTGCATCTGATTCTTCATGCTCTTTCCCAACAGGTCGTACTCCACCGTGGTGCGCTCACGCAGGTGCCTGACGAGGCGTGCCGCCTCATCTTTCACGTTTCCGATGGTAACGATGAAGTATTCCGGGCCGAAGTCTGGCTCTGGCCAGATGTTTTCCTCCTTCATGAGTATCTCGAGCACGGGGATGCCGATGGCGAATCCCACTGCCGGCATGGGCTGTCCGTCGAATCGCTCGATAAGCGTATCGTACCGCCCGCCGCCGAAGAGCGAGCGCATGGACTTGTCTTTGTCAAAGACCTCAAATACCATGTCCGTGTAGTATGCGAGCCCCCTGACAATCGACAGGTCGAGCATGCAGTGGTCGCCGTATCCGTATGCGTCAAGCATGCTACCCACATCGGCGAGGTATTCAAGTGCTTCAGACACCATGGTGTCGCAGTCGCCCATGACCTCCCTGACGCGGGGTATGCTTTCCGATATCGTTCCTGCAATATCCAAAAGCTCATCGAGCCGCTCGGCGCACTCATCCGTCACGCCGATGTCGCCAAGCATCTGTGCGAAGTCCCCCGGGGAAACCTTGCCGCGCTTGTCGACGACGGCAAACGCATCTGCGGCAGAAACGCCGTATGCACCGAAGAACGCCTCAAGCAGTTTCCTGTTTGAGATGTGGAACATGAAGTTGGCCAGCCCCAGGGAGCGGAGGCACCCGATGCCTGTCGCTATTATCTCGAAGTCTGCCATGCTGGACCTGGCGCCGAAGATGTCGACATTGTACTGGTAGAACTCCCGCTGCCTGCCCTTCTGTGGGCGCTCGTAGCGCCAGTGGCGCGAAAGCGAGCACCACTTGACTGGTTTTTTCAGCTCCTTCTGGCGCTGGATGACCATCCTGGCGACACTCGGCGTTAGCTCTGGTATGAGGCAGATGTCCCTGCCCCCCTTATCGGAAAATGCATAGATCTCATCAACGATGGAGTCGCCTGCCTTCCTGCGGAACAGATCGAGGCTCTCGATAGATGGGGTGCACACTTCCTTGAATCCGTACCGGCGTACCGTGTCATACAGCTTTTCGTGGATGACGGTGCGGCCGTAGTAGTCCTCTGGGTAAAAGTCGCGGACACCCCGGAGCTTCTCTATCATGGGAAAGCCTCACTCGATCTCCGTCAGGAGGTTGTCGCGGGTGACAATGCCGATGTACTCTTCCTGGTCCTTTACAAGGACTGCGTCGCGCTCCTCCAAAAGCCGTGCGACGGCCCTCATGGAGATGTTCTTGTCCACAACAGGAAACGGCTCGCCCATAAACTCGTCGACAAGCTTGCTTTGCCATTCCTTCACGTCATTGAGGATTAGATTGGTAAACAGCTTGTCCGTGATGGACCCGACAACTGTCCCCTTGGGCCCCAGAACGGGCAGTTGCGAGTACCCGCGGTCGTGCATGAGCTTCGAGGCTCCGAAAAGCATGCTGCCGAGCGGTATGGACGTGATGTTCGTCGTCATGATGTCCTCAACTTTCTTGAGGGAGGTCTGCTCAAGCTCAGCAAGTGTGTCGAAGATGCTCTTAGCCTTTTCATAGCTCAGATTCAGCTGATTTCGCTCTACCTTCGCTATGACGGATTGCGAGACACCGGCGCGCTTTGCCAGTTGTTTTTGCGTGATTCCAAGTCGTTTTCTTATTTGTTTGATATCGCTAAGCTCTCTCATTGCAACCTACAACGCCAAAAGTCTTTATAATTCTTTTGGAACAACTGTTTTAATACAAATATTCTTATACCCGTTTTTCATCGATGCTGTAGTGATACTATGGATATCTCAACGGCACAGGAAAAAATAGGCGCTTTCTGCAAGGCACGCTCATGGGACCAGTTCCGCGCATCGCTTGTCTACCTGCACCTCATGGAGGAGCTCAGCGAGGTGGGCGAGGAAATCCTTTTTGAAGAGGGGTACAAGAAAGAGGGCGCCGGCCACGAGCGCGGCAATCCCGACGTGGCCCGCGAGCTCGCACAGTCCTTTTCGCTCTTCCTGCAGCTCGCGGTGCATTTCGGGGTGGATCTCGAAGCGGCGTTTGAGGCGGAGCTTTCCATCATGGAGGCTCGATTCCCCCCGGGGCAGTGGGAAAACAATAAATAGGTTTTTTGCCTACTTCGTGGTATGGAATCGTGGTATCGGCGCCGCCTCTGGGCGCTGGCCCTGGGTTCGGCGCTGGCCCTGGGGATTGCGCTCGTGTCGGTTGCGGTGCTCAGGTACCGCTTGCCCTTCTCATGGGACGTCTGGTACCACATTCGGATGGGGGAGTCGTTTACCCACGGATTCGTGTGGTGGGACTGGGGATCGTTCGGCCCCACGGGGCGTCCCAATCTCTACCCTCCCGCATTTCACCTGCTTCTCGCAGGGCTTTCTGTTATTTCCGGTGCGCCCGTCCAGTCGGTGGCCCGTGCGCTGCCCATGGCCCTGTACCCGGTGACGCTGGCGCTGGTGTTCTGGCTATCCGCGCTGCTCTACGGCAGGAGGGTCGCGCTGCTCTCGGTGGTGCTGTGTGCTATGGTGCCTGTCTTTGTCGACCGCGGTGTCATAGCATCTTCGCAGGCGCTGGCGTCCATATGCATGCTGCTTGCGCTGATATTCTTCGTCAAGTCCGGTAGCGACCGCCGGTACGCCGCCGTCTCGGGGCTGTTTGGCGCGGGCGTTGTCCTCGGACACGGGCTCACGCTTATCGTCCTCGCCTGCGTTATCATTATCATGGCTTCCATCGATGCGTGGGATGCCCGGGCCGCCCGGTCCCCGATGCGCCCCGTGCTTGAGCGCCTAGGCATCTTCGCAGCCGTTTCAGCCATGCTGCCGTCCTACTGGCTGTACTACCTCTTCGACCACGGCGTCTACTCCCGCATTCCCGAAAGCGCGGCACTGGCGCTTCGGGACTACCCCGGAAAGCTCGGGGCGCTGCAGCTCGGCCTCGCTGCCGTCGGCTTTGCCATCGCCCTTTCCCGCAGGTCGCGCGCCGACCGAATGCTTGCGGGATGGCTGGCGGCAACATTCCTACTTTCCACCGCGGCGTTTTGGGTGCTGCCATCGCGTTTCATCGAGTTTATGGTCGTGCCGTGCGCCATCCTTGCGGCGGTTGCGGTCAATCGCATGCTGGAGTCGGAGCACCGCATTGTGTCGTTCGGCATGATGGGCCTCATCCTCGTTGCGCTGGCGGGGCCGTATGCCTATGTGGCGTCCATATCCCCTCTCGTTTATGAGCACGAGGAGGCTGCGTTTTTGTGGCTGCGTGACGATGCGGTGGTGGACGGGCAGATACTGACCGGATGGTTCTTCGCCCCGGTAAGCGGGGCTATTTCGGGAAAGGTCCCCATTAAGGGTTCATACTACTCAGGGTCGTTCCATTATACCGAACGGACAACAGACACAAATCTGCTTTACCGCGGCGACTTTTCCATCGCGGAAAAATATGATATTTCCTATGTGTTCTACGGGCGCAAGGAGTCCTACGACTACGGTGCCCTGTCTTTCCTTGACCAAAGCGACTGCGCCGCCATTATGTACAGTGGTGCGTCGTCCGTGTTTTACCACCTGGCGGGGGGGTAGCTGGCATGCGACGCACCGCAATCATCCTGGTGATGCTCATGGCCTTTCTCATACGGATGGCCCCCGTCATCAGGTGGGATGCCGTCATGGGCGTGGACGCCTACTACCATATGCGCCTTTCCACGGCATACGTGGTCTGCGATACGCTCTACGCCGGCACCAGATGTGCCGTCTACCCGCCGCTGTTCCACGCGCTTATGCACAGTACCGGCATACGCGTCGAGACACTCGCCATCTACGCGCCCCCTGTGATTTCCACGGCGACGGTGGCGGCAACATACTTCACGCTTCGCGAGGACCGCAAGCTGGCGACTGTCGCTGCGTTTCTCATGGCGGTGCATCCCGCCCTGCTCATGCGCTGCTACTTCTTCCCGGAGCTCTTGGCGCTCCTTATCATGCCGTTTGCGTATGCTGCTGTCCGCAAATCCCCTCGGAGGGAGGCGGGTGCAGGGGCCCTGCTCGTACTTACCCACTCGTTTACCGCCCTGTACTACTTTTTAACCGTCTTGCCCTGGCCGTCCCGGCGCCGCCGGGTGTACATCCCGCTTGCAGGCATCGTCGTGACCGCTGCCTTTGCTCTGGCCCAGGGACCTTCGGTGGCATACGGGGTGCGCACGCAGGCGTATGTCCCTGCCCTGTACGGATTCGTATTGTTTCTCCCGTTTGCCTTGTTGGGGTGGAAGGGGTCTGGGCGTTACCGCGGCTTTTTCTACGCAGTTGCCATATCAGCGGGATTGTGCGTCCTGGGCTCCAAGGAGGTGGCGACACACCGCTTCCTGGCACTCTCGGCGTTGTGCATCTGTACCACCGCGGCGCTCGGCCTCAAGCGGATTGCCCGCAGCTCCGCCCCCCTCCTTTGCATCGCCCTCGTATGCCTTGCCCTTATATCCTCCCAGTATGTGGGCGTCGTTGCCCCCATATACCGTGGAGACGACACCACAGGGGCCGAATACCTTGGCACGGTATCGATATCGCCGGTGGCATCGACCGCCGGGCATCTGACGACATATTACGGAAGCGCCGTGCTCGTTGACGAGTATGCTCAGTACGGTGAGGGGCACGATGAGCGGACAGGTGCCATGCTATCGGTCATACTGGGGGGTTCCACAGACTACCGCGTGCTCGACTCAATCGGTGTCCGCCTCCTGTTCGCCGAGGCATCTATTGCCGCCCCGATGCTCGGCAACGCATCATGCGTGTATGACGGCGGCGCCAGCATATTCGTCATGCCGTGAGGCATCCGCCGGGGCGCTATTGGCGCATTGAAGATACTTTTTTATTGCAGCGATTGCGACGTGAGGATATGAGCACTGATGTTGATGGCATTATACGTGATTTCGCGCTGAAAAACGCCTTGCAGCACAATGGGACCGCCGATGCCAAGGCGGTAATCAGCAAGCTGCTCGGTGCGCGGAAGGATCTGCGCAGCCGTGCAAAGGAGATCATTCCCGGGGTGATGAAGATCGTTTCCGAGGTAAACGCCCTTTCCCCCGATGCGCAGCGGGGCGAGGTCGAGGCCACGGAACCCTCATTTTTCGATGTGTCGGAAAAGCAGAAAAAGGACCTTCCGCCACTTCCCGGGGCCGTTAGGGGCGCGGTCGTTACCCGCATGCCGCCTGAGCCCAACGGTTACCCCCATATAGGGCACGGCATGTCATTCTACTTCAATTACTATTATGCAAAGCGGTACGGCGGCCGTGTGATCCTCCGGTTCGACGACACCAATCCAAAGGCTGAGCAGGCGGAGTACTACGATGCAATCAAAAAGGACCTCACCTGGATGGGGCTCACGTGGGACACGGTCCACAACATGTCCGATGACATGGAGCTCTACTACCAGTATGCGCTCCAGCTTATCCGCCAGGGGGACGCCTACCTGTGCGACTGCCCGCAGGAGGCGGCCTCAAAGCTCCGGTACGACGGCAAGGCGTGCCCGTGCCGCGGGCGCAGCATCGAGGAGAACGGCGAGCTTTGGGAGCGGATGGCCACGGCCCCCGAGGGAAGCATGGCGCTGCGGCTAAAAGGCGATGTCGCTTCGCAGAACACCGCAATGCGCGACCCAACCATCATGCGCATCATCGACCACCCTCACCCGCTCCTCGGCACCGCATACCGGTTATGGCCGGTCTACGATTTCGCATGCGCCATCGAGGACGCCGTGCTGGGAATCACGCATGTTCTGCGCTCAAACGAGTTTGCGCTTCGCATCGAGCTCCAGGATTACATCCGGTCGCTCCTTGGGCTTCGCAATCCAATCACCATGCAGTATTCCCGCTTCAGCATCAGGGGGACACCCACCTCAAAGCGGCTTATCAAACCCCTTATCGAGGACGGCACCGTGGACGGGTGGGACGACCCGCGGCTGGTAACGCTTCGCGGGCTTGCACGCAGGGGCATACGGCCTGAGGCGGTCTATGAGCTGACAAAGGAGATCGGGCTCTCGACGGCCGAGCCGGAAATAGACTGGTCTCTTGTGGAGTCGCTCAACAGGAAGATAATCGACCCCGTCACCAAGCGGTACTTCTTTGTGCAGGACCCTGCCGCAATCGAGATCGAGGGCGCAGTCGGAATGATGGCAACGCTGCGGATGCACCCGACCCAGCGCATGGGTACGCGCACCGTTGCGGCGACCCCGGTGATGTACATTGCGGGAACAGACGCAGCGGACCTTTCTGAGGGCGACGTCATCCGCCTCAAGGACCTGTGCAACATCCGCATCGACTCGCTGGGCACCCCTATCAGGGCGACCGCACACACCGGCGAGATTGACATGCACAAAATAAAAAAGATACAGTGGGTCCCCGAATCTGGTGTCAAGACCCGCGTGCTCGTGCCGGCATCGCTGTACAATGCGGACAAGGGGCTTGCCCCCGACAGCATGGGCGTGGCGTCCGGCATGTCAGAGCCTGCCGTCGCAGGGCTGCCGGTGGGCGAGGTCGTGCAGTTCGAGCGCTACGGATTCGTGCGCATTGATGCGCAGGACGGGACCACTACCGTTATCTATGCCCACCGGTAAAGGGGCATGTGGTGAGACTATGGACCAAAAAACGCGCATCGTGCCATTTGACCGGAAATACCTTTCATTTATCGACGACCTGTGGAAAGACCCGCAGGTGACCTGCATGACTGGCCTCCCCGCCCGGGGCATTGACATCAACCTGTGGTATGAGCGGTACCTCGAGGGCAAGGCCCGCTCGAAGGGGGCGTCCGAGCAGTTCGTCATACTTGACGAGGGCGGCGAGCCTATCGGGGAGTCCGCATTCGGCACGCTCCCCGCGACGTTCATGTTCGGGAGCTGGACCAAGGATGAGCACCGCCCCGCCGCCATGGCGGATATCAAGATAAAGCGAGCCATGTGGGGGAAGGGATACGGACTGGACGCATTCTGCCAGGTCATCGACCACATATTCGGAAAAACTGACGTATTGGACATAGCCACGCTTCCCCAGAACGGAAACGAGCGCGCCATTCGGCTCTACACCCGCTGCGGATTCGTGTCGACGGGGGACGTGGGCGCCCAGAGCATAACCGTGTACATACTTTCGCGGGAATCGTGGGGCCAATGACACGGGTCATCATCTACCACGCAGCACAGTGCGACCCGAAGAAGTGCACCGCCATGCGCCTCAAGAAGTTCGGGGAGGCGGACGTGGTGGACAGGATGCGGCTTATCCCCTCCAACTGTATTTTTCTCAACCCCTTCTCGCAAAAGGCGCTTTCCCCAGAGGACCGGCAGTATCTCCGCAAGGGGGTCTGCGCCCTCGACTGCTCGTGGGCCGACGCGCGGCGCGTGTTCGAGAAGATCGTGCCCCGCGTGCAGGACCGGTGCCTGCCGTACCTCGTGGCGGCCAATCCCGTCAACTACGGAAAACCGACAAAACTCTCCACCGCGGAGGCGCTTGCGGCAGCGTTGTACATCCTCGGGGACACAGCAAAAGCTTTAAATATAATGGAAAAGTTCAGGTGGGGTATAACGTTCATACAACTCAATCAGGAGCTCTTGGACAGGTATGCCAAGGCCCGTGACAGCAGAGCTGTAATCGAGGTCCAGCGGGACTATCTAACAGAGGGAACAGTATGAGATCACCAATTGCTGAAACAAGATTATTCAAGATGAAAATTTGCATGAAGTGCAACGCGAGAAATGGCTGGAAAGCGAAGGTATGCAGGAAATGCGGTTCAACGTCCCTGCGTAACAAGGCCAAGGAAAAGAGGGCGTAAATCCGCCGCCTCTTTTATCATTCTTCTTTTTGGCAATCTTTTTATACCTACTTTCGCACGTTTTCTACAGGTGCTACCATGGTAGGTAAAGTTGAACAGTACATTCATGACACATTATCCCGTCACAAGATGCATTTTACCCTTTTTGACCCGGACTCCGTATCCCAAAAGGATGCGTGCGCCATCGCGGTGCAGGCGGAACAGGCCGGCACGGATGCCATACTACTCGGCGGGTCCACCAACGCCGCAGGACCCCATCTTGACGCCCTGGCCAAGGCCATCAAGGGTGTGGCGTCGCTTCCGGTAATCCTGTTTCCAGGGGGCTCAAACGCCATTTCGCCCGTTGCGGACGCCATCCTCTTCATGTCGATGCTCAATTCCCGCAATCCCTATTTTATCACAAAGTCCCAGGCGCTTGGCGCATTTACCGTCAAGATGGCGCAGCTTGAGCCCATTCCCATGGCGTACCTGGTCGTTGAGCCCGGTATGACCGTGGGCTATATCGGGGAGGCGGACCTCCTTCCGCGGAATAAACCCTCCATCACCGCTGCATACGCGCTTGCGGGCCAGTATATGGGCATGCGCCTCGTCTATCTCGAGGCGGGGTCCGGCTCCGGCGAGCCCGTGCCAGCGGAGCTTATCGCCATGTCTAAGGCGGCCATTGACGTCCCGCTCATCGTCGGCGGCGGCATCAGGACCCCTGAACAGGCGAGGCGCGCGGTTGCCGCTGGCGCCGACATCGTCGTGACGGGCACCATTATCGAGGAGGAGGCGTCTGCGCTTGCCTCAATTATCAGCGCGATTAAAGGATAGGCATGTCACTTATCAGCGAAGTCGATGGATTCCTTGACGGAATCACCTACGACGTCCCCTCGACATACGAGGGGGCATACGGGTTGTACGAAAAGCTTAGTGGAAACTATGCCCGGCTTCGCGAATACAAGGAAGAGATGGAGTTCTACGGATTCCAGAATCCCTACTACGTTATCAAGGGCGTGAGGGACTCGTGGAAAGACCCTTTTTTCCGGCAGAACGCGACAAAGAAGAAGATCGCGTTCGACCGCATACAGTATTCGCTGGCCGCCCACCGGATTGCCCTTGCGCATGTCACCGATGCGGTGGAGCTGCGCATCGACAAGCGGCGCATCACGGGGGAGAAGGTGTTTGCGGAGCTTCCCGATTTGGAATGCGAGCTGTCTGAAAATCCTGATGGCGTCTTCAACTTCTCCGTGCTGTCGAATCTCCCTTACAAGGGGGAGTACATGCTTCTGCTCTCCTCGCTCCCCAAATCGGAGCGCCTCACCTACCGGAAGATACTCAACGCCCTGGGCCAGCGAAGGGACGAGGCCCCGTACCACCGGCCGCCGCCCATACGCCGCGAAGGTAGTGTCACCACCCGGATGTCGGGCGTGCCCATGGCGTCGGACGTCGAGATGCTCAAGCGCAAGAGGGGCCCGGCCGTGGAGCCCAATCCCCTGTCGCACCACGCAAGAGGGGAGCTTATCGTCGAGAAGTTTGTCCGCAAGTGCATCGGCATCGGGTATGCACCGCTTTCCTATGCCGCGTTTGTCAGCGACATGCTCTCGTACTACCTCAAGAAGTCCAAGTTCGAGCGGGAGCGACATACATCGCTTTTTCCCGGGATCGACCCCGCGCCGGACAGGCGGCTCTTCGGGAAGTACGGAAAGGCCATCGACAAGAAGGAGGAGCTTGAGCAGAAGCTCGAGCCGCTTGGCATCCACGAGAAGAGCTCGCTTGTGGGGGCTGTCGCATATTTCCTGGTGGGGAAGGATGTGGCGGAAACCTGCGAAATGTTTAACATACCCGAAGACCAGATTACAACGGCGCTGGAGCGGTTCAAGCGCCTTGGCCTCGTAGAGGGCAAACCTCTGGTAAACAAGCGAACACAGCAGTTTCTAGACTTCCTGAAGGCTGAAAGATGAAGGAATTCAAGTCGACCAAGAAGACCGAGCTCATCGGCCAGATACGAGAGGGGATTTCTGAAAAGGAGGTATACATAGCCCTGCGCCCCTGCATCGACATTGTTGTGGAGCTCTTGGAAAACGGCCCCAATATTACTACCATCTACTGCCCGCCGTCCCTGTTTCGCCTGACATCCCGCCGCGTCACCAGCGCGCTTGAAAAGGTGGGTATAGCACTCCTTCCAAAGGGCGGCGGCGCCGGCAGGCCCAAGGTCTACGGCAAGGACAATATCTCTGAGATACGCAAGCTCAAGCGTATCGGCATGCCGATAACGCGCATAGCCGAAGAGCTTGAAATCCCCCGGAGGACAATCTACCACCTCCTCAAGGATGATGCTGCCGAGCAACATTCCGATGGGGATTAGCCCCATATGGCATACGGGTACAGCGTAACCATTCCATATCTGTTTCCTCTTCTCGCGATTCTAGATTAGCCCCATATGGCATACGGGTAAAGCGTAACCCCTTTTTGTGAAATTTCATCCGGCGTGCAGCTGCAAGCATCGAGAATCTGTCGGGGGAGCGAAGTCCCAAG
The DNA here is from genome assembly GCA_964435645.1 of uncultured Thermococci archaeon. Taxonomy (GTDB): domain Archaea; phylum Methanobacteriota_B; class Thermococci; order Methanofastidiosales; family NM3; genus JAHKLV01. The sequence continues at coordinate 5,982 of CAYSZY010000018.1, read as the reverse complement.
CGCCCCTTCACGCATCGCTGCCATATGCCGCTCATACGATGACAGGAACGCTTCGTGGTGCTCGTATCCCGTACCTGGCAGGAGCTCCGGCAGGAGCGTGGAGAGTGCCATATACGAAAACGCCGCCCTGATGCGGCCGGCAGCATGCCGCGACAGGCCGAATCGTAGCTGCCACGCTTCAGGGGGCGCAGCGATGACCGGCATGCCAAGGCGGGAGCCGACCTCAAAGGAGGCCGCGACCATCGCTATGCCCACGCCTGTCGCCTTTTGCACGGGGAAAAGCGTGAGGTACTCGAGGAGCGAGGCGTGCGCCGCCTGCATGCGCTCGAGGGCAACGGCCTCGCACGCCGGTGCCGCCAGGCCGGGCCGGGCCTCGACGAGCCGGCCGATGGCGGTGCCGTTTCCCGTCTCGCAGTACCGCACGTCAATAGACGCCACCGGGGCGGCAGTGATGCCGTGCACGGTCGACGCGGCGCCGAGTGCCGCCGCACCCGCGGCGGTAAGGATGGCATCAACCTTCGAGCGGTGCCGCACAAAAAGCTCATGGGGGACTCCAGACATATATGCATGGACCGCGCGGATGCGCTTGCCTGTCAGGGCGAATCGGACGGTGCCGCCGCCAACATGGAGGGGAAAGTACAGTGTGCGCTCGCTGCAGAAATGCGCATGGGCACCCCTGATATCCAGGGGCCCCTTGCCCTGGGTTGCGCATGCCACCTCGATGATTGCGGCTGGAACCGCCCCTGCACGGGCGGTTGCATTTTCCAGTGCACGGCGCATGCCGCATGCAGAATCCGGTGATGTGTCCATATGATTCCCTTCTGTTATAGAAAACACGCTGGCAAGTATTAAAAAAGGTTGGTGATATCACATATCTACAGACCGAATCCCTGGTGCACCCCGATGATACGCACTGTCAACGCGTCAGATATTATGGAGATACTGCAGCTCGAATACGCCGTATTCAGGTTCCCGTATCCAGCCCAGCTGGTGAATTTCCTCTATGCTAACTATCGTGACACCTTCATCGTTGCCGACAGCGGTGGGATCCAGGGGTACCTTATCGCAATCTTCGATGATAAGGAGGGCCACATACTCTCCGTCGCCGTCAAGGAGGAGGCGCGGAATCTGGGAATAGGGAAGAAACTTATGGCCCATATCATGGAGCATCTTCGCCAGGAAGGTGTACCAACCGTGCGCCTTGAGGTGCGCAAGAGCAATTCGCGTGCCATCACGTTTTACGAGCGCCTCGGATTCAGGGTGCTTGAGTTCGTGCCAGAATACTATGAGGACGGCGAGGGCGCATATATCATGACCAAGCGGATCTGGTGAGACTATGGAATGGAAAACACATATTGCAGGAGGCATACTCTTTGGGATACTCGGGCTTGCCATTATGGGCCCCGGGGAGATGCGGTATTTTGACATCATACTATGGACCGTATTCTGGGCATTGTTGCCCCTTGCCGAGAGATTCCTGCCGATTGAGCGCAGGTCCCCCCTGTTTCACTCGATTTTTTTTGTCATCGGTGCCGCACTGGCAGTATACGGGGCATCTGCGTTTGCCGACATCGCCTTATTGTCCTTGCAGGGCGCCGCCTTTGCCGCGCTCGGCGTGCTGTCACACATCGTGCTTGACTCGTTTACCTCTTCAGGCGTGCCCTTCCTGTATCCCGTCTACCCCCGCCGGCACCTCCTGTTCCCGTATGCGGGCCACAATCTGCGCTACAATGACGACTGGGAGGCGGAGCGGATGCAGTACCTCGCGCTGGTGCTTCTTATCGCCCTGCTCATCTTGGACGTCCTAGAGCTTTCCGTATGGTAGCAGGGGGCAGGAATAACCCTATCCTATTAATATATGAGTAATGTTTATATTATTTAACAGTAATACCTAATGTGTGTTTACAATGGTTGAAGCATATGTTTTAGTCACCATCGCCATAGGCAAGGTGCACGATGTGGTAGCCGAATTGAAGACGCATCCGTCAATAATGGTAGTGGATGCCGTGACAGGCCCGTATGATACCATACTTCGCGTAAGGGCGAAGGACTTAGGGGAGCTTACCAAGACCATCGTACAGGATTTCCATACTATCGACGGTGTTATAGATACCACGACGGCAATCGTTATCGATATATAGCTTATACTTTTTTATAGGCCCCCTGCGATGGTGCCCCATGGGCCTGCTTCGTATCTTAGACCGGGAGGGCGTCTACCCCGTTTCCGAGGACACCCTGCTGCTTGCGTCTTCAATTTCCGTTACGCCCGGCGAGCGCTTCCTCGAGGTCGGTTGCGGGACGGGATACATTTCCATTTCCATGGCGCTGCGCGGTGCTGTGGTGGCGGGTGTCGACATCAATCCCCTGGCGGTGGCGCTGTCGCGCGAAAATGCGGAGCGGTGCGGCATCGAAGGGGCGGACTTTTTTGAAAGCGACCTCTTTTCCGCTGTCACGGGCACGGTTGACGTCATTGCGTTCAACCCTCCGTATCTTCCTTCCGAGGATATTATGGCCACAGGGTACGACGCCTGCTGGGACGGCGGCCCCACGGGGCGGGAGGTAGCCCAGGCGTTTATCGCCCAGTGTGCGCAGTACCTGGTGCCAGGGGGGCGTGTCTACCTGCTTCAGTCATCGCTTTGTAATCCGGAGAAGAGCCAAGAAGAGCTCGAATCCCGGGGATTTGCCGTTGAGGCCGTTGGCACGTGCTCCCTGTTTTTCGAGCAGCTTACCGTATTTTGTGCCCATGGGCGCCGCTAATAGCCAGCGCTGCGCGCCGGAACCCTTATTTCAAAAACCATTTATACCGCAATCATCCCCATAATGACCATATGGCGACTGAGGCCATGAGCTGGTGATACCGTGAACGTAGGAGACAGGATTAGGGTACAGAGGGGGGAGCACACCTACGAGGGCACGCTCATGCCTTCGGAAGGCGCGGCCAACGCGCCGTATGTGAATCTCAAGCTGGACAACGGCTACAATGTGGGATTCGAGAAATGCAAGGTGGACATACAGGTTATCGGGGAAGGGTCGTCCTTTAGCGCGGTCATGCCGTCACGGGCGCTTCCCCGGACCGAAGGGCTTCCCGATGTCGCAATCCTTGGCACCGGCGGCACCGTCGCATCAAAAATCGACTATTCGACCGGGGCCGTGTACCCGTCGTTTTCCCCCGAGGAGCTTCTGCAGCTTGTACCCGAGCTCGGCGACATCGCCAACATCTATGGAAAGGAGCTCTACTCCATCGTGAGCGAGGACATCACCCAAAAGGACTGGGCAAACATCGCCCGCTCCATCGTTGCCTATTTTGACGAAGGGTACAAGGGCGTCGTCATCACGCACGGGACCGACACGCTGCACTTCACCTCATCTATGCTCTCCTTCATGCTCCGGAATATTCCCCACCCTGTCGTATGCGTCGGTGCGCAGCGGTCATCCGACCGCCCGTCCTCCGATGCCGCGTTCAACCTGGTATCATCCGTCAACTTCGCCGGCACCGACTGCAAGGAAGTCGTCGTCTGCATGCATGCGGGCATAGATGACGACTACTGCTACGTCCATCGCGGGACGCGCGTCAGAAAGTTACACACCTCGCGCCGCGACGCCTTTGCACCGGTAAACGCGCTGCCGCTGGCAAAGGTCTACGGGGCGGGGAACATCGATCCCATATCACCCTATAACACCACACAGGCGGGCGACACGTATGCCGACACAAAGACCGAGGAGAAGGTCGCGCTGGTCAAGACATACCCCGGCGCATCGGATATCGTCGCGGCCTTTGTGGACAAGGGCTACCGCGGCATAATCCTCGAGGGAAGCGGGCTTGGCCACGCCCCCGAATCACTCCACCCGGAGATAGCGCGGGGGCTCGAAGAGGGCGTCACCTTCGGAATGGCCAGCCAGTGCATCAACGGCCGCGTGAACATGAACGTCTACCGCGGCGGAAGGCAGCTCAAGGAGCGCGGCGTCATCCCCCTTGAGGACATGCTCGCCGAAACGGCCTGGTGCAAGCTCTGCTGGGTGCTCGGCCACCATGACGATGCGGGCGAGATAGCCGCAGCGATGCTGACACCCATGGCGGGCGAGATGGGCTACACCTCCCGCTTGGACACCTACGGCTTGGGGAGGCGGTAAGGTGGCGCATGACTACGACGCAATCGGTCTTAAGGTCGGGCTGGAAATCCATGCCCAGCTCGATACGACCAAGCTGTTCTGCAGCTGCAGGTCCGACCTGGTGGACACGCAGAGCGCGTCTATCAAGCGGCGGCTGCGCCCCACCATGAGCGAGCTTGGCGAGATCGACCCCGCCGCCAAGGAGGAGTTCACAAAAAAGGTCATGCAGCTCTACAAGGCGTCACTCGACCACACGTGCCTCGTGTACGCCGACGAGGAGCCGCCTCACAGCCCCAATCCCGATGCGGTGCACATCCTTCTTCAGATAGCGACGCTTCTTCGGGCGACCATCGCCGACCAGATCCACTTTATGAGAAAGATCGTCATCGACGGCTCCAATGTGAGCGGATTCCAGCGCACGGCGCTTGTTGCGCTTGACGGCATCGCGTACTCGGAGTTCGGCACGGTGCGGATACCCACCATCTGCCTCGAGGAGGATGCGGCGCGGCTCATCGATACCGCGGGGTACACCAAGATATGGAACATGGACCGCCTTGGCACGCCGCTTGTCGAGATTGCCACCGACCCCTCTATGCACCACCCGCGCCAGGCGCGCGACATCGCGCTCTACCTGGGACAGGCCATGAAGGCCACCCGGCGGCTCAAGCGGGGAATCGGCACCATCCGCCAGGATGTCAACATATCCATTGCAGAAGGGACGAGGATTGAGATTAAGGGCGTGCAGGAGCTCAATCTCATCGAGGACTATGTCACGCGGGAATGCACCCGCCAGCTCGCGCTTATCTCCGTTCGCGACGAGCTTGACAGGCGCGGGGTCACGACTGTCGCCCCTGAAATCATCGACGTGTCCCCTGTGTTTGAGGGTACGGCGTGCGAGATTATCAAAAATCCCGTCTACGGGATACGGCTCGATGGATTTGCCGGGCTTCCCGGGCGCGAGGTCCAGGAGGGCAGGCGGTTTGGCACCGAGCTTGCAGATTACGCAAAAAAGTACGTGCGCGGGATCTTCCACAGCGACGAGCTTCCCAAGTACGGCATAACGCAGGGCGAGGTCGATGCGGTCGCCACGCTGCTCGGCGTCGGCGAGGAAGACGCGTTCGTCCTTGTCACCGAAACGGAGTCTGTGGCGCGAAAGGCACTCTTGGAGGTCATACGGCGTGCCCGGCTTGCGCTTGACGGCGTTCCGCCGGAGACGCGAAGGCCGCTTCCAGACGGGAACTCGCAGTACATGCGCCCGCTGCCGGGAAAGAGCAGGATGTACCCCGAGACCGACGTCTATCCGCTCCGCATAACGCGCGAGCGCCTCGACGAGGTGGCGCGCACGCTCCCGGAGCTTCCCGCTGAGACCGTAGAGCGCCTTGGGAAGGAGTACGGCCTGACAAAGGACAACGCCGCCCGCGTCCTCGACTGGGATGCGGAGGAGCTTTTCGTGTTCTCTCAAAACGGGGCGAAGATGCCGCAGAGCAGGTTCCTGCGCATGATGGAGATGTTTACAAAGCTTTCGCGCGAGGGTGTCGAGGCGCAGTCAGAGCGTGACGACCTGCTTCGTATGTTTATATCCGGTGAGTCCGACGTCACCACGGACAGCTTTGAGGACGTGCTTCGCATCATGATGGAAAAAGGCGTTGACGCGAAGGCCGCGCTCTCCGAGCTCGGCATAGCCGCGGTGTCGTCCGACGAGGTGCGCGACACGGTCAGTGCAATACTTGACGCGCAGCAGGACATGATATCTCAGAAGGGCACGGATGCGTTCAAGCCGCTTATGGGGCCGGTCATGGCCGCGCTCAAGGGCAAGTGCGACGGCAAGACAATCAGCACTATTCTTCGCGAAGAGCTTGAAAAGCGCCTCTA
>CAYSZY010000017.1:0-18211 GCA_964435645.1 uncultured Thermococci archaeon | reverse complement strand
GTGCTTCGGTATTGCATGTGGAGGGTATATTATGCTATCAACAAAATTCAGTAGATATGACATTATTTCACAACAGGAAAAATTATTACGATACACCGTTCGAAAGGGTGCCCAGGCATCCCCCTGGATAAAATCACAGTTAAGCAAGGCAGGCCTGTCCCCCTCGGACATAACGTCCAAGGAGGACTTGGAAAAAATCCCTTTTACCACAAAGCAGGACCTTCGGGACAATTACCCGTTCGGCATGCTTGCGTGCCCCATTGAGGATGTCGTGCGGTTCCACGCATCGTCTGGCACCACGGGCAAGTCCACGGCGGTGTACTACACACAAGCGGACATCGACACCTGGGCAGGGCTTATGGCCAGAGTGCTCAAGACCACCGGCCTGTGCAACAAGGACATAATGCAGATCATATACAACTACGGGTTTTTCACAGGGGGATTCGGATTCCACTACGGCGCCGAGCGCCTCGGCGTCTCGGTCATCCCTTCGGGGTCGGGCAACACAAAAAAGCAAATAGAGATAATGAGGGACTTTAAGACCACGTCGTTTACGAGCACCCCCTCATACGCGCTGCACTTGGCAGAGGTCGCCCGCGAGATGGATGTCGACCTGCAGTCACTCTCGCTTCGCCAAGGCGTCTTCGGGGGAGAACCCTGGTCCGACGCACTCAGGCTGCAGATCGAGGAGTCGTTCGGCATCGACGCATACGACAACTACGGTCTTTCAGAGATCTGCGGGCCGGGAGTGGCCTGCGAATGCGAGGAAAAAAACGGCCTCCACTTCTGGGAGGACTACTTCATCCTCGAAGTCATCGACCCGGAGACCGGCGAGGTCCTTGCCGACGGTGAGAAGGGGGAACTTGTCTTTACCCCCTTATGGAAACAGGCCATGCCACTTCTGCGGTACCGTACCGGGGACATATCCCGGATCATGGACGACGAATGCAACTGCAGCCTTCCATTCAAAAAAATAGAGCGCATTACCGGGCGCAGCGATGATATGCTCATTATCCGCGGCGTGAACATCTTTCCCAGCCAGATTGAGGAAGTCATATCACAGCATCCCGCATTCCAGGGGCATTACCAGATTACCATCGACAGAAAGGGGGCCATGGACTCGATGACCATCAACATGGAGGTCACCGAGTCGCTCTTTTCAGGCAATATCAAGGATTTGTTGCAGATAAAAAAAGAACTGCAGGAAAGCATCCGCTCCGCGTTCTTTATCAGCGCCGATGTCAGGCTTATCGAAGAGGGGACCATCCCGCGCTCGGTAGGCAAGGCAAAGCGCGTCATCGATTTGAGAGGTGAATAACAATGATGTACGGACTTCCCGATACAACATTCATAGCTATAACAGGAATACCTATCGCAATCGGCATCGTCCTTCTCGTGTGGGGCATGCTTTACAAGCCAGGGGAGGGGGAATAAATGGACAATACCCTCATGGCCAGCATTGTACTAATATATTTCGCATTACTGATGTTTCTCGGTTCACGGGCCTCGCGGCGCATAAAGTCTTCCAAGGACTACATCCTTGCAGGCAAGAGCATCGGATTCTGGATGTTTGTCATACTCATGGTCTCGTCCACCACATCGGGCATGACGCTGCTAGGTACATCGGGGCTGGGATTCAATACAGGTTGGCCCACCATATGGGAACAGATTTTTGTGCCCCTTACCGTAGCTGTCTGCATCGTCCTGTACGGTGCAAAGCTTTCACAGATCGGCAAGACCAGGGGATACATGACGGTCCAGGATTACTTTGCAGATCGATTTTACAGCGCACGAACCATCAGGGGCATATCGGGGATATCAGTCATCACAACGAGCCTTATCTACCTCGTGGGGCAGTACACGGCAATCAGCATTGTGCTGGTATGGCTGTTCGGCATTACGCATGCACAGGCACTCGTTATCGCGGGGACATTCGTATTCCTTTATGTGATGCTTGGCGGATTGTACGCCGTTGCATGGACAAACACGCTTCAGGGGCTGTCAATCATCTTCGGCGTGCTTATTATCGCGCCCCTGGTCATCAAGAACGCCGGCGGATTTACTGCCGTTAACCACGTACTTGCATCGATTGATCCACAGATGGTCACCCTTTCATACCCCTCCGCATACGCACCCTACGCATTCGCGACTCCGGCGTACCTTGTTTCATTCTTTTTTCTCCTGGCCTTTGGCCTAGGGGCAAGCCCGCACATCGTCAACAATGTACTGGCTGTGAAGAATCAGAAAGTCTTTAAATACGCGCCGTTTGTGGCATTCGGAATCTACGTCATCATCATGTTCCTTATAAAAATCGTAGGATTCTCAGCACGGGCGCTGGTGGAACAGGGGCAACTAAACGTCCCGTACGCTGACTTTTCGTTTATCTCGTCGGTGCAAAACGCGCTGCCAGAAGTGGTGTGGCCGTTTTTCGCAGTAATCGTGCTGGCGGCAGTGATGTCAACGACAGACCGCATGATGCTCACCATAGGCGCAACGGCAAGCTGGGACATATACAAGAATATATTCAGGCCAGATGCGGATGACAAGAAAATCACGCTCTACTCACGGGTAGTTGTGGTTATCGCGGCAATCGTTACCATGGCACTCGCAATCAATCCACCAGAGCTCCTTGCATGGCTTATCTGGATGAGCATCGGGGTTACACTCTCGGTATTTGTCGTGCCCATACTGGCAGGCCTCTACTGGAAGCGCGCAACAAAAGAAGGGGCCATGACAGCCATGGTACTCGGATTTATCACAGCCGTGGTCTCAGGATACTACCACCAGTACGTTGCAAAGTTGCCGGTGCACTTTTCCTTCTACAGCTTCATGGTGGCAATTATCGCTATGATCGTTGTGAGCCTGCTAACACCAAAACCCTCGGATGATGTAATCAAGAGGACGGGAACAGGATTATTTATCAATATCAAAAAAGAGGAATAGTCATGGACATCATTTCCGTTTTCATGCAAAACAGGCCCGGAAGGCTGCTCCAGATCGTGCGGGAGATACGCAATATGAAAATCTATGGATTCTCCATTGCGGACGCAGGAGAGTTCGGTATCGCCAGGATATGTGTAGAAAAGCCGAATGAGGCCATGAAAAGCCTCAAGAGCCATGACCTCATCGCTACGCTGACCCCAGGAATCGCCTTGGAGGACGCCCGGCTCGAGGAGGCAACCACGCTCTTTGACAAATTCGGAATCAACATCGACGACGCCATCTATGCAGTCATCTTCAATGGGAAACCGCTTGTGGCGCTCCGTGTATCGGATGCGGACAAGGCACAGGAAATACTTCAAAAAGCAGGGATAGCGGTCTTCTGACCCCCCTCTTTTTCTTTTCTTCATTCTTTTTATTCAGGCCATATGGAAAGCATCCCGCCGTGCAGGGAAGCCCCACAGGGGATAAACTGCTTTGTAACCCACAATACCGTCTCTAGATGGGACGTTACGCGTGACAGGGGGATGCGCGTCAGGCCTCCGGAAAGCGCCATGAATGATACAGCCTGGTCAGGGAGATAATGGTCCGCGGCACCTGCGGCAAGCGTGCCCGTGAGGTCTGATGCCGCCTGTGCGCCCACATCCCGCGCGCACAATCCGCGCTTTCCGATGCGTGACGCCCCAACGGGGATGTCTCCCGCCATGGCCCACAGGGTAATCGAGCTACCCCTGCCCCGCCCGCAACGGTCAACTATGATATCCGTGTCACAGTCAGGAAAAGCTGATGCAGCGGCATCTGCCTGCTCCACGGCCACCCTCTCCGGAAGCCCGGCGGAACATGATGATATGCATATGGTGTCCGGCTCACGATACGTCAGCGTCCCAGCACCGTGGCGCTCATCCCATGGGTACACATCCATGGATACGACGCCGCCGCCCCGAGGATAGTATCCGCGCTGTGCGCACGATACAGTCGCCCTGATGCCCATCAGGGAAAGAAAGGGAATCGTTACATGGGAAAAATAGTCTATTGTCGGGCTCCACGGCACATCTGTGCCACCCACAACATCGACATGGGATACCCCGCCCGCACGGGAAAGGGGCACGAGGAGCGCATGGCAGAGCAACGATGCGGACCCGGCGGTCCCGATGTCGGACCCATATGTCCCCGGGGTAAGACGTGACGGGGAAAAGGCTATCGAACGGGACCCAATATCGTACCCTGAAACAGATGCCCCGCATACGGCAGACAGTGCGGACACGACAGCCTTATGCTGCGGGCGGAGCCCGGGCGTCGTGCGCCCTGCACGGATATTGTCAAGGGAAACGGGTATTCCACATGCCGCAGAGAGGCTAAGGGACATTCGAAGGACCTGGCCGCCGCCTTCGCCATGCGAGCAGTCGATATGCATCGCAACTACTTTATGCGACGCCGCATATTAACATTATGAACCATGGTTATGCAAAACTGTCCAACAGGGGGACAGGGCGGTATGTGTACGTATCAGGTGACAACGCCATAACTACGCTCGGCATCGCAGCCACGCAGGAGCTGTTAGGCGACGGGGATCCCGCCATGCACGGGTACGCAGTGCAAGCGATACGCTGGTTGCGAGATGGGACACCATTCATCGCGCCCGTCCGGTTGCAGGTAACGCCATTTCAGCAATCCGTATTCACCACGCTTGCCACCGTGCCTATTGGCAGGGTGACGACATACAAGGCGCTCGGTGACTCCATAGGATGTGGCAGCTACCGTGCGGTAGGGCAGGCGCTGCATAGCAACCCCGTTATGCTCCTCGTCCCCTGCCATCGCGTGGTTCGCTCGGACGCAACAATCGGGGGATACGCCTATGGCACCGAACTTAAGCGTGCAATCCTGGAAAAAGAAGGAGTCGCCTTTGACGGGGATACCGTCAAAGAGCGTTGTATTCTGCGCGAGCTCTAGTCCTCATCAAAGTATGATGCAGCCTCGCTTCCGATATCAGTTCTCGGGCCTTTTCTTCGCCACATTATAAGCGCATAGACGACAAACATCGCCGTTGCCGATAACGCCACCAGCGTAGAGAGGAAATGCTTGTCGGTGACGACAGGCAGAAGGTCAAATGCCGTGTAAAGCACCCATACCGAAACGGCTAGGACGATAATGCCGCCGCCGCCCCAGACAACCCATCTGAAGAATCCGGACCATCTGACCTTTTTCGCAACATCGGTGGCCCCACCGCTCAAAAACCCGATAAAGACGAACGGGAGCAGCACGCCCACAGAGAATGATGCCACGAGCACGAACCCGTAGAACGTGTCGCCCTTGTCGATAATCTGTGTAAGTATAACGACAAGCGCCGGTGCAGCGCAGGGGAGCTTTACCGCCGAAAATATGATGCCGAGCACGATGGCGCCCAGATACCCCTTCCTGCCTACAAACTGCCTCACGATGCGCTTGGAATAATTTTTTGTTGATATTGGGAACTCAACAACCTGGAACACATAGTTGAGGAGATTGAGGCCCAGGATAAGTGTTATCATGCTGCCGACAAGCGACATGTAGAACTTGAAGTTCGTAAGGCGCTTCCCAAGGAGCGCCATGGAAACTGCGATAAGAGTGTACATGATGACAAGGCCCACACCGAAAAGCACGGACTTGCCCATGGCCTCACTGCGCTTTTTTGATGTCCCGGCAGTGTATGCCAAAATAAACGACAGCACAGCCATCAGGCACGGTGAGAACGAGGAAAAAAATCCCAGGGTGAACGCAACGGTGATTGACCACTGCGTGATATTGGAGTAGCCCTCATCCTCGCCTTCCATGGCAGACGATATAAGCTCGTCAAGGCGCTCGTAGGTTGTCTTGGGATACTCGACCAGTGAATCGCCGTTTATCACAACTGACGGCGTCTTAAGGAATCCGTAGCCGCTGAATCGGTCCCACCCTTCGGAGGTAAAGACGTCTATCTCCTCCACGACAAGCGCGCTGCCATACTTTTCCTTAAGAAGTGCAAGCGAGGGCTTGAGGGCATCACAGGTGTCGCACCCGTCCTCATAAAAGTATTCGAGGGTGACCGTTACGCCGCCAAGCTCCATATCAATAATATCGGAGATGCCGGAAGTGGTGAATATATCAGAGTCATACTGGATTGTTGAAGAACCAATAACGATGGAAGGCACCTTGCTAAATCCGTATGATGTATAGAGGTCCCACCCTTCGGAGGTAAGGACATCGTGGCGGGTAACGACAATGGCATCTCCGTAGTCAACCTCAATACCCTCGAGAATGGGCTTAAACGCATCGCATTCACTACAGCTTTCCTCATAGAAGAAAAATATATCGAGGGGCTCATCAGACTGGGCACTGGCCCCAAACGGTGCCGCAATACAGAGCAGTAAGGCAAAGGCAACAAAAAGGGGAATTATTTTTTTGTGTTCCATGGTTTTCTCCTCAATACCAGCACAGACCCGACAACGAGAAATATGCCAAATATGCTATAATAGATATAAGATGTATTCTTGGAAGTATTTTTTGAAATGCTTATAAAGATTTCTCTCTGCTCGCCATAGGAATTTCCCAGCATGTCCGCATACGTCACTGTTGCCGATACCGGTACGTCCCCTTTGATATCAGACGCGAGGGAAATAGGAACCAGCAGCGCGCCACGGGGGATAAGCTCATCAATTGTTTCTTGGGTATATAGGACACCGTCGACTTCGACGTCGACGCTGATGTCGATCGCCTTTAGCCCACCCTGATTCGAAAGGTCCACGATAAGAGAGTGCCCCGTATGCAGGATATCCATCGTTATCTGGGGATATGAGGGGCGCACCTGCACCATAAACGGCACCTTTTCGGTATAGAGCTTGAAGTAGTCGTCGTAATACGCTACGTTCACGTTGAGATAGTAGAAGTCAGGGCTGAGCTTTCCCGTGTCGAAGGTGATGGTCACCACATTGGACTCAAGCGGCCCGACTGTGCCGAACGACCCGGGTATGACCTTTACATCGATGGGGCCCGATACGAATATTTTGCAGTTCGAAGCGCTTCCCATGCCCTGATTCGTGAAGGAAAACAGCACGTCCTCAGTGCCACCTACGGTAAAGTCGTAGACCCTGTCAAACTCATAGTACATCTCGGGGAGCTTGCGCTTAATCTTGATGGTGCAAAGCTGTGTTACCGAAAACGGAAAGCAGCCCCCGTCACACTGCCCCAGCGTTCCCTCGAAGGTGATGGGTATATCATATATGCCGTTGGGCGCACCGGAAAGCACCTCCAAAAGCAGCACTGCTGTATCCGCCGACTCCATGGAATCCAAGGGGGAGACGGATGACTCGGGCTTGATGAGCACTATATGGTCCAAGATATCCATAGACATGGCTTCGGCATCGATAAAGACCGTCCCGCCGTTGCATGTGTCAAGCGTTGTATTGTCGATGCGCACTGAAAAGATGACCTGTTCACCCGGGACGACCTGCTCACTGTACGTGATGGACATGGTGGGGTCTGTTGTTTCGATTGAAACAAGCAACAGTAACCCAAGCAAGGCTACCGAATAAAGCTTCATTCATAAAGGATACTTGAAAATTCCATATAAACCTTTCTTACGTGCGGCTTTGCACGTAAAGCCCCATCTGAATATAAAGTTTCACGCTATGAACACAAAGTACGCATTCACGCTGCAGACGCCCTTTCGGACCATGCATTGCCCCGACCTATACCACATTCGATGCTTGCCACGCGTACGCGACAGGTGCTTGTTTCCTGACAGCGAGGGGTACGCGGGGCAGAGGGTACGCCGCGGCCTCATCGCCCCAGGGAACGGCACAGCCATAAACGCGGGCGTCAACGCCGCCTGCAACAACATAAGAAAGGTATTCCCCGATGCCTTTGGGGAGAGAATATGGGAGGTGAGCCTGCATCCGGCGTGCAGGGATTTGTTTTCCGCATGCCAATGCACATAAGGTAGGATACGTTATGTGCAACGCCTTACATGCCTGAAAAGGCTAATAAATAAATATCACGATGGGGCAGTATTCCTGTGGGACACGAACAGTATGACAAGGAAGGCAAGGCCATACGAACAGGGATCCTCATCAACGCGCTTTTTTTTGTAATAGAGGCGGTAGTGGGCATCGTGTCGGGAAGCATTGCGCTTACCAGCGACGCCGTGCACGACCTGTCAGACGTCTTTTCTCTGAGCATGGCGTGGTATGCGACAAAAAAAGCGTCGTCGCCGCGCAACGACCGCATGACATGGGGCTATCACCGAACGACGATTCTCGTGGCGTTTGTCAACAGCCTGGTCCTGGTCCTTCTCGCATTGTTAATTTTCTACAGTTCATACCGGCGCATCCTCAATCCTGTCCCGGTGAATGGGAGCCTCGTTTTGGGTGTCGCAATTCTCGGTGTCGCGGCCAATGGCGCCATCGTGTGGAATCTGAAGAAGAGGGCCGCCGGCAGCCCCAACGTGAAAAGCATCATGTGGCACATGACCGAAGACGTGCTCGGGTGGTGCGGCGTGCTTGTTTCGGGAATCGTGCTGACGGTCTCCGAATTTTATGCCATTGACGCCATTGTCGGGGGCCTCATAGGCTGCATCATAATATGGGGCGCGTACCAGATCATGCGCGAAACGGCGGAAATACTCCTCGAATCAACGCCTGCGGGTATGGATACCCAGGCGGTGAGAGAGGCCATTTGCTCCGTAGGTCAGATCCAGTCGGTGCACGACCTGCACATATGGTCGCTGGGCGCGAGCTCCTACGCGCTAAGCGTGCACGTGACCGTGCCTGACATGCGGGTATCGGAGACACGCCAGCTCAGTACCCAGGTCCAGGGGCTGCTTAAGGCACAGTTTGGCATCGGCCACGCCACGATAACATTTGAGACGGCTAACAGCGCCTGTGCCATGCCGCACTAAGACGAGTAATCGACAAGCTCACACACGTAGGAGATACGTGTCTGCCCGATGCCGGCTGAATAGTCCGTTGCCAGGGCAAGAGGCATGTCCGGGGAGACACAGACGGCCAGTGAGACATCGCCTGCACTGTGGGACCATTCCCCCCTATACCCATCTATTCCTGCATGCTCGCATACTTCCACGATGGAAAAAGAGGATGTCGAACCGTTTATCGTGACAGACCACTGGTTTCCCTGGGCAAATGATGACGATGCGAAATAGTACCCCCACCACGGTGCAAGCACGGTGAATGTGAACAGGGGCATTACATATATGTTAGTGCTCGTCACACTGTGGACAAAATCATCGTAAAACGATTCCGCCCCCGTATGGAACGTCGTATCGAAGCTCCCGTTTGCAACGCCGGTGTAGGTGCCGTAGTAGCGTATGTCGTAGTCGGATACCGTAGAGGGAAGGACCTCGATGTGAAATGCGCCTGTCTGTGCCATCTCTGCAGTCTCCCACATCACCGAATAACTGAACTTCTCTCCGGCCTCAAAGGAATAAATGTCCCAGGAGCCGGTGCCTGTTGTAGGCCCAGCAGGTGTTGAGGCAGGCGTGGCGGCAGGCGTGGATGTAGGGGGCGCCGATGATGGAGGGGGAGTGGTCGTCCCTCCCTTGGGCACAAGGGGATTGGGGTCGATGGGGTCGCTTATACCGTCATGGTCGGTATCGGCGAGGAAGGGGTCCGTTCCGGCAACGGCCTCTTCCTCATCGGTCCAGCCGTCCCCATCGGAATCGAGTTCTTCCCCCTGCCGCCCGCCTCCGGAACCGAGAATACAGCCGGAGCATACGGCCGCGATAAGAATGATGCTAAGCAATGGCCCTATTATCGATATTTTCAAGTGACTTCCTCCTTAACCCCATGTGCACCGATAAGCGGCACAAATCTGCACCACGTGCCCTTGTGTATCTCAAGGGTGCCGTCGGGCTGTTTTTTCCCACTCATAAGCGTCTGGGGCCCGTTTCCGGCCCCGAGTGGGGCAAGTATAATCCCCCCCACCGCTAGCTCCTCCAAAAGGGGGGACGGGAATGCGGGCGCCGCGGCGGTGATGATAATCCGTTCGTACGGCGCATACCGTGCGAGGCCGAGGGTTCCGTCCCCGCAAATAACCTCCACACCAGGGGCGTGCAGCGACAATAGTGATGATACACGCTCATAAAGCGGGGCGATCCGCTCGATGGTCTTAATGTTGGCATTGCCCACTATCCTGGCAAGAAGGCATGCGTTGTATCCTGAACCGGTGCCGATTTCCAGCGTTTTCGCCCCGGGGAAAAGCTGTGCCGCCTCCAGCATGATGGCTATCATGGACGGTGCGGATATGGTCTGCCCGTACCCGATGGGAATCGGGGAATCGCCATAGCTGGCGTCACGGTGCCGTTCGGGGACAAAGGCGTCACGGGGCACGGACATGAATGCGGACTCAACACTCGGCGAGCGTATATACCCCTGTTTCAGAAGGGAATCCACCATGCCCCTGCGGGACTGCCCGCTAAACATCATACACCACCAGGATTGACGATGCAAGCTTTTTTGTAGGAACGCCGTACAACCGCTTGATATCGTCGCCGTATGCGCTCTTCCGTTTTCCGTGTGACGTCATGACCGTTTCCACCTCAAAAGTCTCTAAGCCCACCTGCAGGATATCGCCGATGCCGAACAGCTTCTGGCGGTCCACGGTAACCTTGTACGAGTTCGTTTTCCTAGGGTGGTGCACAGAGATGCCAACAACATTGGGGAACGATACCGACGTTGCCCAGATGGTGGCGATATCGCCCACATGCGCCTTGGTAAGACGCTTATCGCCCATTTCAAGGGACTGCACCTCGACATCCTCCCCATCAAGGTCCAGCAGCTCGCCCCGCACTATCTCGCGGCCGCGGCGCAGCATGATGGATGCCTTGTGCGACTTGTCATGCCTGCTCACGACAATCGGGACGATGATGTCCTTCTCAATGGTATAGGTAAATACTTCGCCACATTCGTTGCACTGGGCCGTGACGCTGCGCCCCCTCGTCTTGAGGACCGTGTACTCATCGTGTCGGCATTGCATGGTATCACATACTATGGGAAATGGGTAATATGTACTTTTCTAACAACAAGGGGGGAAACGGCAAGAAATCTTATAAACCATCCGTCCCACGCTTACCTTGATGGAGATACTCATCACGGCATACGGGCATAAAAACGTTATGGCACTGCACAAAACGACCATCGAGATAACGAAGGACACCATGTTGACCCCCGCAGGGGACTGTATTGCCGCTGTAGGGGCAGACAAGGGATTTTTGGACCTTGCCCCCCCTGTCCTGGAAGCTATGCGGGGCGGGGCGATTACGCTGACATTCGAGGTCGGGGGCCATACGTGGAGCGTTTCGGGGCGGGGCGACCCTTCCTTAGAGATGAGCCACCCAACGGAGATGGTGATACGAAAAAGCACGTATTGCTGCCCGAGGACGCTCATGATACGTGCCGACAAGGCGGCGTGCGACATGCCACGCGACATGGTGGGGGCGCTTACGGTACCGGGTGCGGCAATCACTATACGGATCTGCGTCACACATCCACAAGATAGCACACATGCTCATCAAAGTACCCGCACCGAAAATCCTCAATGCAGCGCCCCAGGCGGCGCGCGAGCATAAACGTGTACCAATAGACCTGCGTTGCGGCATACCGCTCGCGCTCGGCGTTCGGCTTATAGTCCCAAATCTCTATCTTGTCCGTGAGCCGGAGCACATCTATGTGGCCGGTAAGCGGGGAAGGGAACCCCGCCTGAGCCGATTCCGCCTCATCAAGCCACACGGGGACCTCGACGGCCATGGTGGCAAGGTCATTTTCCATGAGAAACATCTCCACCCGGCTGTGATTCGACCGGTACCGGTCGAGGTAGAGCTCCTTGCCATATGCCGTAAACTTTGTGAGCGGGTGGCGCACCCGGTGAACATACCGGCGTGGAGACCGGAGCGAGGAAGCGCGAGGCCCATCTGCAAAAAAGGAATGTGGACATCCATCCATGTCAGAGAAATATCTAACCAAGTCCTCGGCGTATGCCGGCTCACCGGAATCGAGCAGCTTTTGGACATCGAATCGGAACCAGTAATACCAACCGTGAAGGTAGCTTTTTGACTGGATAATACGCTCACCGCCCAAGAACAGCGTCGTAAAGCTCGATGGTACGTGCCGCCACATACTGCCATGAAAAGCCCGAAGCCGTTTTCATGCCGGCAGCCGCCAGCCGATTCCTGAGGGGCTCATCGGAAAGAAGCGTCTCCATCTGCTTTTTGAATACCTTAAAACAGGGAAACAGCAGCCCGTTTTCCTCGTGTGTGACTATCTCCTCAAGCGCTGGGCGCTTTCTCGATATGGTGGGCACTCCTGACGCCATCGCCTCAAGGACGGTAAGCCCGAATCCCTCCTCCTTAGACGGTTGCACGAGCACTTTTGCCCGCCTCATGAGCAAGGGGACATCGGTAGTATATCCGGTAAACGTTGCATCGACGCCCCGCTGGCGCGCAAGCCACATCAGGCGCGGCCGCTGGGGGCCATCCCCTGCAATGACAAGCGTTTCACCCATTCCCTCAAGCGCATCGATTATCTCGTCAACGCGCTTGTTTGCAGTGAGTGTGCCGACAAAAAGAACGTATTCCTTGGGTTCGTCGGAAGGCGAGAACTCCGACGTGTCGACCCCGTTTGGTATGTATGTTACAGGGACCGGCGTCTTTTTCTTCACCCTTTTGGAAAGGTCCTTGCTGACACATATGACCTGATGTGCGCCCTTGAGGGCATGATTGATAAGCACCCGCCCGATAAGCTCCCGTGACATGGAGTTGATATCACTCCCGTGGGCGGTGATGATGTTCGGTATGCCATGCTTTTTTGCCAGCATATTTCCCACATACCCAGGGGGGGCGACGTAATGGGAGTGGATAATGTCTATGCCATGCTCCTCGATGATACGCGAACCGACTCGCGGCGCGTTCTTGATAAAAGAGATGCCGCGCATCCTTGTCCACGTGTCCGCCATAAAGACCTTGTCATCAGGCGGCCCATCGCGATGGGCGTACGTCAGCACATAGACTGTATGGCCCATGGACTCGAGATGATTCCTAAGATGAAACGTATGGGTAGCTATTCCACCGATATGCGGAGGGTATAACCCAATCAGGAGTATATTCATCGTATCTACTCTGTAAAAAGACCTTAAATTGTTATCGTCAGCTACTGTGTGCCTTTTGCCCGCCCCAGCTGCATGTGCGCACGGGTAAGGTCACGTGAAGCCAATGCCCCGATAAGAGAGAGCTCCCCCGCAAGGACAATTGCGGCAAAGACCTCGGCCAGGGCGCGGCAATGTGCCCCCGGCACATCGCTGCTGCCATATAATCCGAGGATGGAGAGTGCCTCCCGCTGTGTGGGCAGGTGTGTTCCGGCGCCAAATGTTGCCAAGGGGACATCAGGGAGCATGACGCTTGCATACAGGTCCCCGTCGATGTTTTCCATCGTCGTGAGGGCGTTGGAGGCCTCGACCACGTGGGCAAGGTCCTGTCCTGTAGCTGCAAAAAAAGCTGCAGCGATGTTAGCCACATGGGCGTTGAATCCACCAAGCGAACCGGCACGTGCGGACCCGACAAAAATCTTCCGGTAGCACACGTCCGCCATGCGCTCCGACGTGGACTTGAGCTTTGACGCAACAATGTTCTTGGGGATAATGGCTTCCGCGGTGACGGACTTTCCCCTGCCTAAGACGAAGTTTACCGCAGACGACTTTTTGTCGACGCACATGTTTCCTGACACGGATACAAGTTTCGCCCAAGGGAATGATTCCTCGATAAACGATGCGATGGCGTCGCTGGCCTTTGTCGCCGAGTTCATGGCCATTGAATCACCCGTTGAAAACTCGAATCTCAGGAACAGGTTCCGCCCGGTAACAAACGGTGTGCATGCCACCAGCTTGGTGTATCGCGTCTGGGCGTCGGAAACCTCCCGTACGGCGTCGAAATGGTCGCGAATCCACTGGGCAAGCTCCTTGCCGTGCCTCGCGTCGGGAACGGTGAAAAGCGGTGCTCGGGTCATGGTGTCACCCAAGATGGTGGACACAGCGCCGCCTGATGCGGTGATGGCAGAGCAGCCCCTGTTTGCAGATGCTATAAGGGCGCCTTCCGTCGTTGCCAGAGGGACATAATAGGAATCATCGGCATAATCGCCCGATACGCGCAGCGGCCCTGCAACACCCATGGGGATTTGTGCGGCACCAATGGTGTTTTCTGCATTTTTTCCGCAGACGGCATCAAAATCCAACGATGATGAACCAATGGCATCCAAGGGCACGTCACGCGACTCGGACAAAAATGCCCTGCGCATTTCCGTTGCATCCTTTGATGACCCCATGACACGGTCGAGGGCATAGAGCTTTACCGTGCCGGCGACAAGATCTTTTTTGAGTTGGTTCGAGTCCATTAAATCACAGATTATTCCTCATCGATATCGTCGACACTGAATTTACCCATCGAGCGATGGACTTCCCAGAATCCACCAATATTAAATGCCTGCAGCTTGTTCTTGCAGCGTGGGCATTCAAACAGCGCTCCGTCTATTTCGGGGATTTTTATTTCACTTTCGCAAACTGGACAGATATGTATCATATGATGCACTCCTAGGACCTCTAAACTGAACTTTGAGAAGTGACTTATAAATGTTACGATTTTTTCGCAGTACTTCCGTGGGAGATATGAAGCACTCCTGAGCGCCTAATCCTGTTGGTAACGCTCACTGCCATTGCCGCCTTGATGACGTCTCCGACAATGAAAGGGATAATGCCCACCTCCAACCCGCGCTCGAGTCCCATCCCGGTAAAGTTCATGAGCTGCAGTATCCCTGGCACGTAGATGCACACGATGCCGGCAGCCATTGCAATGGCATCGATCTTACTGTTCTCGTGCCGCTCGGAAATTATGCCAACCACATATGCGGCGACAACGAATCCGATGAGGTAGCCGCCGGTTGGGCCTGCTATGACACCAATGCCGGATTGGCCACCAGAAAAAACCGGAAGGCCGATGGAACCCATACCAAGGTAACAGAGCAACGCCAATGCACCGAGACGGCTCCCCAGGACGAGCCCGGAGAGAAGAACGAAGAATATTTGCATCGATATCGGTACTAGGGGGAGTGGTATCTGTATAAACGCCCCGAGCGCCGTAAGTGTCGCAAAAAGGGCGACCAGTGCCAGTTCCATCGATTTCATCACATCACATTGTAAACTTGATATAGGGCAAAAGTTTACAATATTTATAAAAGTTTCTGTTTGGCATGTGATTCATTTACTGCAAACAACGGAATCTTTATATATTTGCCTGTATAGGAAGATGCGATGAAAAGAGTGCAGGTGCAACAATTTGTCCTACTCGGCGCGATAGTCTTCGCCCTGTTTGCAGCCAGTGTCCCACATGCTGCTGCAGTTGTTGAAAAAACAGGGGACATAGAATTGTTCCTAAGTCAGGAAACAACGATTATTGTCGGAGAAAAATACGATTACAGTGCTACGCTTGTATATTTGGACCCGTGTGACAAAGTCCTTTCATCTACATCACTTTGTATACCCTCTATTACCATCATCATATATCAGAAAGATAAAAAAACAGGGGAAATACTTGAAAGCACTTCCATTGACCATTTAAGCTGGGGTTCACATACCCTGGATATTTCGTACGAAACCATAACAATAAATTCGTTGAATGTCGTACAAATACAGTTTGTTGATAAAAAAGCGAAAATAGATATCGGATTTACCACAAAATCAACTGAAGTCATAAATGGGGCCCTCTCTTACCAACCTGTAGAGGACAACACCGTAAACGCCACCGTGGGAAAGGAAACTATCGTATGCTTTGGGCTCTCCAACACCACTGGGGAGGCGGAACCGATAACAGTCACCGTCACCAAGGCAAAAGCGTTTGCACGACTCTCATTGGAAGGGACGACCATCAGTACAGGGCAGGCAGTATCACTTTTGATAGAACCGGGCGAACGCACCATAGACATAGGAGTGACACCGCAGACCGAAGGTCACCAGACCATTTCCTACACCGTCACCATCGGCGAGCAGACCTATGAGGAGACCGTGTTTATCCTCAGCCACAGCCCGACAAGCTCGAACGTCATATTTACCAACGAAGCGTCGTTTAACGACATGCTTCGTGATAACATAGTGGTAAACGATCTTAAGATGGACTCAATCTATCTCTTGGGATTCGCGATCGTCTTCCTCACCCTCGGAGGCGTCCTCGGATTCATCCAAAGCTCCACCGATGAGAAGAGCGGGCGAAGACCTTCTCGAAAATAAGAGCAGTGCCAATGACACCATAATGACAACAAGTGCGGAGATTGCAGCGGTAAACAGCATCTTTTTGTTACGTGCATCCTGGACTGCCTGCTGCTCGGCACGTTCCTGTCGCTCAATGTCGTCAAGCGCAGCTTGGGACAGTCCGATATACGATTCGCACGCTGATGCGGACTCTGTGTCGCCCAATTCAACATACTTCTCTTTTGCCGATGCGAATACGGCAATGGCTTCCTGGTATGATGCCCCATCATACAGTGAAACAGCATAGTCAAACGTGTCAGATGCCAAGATAATAGAATCACAGAGCTGCAAGCGCTCGTTGCAGAGCAAAATGTGTACGGAATCAGAAAAAAGATGTGAAGCATCCTGATACAGTAGCTTTGCATCAGCATACTGGGTTGCTTCAAACGCCGCTTCACCTTGGGCGAAAAGGTCCAAGGCATCAAGTTGTGACGTGGCGTGGCTTATATACCCATTGATGGCAGTTACCACATCTACATCAGAGGTATATGTCATTGTTTCACGGAAGAGCCCGATTGCAGCATCCCACTCGCTTGCCCCATAAGCAGCCAATGCATCGCCATACGTGATAAAAAAGAGGCAAGACTGCCTGCGTATATCGCTTTTCTGGGTAAGATTCGTGGCACCTATGGAAAGGTAGAGCCCGATTACCTCATCATACAGGGGGAGCGCATCGGAATAGGCGGCAGCATAGTAGTAATTCTCTGCCTCGACATATGTTACCTTTGCATCCATATGCGTTGCCGTCTCGAAGATCTTCTGATTGCATAGCGCTATCTTGGTGGTGTTCCCGGACAACCCATATATTTCAATTGCCTGGTCAAAGTACGAGCTTGCCATCTCGAACTGGCCGCTCTGCAGCGCAGAGGTGCCCATGTTGTAGAGCTCATCGCCACGGGAATCCATGCCTTGCAGCAGCTCATCCACGATGTCGGAGATTTTGTCCAACGTTATCTTGATGTCACCCTCGAGCTTGAACTCATCGTTGATGATGATCGTGGGCACGCCATTGATGGCAAACTGCATCTTGTACTGATTCCAGATGTCCTGGGACCCGGGGAGCGCCACGTTAATCCTGTTCACAGAAACGAGATTTTCATACTGCTCGGATACATCCTCCATAATCCGGGATACTACCCTGCAATGAGAGCACGAAGGGGAATAGAAGTACTTTATTTCAACAGGCGTGGCTGTTGTGAAAGCTGGTGCAAGGGAAAAAAGTAGGATAAACAGTATGAAAATACAGCATTTTTTCATTGAAAAAGAATCACTTTGGACAGTATATATACTTTGTGTCTAAAAAAGAAGAAAAGAAAAAAAAGGGGAAAAAGAGATGATTTACATCTCTGCTATCAAGTCGAGTGCTGCCTTTCCGGTAGCGGTCCTGTCTGCACCAGCGACGATGAGAACATCCTTGCCGAGGGCATAGACGTCTTCGTACATCTTGTACTCGCCTGCAGAGGTGTCCCACTCCTCATAGGTCGTGAATCCGAGGTCGACAAGCTCCTGGACGATAACGTTGGCCACAGGGCCGCCGATAAGGATCAGGTTGTAGTCGCCCTTGAGCTCAGGGTCTTCCTCAATCTCACTGTCAAGCGTGACAAGCTTTGTGACATCGATGGGGACGTAGTGCACGACTGGCGTTGGCGCAAGCTTCTCCTTCTTGATGACCTTGATATCTCCGTCGATACGATAGTCGGTGTGGATGGTGTCCTCTACTTCAAGGGTAAGGTAGTTGTTGCCCTCGAGGTCGTCAAGGCAGATGGTAAGCGCATCGCTGCACATGCCTGCGAGTTCTACCGGAGTTGCAAGCCAGAGTTCGAGCATTGGGTGGCAGAGCGGTTCAAGATCCCTTGTTTCGCCCGTACTACCTACAACATCGTACATCTGAGCGTATGCTGGAAGGAGTGTGAAGGGGCTTGCACCTGCAGTCTGGTCGAACATGAAGAAGTTTTCT
>CAYSZY010000016.1:0-18670 GCA_964435645.1 uncultured Thermococci archaeon | reverse complement strand
GTACTCTCCTATGCAGGGGTACTATATAAGAATACTGTAGAGTGTGCCTCACTATCCGTTATCTGCTTATAAATGAATATTCATTAAATTTATAAAGAGAGTCTCCTATTAGCTGTAATTACCCCGGGGGGAACGTCCATGATGGATGAAAAAACGATAGAACAAAACAAAATCATCGAGGAACGCATAAAGAAGATCAAGTACAAAATCGCCGTTGGCAGTGGCAAGGGCGGTGTTGGAAAATCACTCGTATCTGGGCTGTTGGCTTCTGCCTTGGCACAGAAGGGATATACCGTTGGCATACTCGATGCAGATATTTCAGGTCCTTCAATACCAAGGATGTTTGGGGCCGAAGGCATACTGGGAAAATCGGAAGAGGGCATTATCCCACCGGTAACGGAGGATGGAATCAAGATTATGTCATTAAGCCTCATCCTAAACGACAACTCCTCCGCGGTAATATGGCGGGGCCCAATGATTTCAGGCGCCATTAGGCAGTTCGTATCAGACATAGACTGGGGGGTCCTTGACTACCTTATCGTAGACCTGCCGCCGGGAACGAGCGATGCGCCGCTTACCGTTATGCAGAACCTGCAGCTTGACGGCATGGTCGTGGTAACGTCACCCCAGCAGCTTGCATTCGAAATTGTCCGCAAGGCAATCAGCATGTCCCAGACCATGAATGTCAAGGTTCTCGGGCTTGTGGAAAACATGTCGTATGCAATATGCCCGAAGTGCGGTGAAAAGTTTGAGCTTTTTGGAAGGGATGAGGGTGAACTGCTTGCAGAGCGGGCTGAGGTACCTTACCTGGGATCAATACCGCTTGACCCGCAGATATCACTTCTTGCAGACAACGGGCGGATATCGACATACCGCAACGACTGCGTTACACAGATAGTTGAAAATGTGCTTAAGAATCTAGAATAAATCCGATTCTTACTCTTTTTTTACATAATGTTTTTAGTGTCATGTGGCGTACAGGGGGTATGCCCCCT
Organism: uncultured Thermococci archaeon; assembly: GCA_964435645.1. Lineage (GTDB taxonomy): Archaea > Methanobacteriota_B > Thermococci > Methanofastidiosales > NM3 > JAHKLV01. The sequence continues at coordinate 17,675 of CAYSZY010000016.1, read as the reverse complement.
GACACGCTCCGATGCCCCCACTGCGGGGCGTATGATGTATCTGCAGATGATTCCACCTGCGTATGCGCCTATTGCGGCACCACGTTTTCCCTTATCGAACTTCACAAGACCTCACCAATTAAGGCGCCTGATAAACCGCTTATGGTATGCGTTGCGTGTGGGGCTGCATATGCCGATGAATTGTGGGCGCAGTGCGTTGAAGCCGACGTGTCTCCTCACAAGACCCAGACAACGTCATCGTGGTCAGTTCGGTGCACATCATTTCGCTGCCCGTCGTGCGGGGGCCCAATCTGCCGAGAGTGTGTGTCAAAGGGCCGGTGGGGGGGCAACACGTGCAAGCGGTGCGGAAGCAGGATACGCACAATAGACGGCGCGTTTGTCGTAAGGGAAAAAAAGGAGATTCCCCTCATGCTGCGAAGGTATCTGAGGAGCTAGGCGGCAGTACCCCCTGCAAACGGGCATATCGTGGGCAATCTGAACTGCTGTGGTGCATAAATCAGCTGAATCATTTTTATTTCCATAAGGCCATGCGCCAACATGGCACATGGATGTACCTGTCATACCGCCAGGACGCCGGCGTGCCCACGGCGCCAAGCGGGCGTTCGGCGAGGCGGTCCGGGCGACCTCGTTCGAATGGATGGACCGTGGGGCTGTGATGAAGATGGTGGCGTACGGCATGATTCGCACCATGCAGCAAGGGCAGGGGAAAAAGGTGCCGCGTACCCAGTATTTATGCAACCGGGCAATCTGAAGGGAACATATTAATAGCAGCTGCAGAATAGGGACGATGGTGAAAATATGGCATCCTTACCAAAACAAGTAAACGACAATCTGACACCGGGCGAGTCTGTCGCATGTTGTGTTCAAACATCGTTTGATATTAACCCTACCTTCATCATCGTAACAAACAAGCGGACAATCTATTTTGACAAGAAGATGCTCGGCAGGTACGACATGTCAGGCATTCCTTACTCCAAGATAAGCAAGGTTATTGGAAAAAAGGGGAAGATGCGCGGTAGCCTTACCATAATCGGTGAGGAAAAGGGCATGCTAATCAATGTTGAAAAACTCAAGAACGACCAGATTCTCCAGGTTATAGAAACGATAAAAAACGAGATTAACAAGGTTGCCATCGAGCCGATTTCCATCATGCGGAAAAAAAAGCTTATGGGGGAGGAATGGTACCTCCATAAACCGAAGGAAACCGTCGTAAGAAATATAGCAGCACCAGCGCCACATGCCATGCAGTCTGTTGACGCGCCGCCATCCGGCATCGAGCAGATACGTGAGCTTAAGGTACTTATGGACGATGGCCTTATCACCGAAGAGGAATTTTTGGCTAAGAAGGCAGAGATACTCGGCCGCATGTAAGGCACCTTTATCAAGGGAATTTTGTGAACAGGTTTATGGAACTTACCCCTTCGTGCTTTGCCTGTTTTTTAGGGCAGGCTTGCTCCGCCTGTGACATAGTGGGCGTTTCTGTGCCCCAGCGAATCGAGATACTGCGGGAGGTCTGCGCCGTTCTGGGACGATCGCCACGGGGGATATCACCCCCCGAAGTGTCCAATGACGTATACAAAATAATACGGCAAATATCCGGTGTCAACGACCCTTACCGCTCCATAAAGCAGGAATATAATGCCAAAGCGCTTGCCCTCGTCCCCCTAGTCAGGGCACAGTGCGCCTCAAGTGCCAATCCGCTTGAGGCGCATGTCCGTGCCGCGCTTTTTGGCAATGCCATCGATTTCGGGTGCAACAAGCGCCCCGACCTTGATTCTGCGCTGGGCGCGATGCCCTCATGGCAGATCCCCGCACCAGAATTGAGGGGCCTGCACGATGATTTGAGCGGGGCCTCATCCCTGCTCTACCTTACTGACAACTGTGGGGAGATAGTCTTTGATGCGCTATTGCTCGAATACATAGCATCAGTGTACAACATTCCCCGAATCGACGTTGCCGTAAAGGGTGGCCCGTGGATTAATGATGCCATGGACGAGGATGCCATGGCTGCCGGCATCTGCGACATATGCGGCGTGGGCCTTGTACACATATCAAACGGGGACCCCGATACGGGCATGGACCGTTCCTCACAATCCTTTTTGGCCTATTGCCACTCACATGACGTGGTAATCAGCAAAGGCCAGGCAAACTGGGAAATGCTCGGGCCGCATCCGGGAATCTATTTCATGCTTATGGTCAAATGCGCGGAGATAGGGCGCTTATTGGGGGCGGGAATGGGTGGCATCGTTGTCAAAAAGAGCCGCTGATTTTGCTGCGGGAATGGTGGCGTGCGTAGCGTAGCCCCGTGCATTCTGGCGCCACGGGGTGATATGTCAGCTTTGAACAGGAAATGTTTATTATTGCAGGAACAAGAATGACCGTATGCCTGACCGTTTCCGCTTGCTCCATGTCGAGGACGACAGGGACTTTTCCGAGATGCTGCAGCTCCAGCTCTTACGCATTTCCCGGCAGGGGGGGCAGGCCGTGCTTGATATCTTGTCCGTTCCCGATGTTGCATCAGCAATTGAAGCCATCAGTGCCACTGCGTTTGACTGCATCTTGTGCGACTATCAGATACAGGGAGGGACGGGGCTGGATGTCCTGGCCCACGTGCGGTCGGAACAATTGCTCGTCCCGGTGCTTTTTCTTACTGGACAGGGGGACGAGTCTGTTGCACGCGAGGCATTTGTAAAAGGTGCCGACGATTACTTTACCAAGGAGTTGGGCATAGCACGGTATGACCGGATATACAATGCCATTATCCACCAGATTTCCCATTATATCATCGAGCGGGAGCACCAGGAGCTCGAGCGTAGGTACAAGACATCACAAAAAAATTACTATGCCCTGTTTTACAACGCCCCTGAAGCAATCCTTTTGATGGATGGGTGTACCATCCTGGAATGCAATCCCGCTTCTGTTGAGTTGCTGGGTTATTCGAAGGAAGAGCTAGGGGCATTGGAACCTCACTCCTTTTCCCCCGAATTCCAACCCGACGGTTCGGAGTCGCTTACGCGCTTCAAGCTGTTTATCTCAAAAGTGATACAGGGTGAGCCTCAGCGATTCATGTGGGAGCACTTGCGAAAAGACGGGACGCCCATCATGGCGGAAGTGCGCCTCAGCCCCATTTTTATTGATCACAAATCATTGGTAATTGCAATCATCCGGGATATATCCTCCATGCTCGACATGTCTTTTGAGCTTAAGGAAAGCAAGAGGAAGCTGGCCACGCTTATCCATAATCTTCCTGGGATGGCATACCAGTGCGCCTCAGAATACCCCTGGAAAATGACCTATGTGAGCAGGGGGTGCAAACAGCTTACCGGCTACAGCCGTGAAGAGCTTCTCTTTCCCCCCTTGGGTTCGTTTGCCTCCCTGATTCATCCCGCGGATCGCCCCTATGTTCGCGGTGAAGTGGAAAAAGCTCTTGCCTCCAGCACCTATTTCGAGGTCTATTACCGTATCAAGTGCAGTGACGGGTCGGTTTCCAAGGTATATGAGCGCGGGTGCGGCGTTGTTGACGAGAACGGCACAACCCTCTTAGAGGGATTTATCATGAGCATTTCCGCAAAAAGCGGCGAACACCCCTCTCCCTCCGCCTCCGTACCCCACGACATTATAGAGACCTTTCCCCTTGCCGTGGTCATGTATGCTGTATCGCATGGCGAGCTTTCGCATCTCTACAGCAACGGTGCTGCAGAGAAATTGCCTTTTGCACGGGGCGGTGATTCCGAACTCCCGTTTGCTGAGTATCTTTCTGGGATGTATGCAGAAAAGCTGCTTTCGTTAGGGTCGCAGCAGTTCCCCCACCAGTCGTTTCAGTTGCAATATGAATCGGATTCGGGCGCCAAGCATGTATGCGTATGGGGATTGCGCTATTCGGACGATGTCCTTTATGCCGTATGTACTGACGTTTCCCCGCGGGCCGAGCTTGATGCCATCGAGAAAGAGTCGCATAGGCGGAACGAGCGGGTTATGGCGCTCGTTTCGGACATCAATGTACTGGACATAGACAAGGTGCTGCAAAACGTTGCGGGATATATCCGATCAATTGTCCCGTATGATGGCATGGTGGTATTTGCAGTCGACAGGGAACGGGGGGTGTTTGTCCCCCTCTATTGCGATGACGATATGAGGGATGCAATGATGCCGCTTACCTTTCCGCTCAATCAGGGGGTTACCGGAAGGGTTGCTTGCAACGGTATCCCAGAGGTAGTCAATGTGACCCATCGTGACTCGGATGCAATCCATGTTCCCGGAACACCTGACAACGAAGAGCGGATGCTGAGCATACCGCTTATCGGCCATCAGGGAACAATCGGCGCCCTTAATCTATACCGTGAACATGAGGACTTCCATGATTCGGACCTGCGGGAAGCATCCCTCATATCATCCCACGTGGCAGCGGCTCTGGAAAATGCGCTGCTGTTCGAAAAGATATCAAATGAGCATGAATTCATCAACTTCCTGATATCTTTGCTCTCCCATGACCTTAAGAGTCCCATTATGGCAAGTGACGGCCTTATCGATGCCCTCGAGGTTACAGGGGCTCAGGCCCCGATAGGTTCCAAGCTTCGCTGGGCCAATCAGCGCGTAAAGAACATCCTGGAGCGCACGCTGCTGTTTGCTCACCTCGAATACGGGCTAATCGAGCGCGAATACAAGCTGTACCGCGTTTCATCGCTTATGGCCGACGTGCAGGAACACTTTGAAAATCATCCCAAGGCGGGTAATATCCGTGTCGAGTGCGAGTGCGACACGTGTTCCATATACGCCTTAGACCTTTTTCCCCACATTATAATCAATCTTGTTGACAACGCCCTCAAATACGGAACCACGTGCGTTGTCAACTGCTTCCCCTCCGGTGACGCCGTCACAATCCGTGTCACCGATGACGGCATGGGCATACCTGCATCGAAGCAAAACCTTGTTTTTTCCAAGTTTGCGCGCCTTGACAAGAATTCCTCCGTATCAGGATCGGGAATCGGGCTGTTTGTGGCAAAGCATCTTGTAGAGCTCCATCATGGGGACATCTCGATAGCGGGCAACATTCCAACGGGCACGATAATTGAAGTTTCCATCCCCCGTGACTGCCGGAAGAGGATGATATCGGCACATGACTGAATGCTGTTATTCTCCAGTGGAAATAAAGGGGTATTACTTATATTGTATACGAATATTATATTATTTGAATAATATTTCACCTTTTTTATTCTGTTATCGTAGAATCCCAGTATGACTCCATCCATGCCCTGCCGAATTCTACCATGGGCCTTTCCTTAAAAAGAACCGATTCCGCATTGCCGACCGTACCCACAGTGCACTCGCCCGTTTTTTTGAATGCCTCAAGAATAGGGGGGAAATGGTCAGCATAGTCGTCAATTTCGTCGAATTCAACCCACGTTCTGATGCCCTCGACCATCAGCGGCACACCGGTTTTTACCATGCGCTTGGGAAACGTCGCTGTGGCTTCTGCCAAGTGCAGGGTCGTGTTTCGCTGCGTTCCGATAAGAAGTGCGTATCCGCCTGCCTCAACCATTTGCTCAAGGGGCGAACTGGGGCCGAAGCCTGTTGCGGGCGGATGGCTTTTCGTAATATGGTGCGCAAGCGGCCCGAGGGCGGATATGGCCGTATGGGGATTGCCCGACCGAACGGCACCCGGCCAGGTGCGAAACGTTTCTGCTATCGTACCCATTCTTCTTGATGGCGTGTACGCATCGTCAAATGCCGGCATGGCTCCCCTGATGGCATGCCACCACGCTTCGGGTACAGGGGGGTTCGACCAAATTGCCGGATCTGAGTAGTCTCCCGCCATCGTGGGCATGCAGAGGGTGCCCGTTGGTCCAACAGCTTCCATGAGCGCGTGGATTACCGTAACCGGCCCGCCGCACACCCACCCCATACTCGAAAGCGAGGACTGGACGAAGAGCGTCACGCCTTCCATCACGCCGATTGCGCGAAGGTCCGCGAGGATGCTTTCCCGCGTCACCGGCATCGTGCGTGCGCGTATCGCTTCTTCCTCGCTCATCCGTATCACGATTACCCTTCTGTGGACAGCTGCGCGAGGAGCTCCTTGAGCGATGCGAGTATTTCCTCGATTTCCACAATCTTGTCTTGGATATCATCCAGTGTCGGCCCGTCATCGTCATCGTCACCCGGGATGGTTGCGCCCTCAAAGAATGCCCTCACGCCTGCGTCGTTGTCAAATGAGGTGACCTCGCTTGTCCGCGCATTGACGACGCACTGCCTCGTGACTCCAGCGGAGTCATTGGGCACGATTGACACGAGCCAGAACAGCTCGCTGTCCTTGATGACTGGCCGGGGCTCCGATATGTTAAACGAGAACCAGTCAAAGTTCGGGAAGGTCTTTTTGACATAGTCAATCGAGTATCGGGGCCCGGTGAGATTTGAATCTGAAATGCGGTAGGTGTATATCTCCCCGGTTGCTGCATCCTGGAAGAATATCTCATACAGGCCAAAACTCCTTCCCCTGGGTTCCACCGCAGTCATCCACATAAGCCCTTGAGTGGTGTCTACGAGGTACGGCTGCATGTTCCCGTTGCTGTACACGTCCTGTATCTCTATCATCTCCTTGTGGTACACCCACATGTTGAGCAGGCCGTTTTTCGTATTGACGACCTCTACCTGCTTTCTGGCGAGAGACTCCGGGTACACCCTGCTGCCCCATGGTTGCTCCGCCGCTTCCTCGGGGGAGTAGCGCGTGATGTTCCCGTCGTAGTCGATGGTATAGACGCCGCCGAAGTATGGGTAGCGCCCCAGGAGCTTGAACTTGTACTTGATGACCGACACGATGATAAGGTCGTCCTGGTAATATATATCGGCAATGTCGCAGAACATGTCCTGCTTGTAGATCTGCCATGTTATGTTGTCGGTGATGCCGATGTTTTCACCAATCTCCATGTCCTCAAGCGAGGTTGTCACTTCCTTGCCGCTCGTGTCGGCGGCTACGGATATGATTCCCTGCGGTTTCTTTGTATAGTAAAGGAGGGTGCCGTTGGGGACAATGGGAAACTTCCAGTAGAGCCGTCCCCCTTCCTCGACAAGGTCCCCGTCTCCCAAGGTAAACTGCGGGTCGGTAAACGCATCGAGGGAATATCGGGATGCAACCGAATGCGGCAGAAATCTGAAAATCTCCGTTTCAGGCATGGTTCCCATATTCATGTAGTCGGTGTTCTCATACAGCGTCCTGTCTATGTAGTAGCTGCTGTACATCAGCAGTGGTATGACACAAACGATAAGCACCACCATAAGGGCGGTAAGCCCCCGCCGTGCGCGCATGGCGCGCTGGAATGCGCCGGTGTCCTTGATTCGTGCGGACTCCGCGCGCGCAAGCAGGACTATCTGGGCGATTGCCAGGGCGATGAGCGCTGCAAAGAGGAATAGCACCAAGGGGTATTTGTACAGGCCAATGGCGATGCCGTGGAACCACGGCCGCACATAGTACGCTGCCATTAGCAGGATGATAAGCAGTGCCACAACAGGCCACCACGACGCAATGCCTTTTTTAGAGCGGATTTTCGCAATAATCGTTTCGAAGAAAGTATTACCGTCCATATTTACTGGTACGTGTTATGATTTTTATGTCTTGTCATCCCACATATATAAGAAAAGTATTAAATATCCCCCATCTATGTCCTCTATTGTGGCAGGATGATACTTGAACTGTTCCTTATTGCCATTGGATTCGTGCTTCTTGTAAAAGGGGCCGATGTGCTCGTTACCGGTGCCTCATCAATTGCCCGGCGCATGGGCGTATCTTATTTTGTCATAGGGCTTACCATCGTGGCGTTTGGCACCTCGTTGCCTGAACTCGTCGTCAATGCCATCGCGGCGATTAAGGGGACGACAGACATTGCTATCGGGAATATCATTGGCAGCAACATGGCAAACGTGCTGCTTATCATCGGCCTGACCGCCATGGTGGCACCGATTGATGTTAACATATACGCGCGCAAGCGTGATATCCCCTATGCGCTTTTTGCCGCTGTCCTGCTCTTCGTCCTGGCGGCTGACCCCGTGATGCGATTGGGCTCATCGTATGCGATAACCCGTATGGAGGGCGCAATCCTTCTCTGCTTTTTTATTTATTTTCTCTTGGTAGTGCTGCGCTCATCACGGGACCAGATACTTGACGCGGAAGCGTATGAAAAGGAGATTTCCCCTCTTCGGGCGTATGTATACATCGCTGCTGGGCTTTTTGGACTGTATCTCGGGGGAGAGCTTATCGTCGAGAACGCCACGTCCCTCGCGAGGGAATATGGCATTTCAGATGTTCTCATAAGCTCCACCATCGTGGCGTTCGGCACGTCGCTGCCCGAGCTTGCGACATCCCTTCTTGCGGTTCATGCCGGAAAAAGTGATATCGCCATCGGTAATATCGTCGGTTCGAACATCTTCAACATACTCTGGGTGCTGGGATTCACAAGCATGATAACCCCCATCGGCCTTTCGGGGGCGCTGGTAGGGGACCTAGCGCTGGTCATCCTCGCAACGCTTCTCCTTCTTTTAGTGACGCGGATGCCAAAGGAAAATATCATCGGCAGGCCGAAGGGTGCACTGCTTCTTGCATGTTACATCGGGTATGTGGCAATGCTCTTACTTAGGGGATAAAGAAAAGAAAATAATGCATGGGGATGCATTATCGGTAATATTTCTTGTAGAATTTTTCTACGCATTTCTTGTCAGGAAGGGTGATGTTGTTCCAGTATTCGATAATGGGGTGGAGCTCATCTTCCTTTTCCTGGCCCGCAAAGAGCGTCCTTAGGAATCCGGTGCGCTCCTCGATGTCCTGGCGGGCAAATGCCAGCAATTCCTCTGCTGTGTAGTGGTTGAGGAAGTTGAATCGTTTGGCATACAAGTCCATGCCGTGCGTTTCCTCAAGTTCCATCGGGTCGGGAACGAGATACCCAAAGATGGGGGTCTTGACCCATTCTTCGATAAGGTTGTTGTCAATAAGCTCTAGGATGCGTTTTGAGTCCTGGACACGGATCTTTTCCCCAAGGAGGGTGCCGTTGGCATCGGTACGGGGGGTGCCATTGATATCATTTCGCCCAACGTACCCCGAATTCATGATGAAAAAGACCAGATTTCCGTTTAGGGAGAGGTCCATGTCGTCATAGATATTCCACTTGAGCACCGCTTGATCCGCCTGCTCGCGGGCCATGAAGTCCGTTGCGGCGTAGGAGCGGACCTTCGAACCAGCTTTCTTTCCTGAAACGGCGGAGGTGATGATGGACTCGCACGCGCTGTCGAGGGCGACTGCCATACGGGGGTCGATGACGCGGAACATCGGTTCCATGGTGTTGAATCGCTTGAAGACGAGCGCCTCGGTCTTAAGCCATTTCTCTTTGGTGTTCCATTGGGGATTGAGTGCTGAAAAGTCGAAGATGAATCGCCCGTTTTTCGTGCCTGAGCGCTCGTACTCGTTGGTCAGGAGCGAACCGGCCTGCGTGCCCTCATCCTCGCGTGGCACACGGATGCTGTGGCGACCGACAGTCTCGGTACGGAACGTAACGTTCTCACAGTCGATGTTCATGGCGATGACCGTTGTCTCGTTGGCCCTCATGAGCCCTGCCCATTCGGGGCTATCCGGTGTCAGCCCCTCCGACTTTGCGAAGCTGGCGGCCTCAAGCCCGATGATATTGATCTTTTTGGCCTTGTTGTTCTCGTCGTAGATTACTTTCCCCAGCAGCGCATCGTCCTGCTCAAGCTGCGGCCCGACGGTAAGGGTGGTCTTTCCCGTCCCGCTCAACCCCTTGATGATCCGCGTTTGCGTGCAGCCGCCGTGGTAGGAAACAAGCCCGTCCGACTCCCCCCTGTTCCACACGAGGGTGAGATTCGGCTTCTTGTATGCGCCACCGAAGTAGTCTACCCTGATTGAGAGGACCTTGCGTATGTCCTTGCCAATCTCGGTAAGGTCATACAGTGTCAGCGGTACTTCCGGGTCGTATTCAGGCCAAACAGCGCGAATGCGCTCTGCGTACTCTGCAGGAAGCACCTCGGTAATAATGAAGTTGAAGCATGAGAACTTTGTCTTTCCGTCATGCTCGTACATCATGTGCCCGCCAATCCATGGTATGTATGCTGAATGAGGATTGTCCACGCTGGTCGTAATATGGACGCCTGTCTTGTAGGGTTCTTCCCCCTGTATGGAATCCTGTACGATGATGTCTACGGTCTCAAGGTATTCCATGGCAATCTGGTAAATTTTTTTCCCGATGCCTGTCGGAAATGGCTTTTGGCGGTAGCCGAGCTTATACCCCTCCGGAATCATGTAAAAAGCCCTGTCTGGTCGTCGCCCCGGTTGGTTGCATCCGAACAGGTACTGTCCTTCTTTTGTAAAAACATAATAATCCTTAAGAAAATCCTTGTAAAATTCATCATCTGGGTTTCGTATTACATTTCTCAACTTTACCAGCTCCTTACTATTCATTACATTCGAACAGTTACCGTTATGTTATTTATATGTGATGATTCAGACCCTATATAAAGGTTTTTAGTGGAAAACTTAACGTTTTTATAGTAATATGCATATTTTATAGTATAATGTTAAAAAAAACAACTCATGCCGATATCGTTGTCATCACCAGCAGCAGCCCCGTGCTGGGGCGTGTGCTCTTTGCATCAAAGACCTACCGGGTCGGCTCTCTGCTCATAGACGCGGGCATTTTCGCCGGCCCTGAATTCCTTTCCCTTGCCGGAAATGCGTCTGCACTGTGCATCACCCATCCGCACCCCGACCACATTGGGTATGCATCCCTCGTCCAGGAGCGGTGGGGAATTCCCGTGTACGCCAGCAGCGAGGCGCTTGCGGTGCTCGCATCCCCTCTTGTACCCCCCTTGCCTATCCGGCTTGCGATCCCTGCCCCTGTGCCCTGCATCGGCATGGAGTGCCCCCACACCATTACCGGTGGCGGCACGACGCTTGTCCCCCTGCTTATGCCTGGCCACACCAGGGGCCATCTCTGCTTCTACGACGAGGACAATGCCCGTGCATTTACAGGGGACCTGCTGTTGTGGGGAACGTCGTCGTGGGTGGGCGTTGATGTCGAGATGGAGCGCGCAATCGATTCGCTTGAACGGCTCGCTGCACTTGGCCTTGATTATGCGTATCCCGGGCACGGCAAGCCTATACGGCACCCATCAACCGTTATCGAGGGCAAGGTGGGGCGCATGCGCGCATTTGGAAAAAAGGTTTATGCCCTCCATAAACGGGGCTTGTCTGAGCGGGAGATCCAAATCAGGCTGCTGGGGCACGAGGGGTGGATGTACATCTTTTCCCATGGTTACTTCTCAAAGCGCAACCTGATCCGGAGCTATCTAAAAAGCGTCGTCTAGTCCAGGGCATCTCCAATGAGGCCTTGTGCCTTGGCAACTCCGATAATGTGGATAAGCGTTCCTGCCTTAGGCCCCCTCGGCATGCCGAGGAGCAGCATGTATACCAGCTTGAAGAACTTCGCCGGTTTGAGCCCGTGGTCCTGGGCACAGGAAAAGACAACTGCCTGGATCTCGTCCGCGTCCATGGATGCGTCAAGCGCGTTTCGTAGGCTGGCCAGTGCCGTACGCTCTTCATCGTTTATCTCAAGCGGTTCATGGTCCGTTGCCGGTCCAGCCTCTTTGGTCCACTCTGACGCGTATGCTATGCGCCTGAGCACCTGCTTTCGGGCATCGTCATCGAGCTCCCGTGGTATCTTTCCTGTTGTTTGGAGGATGGATAGCGTTATGTCGTCCCTGTTAGGTGTTGTCTCAGGAAGTACGGAAACGATGTTTGCCACTATGCCGTACGGCACCGTTACCGCCGGCTTTTCCGGTATTTTGAGGAGTGTCACATATTCGTAAAGGCGCTTGAAGTGGTCAAGCTCCCTTTTGTTCTTGATTTTTTCCGTGTCGAAGTAGATGCCCTGGAGGTAGTCCACCTCGTCCATGAGCTTGGGTATCTCCTCGAGGTCCACGACCCTCGAGTAGGCGAGGCGCTTGAGCATAAGCAGCGTCAGCGACTCGGGGTTCCCGTATGTGAGCCATTTCTGGGGGGTAAAGACGTTTCCCTTCGACTTCGATATCTTGCCGCCCCCGCGCTCTACGAACATCTCGTAGAACGCATGAACGGGCCGGGGGTATGCAAGAAGCCGTTCCCCTATGATGTCGTTGACCTTTACGGACTCGAGGATATCCTTTCCGAACGCCTCAAAGGCCACGTCAAAGGACTTCCACCGCGCGGCAAACTCCACTTTCCATGCAAGCTTCCCCTCCCTGATGCTTGTAGTGCCCTCGTGCCCGCACCCAGTGACGTGGATGTCCTCGCCTGTCGTGGAGTCCTTTCCGACAAACTCACCGTCGCAGACGTAGGATATCTTCTTTTTCGATGCGTCGAAATCCACGACGCGCGTGGTGTATATCTTCCCGCATTCCTCGCAGATGGCGAAGTAGGGGTACTGTGTGAGGTACTTTTCCTGCCCGGTGACATCCTTTATGAGCGCTCCTGCCTCCTTGTATTGGGAGAGCAGGGCGATAATCTCGTTGTCCAGCTTGCCGTCAATATACGCTTCGTCACTGGACTGGAAGCGGTAGTCGATGCCGATGTCGTCAAATGCATCGGTAAGGAGTGTCGATATATGCCTGCCAAACGAGTCATGGCACCCGAATGGGTCGGGGATGTGTGAGACCGGATTGCCGACATATTCCCGAAGCGATGGCGGGAATCCGTACGGTATCTTGCGCAGCCCGTCCCTATCGTCAGAATATGCCTGAAATATGGAATCATACCCCTTTTCCTGTATGGCAAGGGTAACGACGTACGACCTGATGCCGTCGCCCACACTGCCTACATGGGGTATGCCTGATGCCCCGAGGCCGCATTCGGTCACATAGAGGGGGGAATCGGGGTCTCTGTCTATAACCTGTTGTGCAGATTTGTCTGCCCAGAACAATTCACTCACATAATCACCATGCGTAATACTCTTGATACCCCTTACGTTTTTCCCTGTGTTTTATAAGACTTTTGATATCGTTCGGCCAGGAACTGGTGGCGGTCGTTGAACACCTGCTTCGATTCGAGGTGGAGGATGGCGTACGCCACTATTGCGTTGCTGCTCACGATGGCCAGCATGATTGCTATCTGGTACTTGATGGCCACAAGCGGCTGCGTCCCTGACAGTATCTGCCCCGTCATCATGCCGGGGAGCGTCACGATACCCATTGCCGACATGGTGATTATCTGGGGAAGAAACGATGCCTTAATCGACTCCCTGACCATCGGTGCCGACGCTTCCCGGTAGGTCGCCCCCATACCGAGAAGCGTCTCTATGCTGCGCTGCTCCTTTTTCACCGTGGCATGGAACCGCTCGTATGCGAGGGCGCACCCGTTCATGGCGTTGCCGATGATCATGCCCCCGAGCGGGATTGCATACCGTGGGTCGAGGAGAGGGTCTTTTCGTGTGACTAGAAGCAGGAACAAGGATAGGACCGACCCCGCACCCAGTGCTATGGAAAGGGCGATGTTTCGCCGCAGGGCGGGTGAGCGGTACCCAACCCGTCCGAAGACGAGTCTTGAGGCCATCATGATAAAGTAGATGAGTATCACCAGGACGAGGTACCATGCCCGTACCTCGAACACGTACTCGAGGATGACGCCTGCCGCGACAAGCTGCACTGACATCCGTATCATCGCCCACGTCATGTCGCGCCCGATGCCCATCTGTTTGAGGTGCGCAAGCGCCGCGACGGCCCCGAACATGCCGTACGCTACTAGGAGCCCCCATACCGATATATCGATGATGTCGGTGGCCGTCATGATCCCTCCAGGAGCCGGTCGAGCTCGTCCTGGCCAACATCCCCGTACTGGCGCACTGACCCTCTGTCCACTGCCACGATGCCTGCTGCCTTTCTGATAATCTCCCTCGAATGCGTGACGCATATGACAAGTGATGTCTGTGAAAGCTCTTCGAGCAGGGCGGCGATGCGTTCCTCAGTCGGCGTGTCCAGGGCGGAGGTCGGCTCGTCAAGCAGGAATACCGACGGGTGCAAGAGGAGCGTCCGTGCGAGGGCCAGGCGCTGTTTCTCCCCTCCAGAAAGCGTTGCCATGTCCTGCCAAAGGATGTCCCCCTTAAGCGCGCACCGTGAAATGGCCGCCTGTATGCCCTCATCGGTCGGCGCTGCATCCCGATGCTGTGCAAGCTTAAACGGGATGAGCAGGTTGTCAAGCGCGGTGCCGGGAAAGAGGGGTGATTCCTGGAACTGTAGGACCACCGTACCGCGGTACGACGGCATGTCACGCCCCTCCAGTGGCGCACCCTCATACTCTACGGCCCCAGATGACGGCGAAACAAGCCCGCTGAGCAGCATGAGGACAGACGTCTTTCCTGCCCCCGATGGCCCTATGAGTGCGTACAGGCCGGTTGATTCGAACGCTGCACACCCGTTGCGGATAATTTGTGCCGTGCCGCGCACAAGCGAGACCGATTTGAGTGCGAGAAGGGTCTTTTCCATAGTGGGTGCCACCATATTTTGCGATGTGGATAGTTTTATAACACTAGGATTGTTATCTTTATTAATGATTGTAGTACCAGACACGTCTGTCGTGGTGGACGGGCGGTTCCTCACCTTCCTTTCATCACACGCCATTACAGAGATTATCATACCTGAGGCTGTCGTGGCCGAGATCGAGCATCAGGCCAACCAAGGCAAGTCGTCGGGGGACACCGGCTTAAGCGAGCTTGTTAAAATACGCTCATTTTCTGAATCTCAGGGGATATCCCTTTCATATTACGGGCGGCGCCCCAACGGGCAGGACATTGCGTTCGCAGCCGAAGGTGTTGTCGATGATATAATACGCGGCGTTGCGTCCGATGTGGGTGGACGCCTTATCACCGGTGATAGGATCCAGGCCACGGTTGCAATATCCAAAGGCATCGATGTTGAGTACCTAGAGCCCAATACGCGCACCACCATGCGCATAGAGGACTTTTTTGACGAAGATTCCATGTCTGTCCACATCAAGGCGGGCATGAGGGTATTTTCGAAAAAGGGGCGGCCCGGGGCCGTGGTCATTGACCGGAAGGATACGGTCCTCTCCGAGTCCGAGCTAGAGGACATAGCAATTGACATTATCGAGCGAGCGAAAAACACCCGCGACTGCTTTATTGAGATGGATGAGCATGGCGCCACTGTCGTGCAGCTTATGGAGTACCGCATTGCCATCACCAAACCGCCGTTTTCCGACCGATTTGAGATAACGGCGACACGGCCTGTTCGCAAGGTGCCCTTGGAGGAATATGCGTTTTCAGACCAGCTCAAGGACCGCCTCCTCTGTGCGGAGGGAATCTTGGTGTCCGGTTCGCCCGGCGCAGGGAAGTCCACATTTGTCCAGGCAATAGCCGAATACTATAATGGCCAGGGGAAGATCGTCAAGACCATGGAAAAGCCGCGCGACCTGCAGGTTTCCGATGATATCACGCAGTATACTGCCCTTGCGGGGGACATGGCAAAGACGGGGGACATCCTTCTTCTTGTCAGGCCCGACTACACCATATTCGATGAAATGCGAAAAACTCCCGATTTTGCAGTCTATGCAGACCTCCGCCTCGCGGGGGTGGGCATGATAGGCGTCGTCCACGCCACACGCACGATTGACGCCATCCAGCGATTCATCGGGCGTATCGAGCTCGGCATGATCCCCCAGATAATAGATACCGTTATCCATATCGATGGAGGGGAGATCAAGGAGATCTACACGCTCAAGTTCAAGGTGAAGACACCGTCCGGCATGACAGAGTCAGATCTGGCCCGACCTGTCATTGAGGTATATTCCGCTGACACCGGCGATCTGCGATTTGAGATATACACGTTTGGTGAGCAGGTCGTGGTCATGGAAGTGGGTGCGTCTAAACCGTCGCCCACATCCCGTATGGCTCAGCGTGCCATCGAGCGTGAGGTCAAGGCCATCGTTCCAGACGCCGACGTATCTATCGAGGTACGCAACAATCGTGTGGTTATCCGCGCCTCCGCGGGGGACGTGCCATACCTTATCGGCAAGGGTGGCAAGGTGGTCTCCAAGCTTGAGGCACGCCTCGGCATGAAAGTAGATATCGTCAATGATGAGCCCACCGGCAGGACAACAGATATTCCCGTTTATGCAAAGGACCAGAAGAAGTACGTCATGCTCTCCGTGGACAAGCGATATGGGGGGCAGCAGCTGGCATTCCTATCAGAAGGCAAGGAGCTTTTTACGGCAACTACAAACAAAAAGGGCATAGTAAAGGTGGAAAAGAAGAGCGATATGGGCAATGAGCTCTCCTATTTGCTCCAAAAGCAAAAATTTATATATGCTTCCCAAGTTTGAAGGGTGTGGGCCCGTAGCCTAGCTGGATAGGGCGACAGCCTCCTAAGCTGTAGATCGTGGGTTCGAATCCCACCGGGTCCGCTACGTGTTCCTTTTTCCCCAATGGGGGCACTGTTTTGGGTCACCCCTGTTGTGCCGCCTATGAAGCTGTTGCCACATGTATCTGCATAATCGCCGCCCCCTGACAGCACATATCTTTTAATTGTCGCTTGCCGTTCTAATACTATGGGACGGAGCAAAGCAATACTCACAGCTCTTATCATTTTTTGTGCCGTGGTGCCTCTCGGATGCATTACCGGCGGTGAGCTGCACACCGCAGAGGAACAGGTTGCCATAGATGCCATCCGGAATTACACGCCGTATGACATATCGCTTTCATACGCCCTTGCAATGGCACTCAGAAAAAGCGGGTATCCCGAAGATGCCATACGTTCCTACATTTTTGAAAACGATGACAAGGGGTGGGTGTGTACCCGCGATGGGGCAACGGCCACATGGATACTCGACTTTTCGTGGACGTATTCCAATGAGGTCATCTCTTTCTCTTTTGCATATGATGGGGAAACCGGAATCATAACCGGTGCTAACGCAAACGGCAAATGCCTTTTGGCCCAGATCAACGAAAACTGTGTCGACTGTGTCTGCAGCACCTGACTGTTGCACGTGCCCACGGGAAATATGTTAAGTCGGTGCCACATGGCACCGGTACAGAAGGAGTGTCTATTCTTTCACCAAGGACTTTTCCGGGTCGAGCACTGCGCCGCAGCATGGGCAGTAAATCATTCCATTAGGCGTTTTTTTAAGTGATGATGGGTCATCAACCTTCCATATACAACCGCATACATAACATCTGTATCGTACCATAATTTTCACCGTACCTGTATTGCGCATGAGCCTTTATCAGTATTTCTAAAATATGTGGTAAAAGGATGCACTTATGCATTCTACCGTGCCATATGGCTGTTGTCCCCAACCCGAACGTGTACAATCTGTACCACCGGGCTGGCAAACATCTTGTTGTTGCCCATCTCGCCTGTCGCAGAGTTTGCCACAATGGTGTCTGTTACCTGCCCTACGTCTTCGTCATCGATGACTATTATTGCCTTGGTCTTGGGGAAAAGGTCCATCATAGATGGCTTTCCCCTTACTGCCGCTCGATTCCGCCTTGCGAGCCGTGCCAACGTGGTGGGTATTGCCACAAGCACCCATACCGTATCAATAACGCTTATTTCCACAATATATTCATTTTTCTCCATATGTATGCTTAATTTATATTTTCCTATATTCATTTTTTATCCTCCTTCCAGTTTTCAAATTT
>CAYSZY010000015.1:0-18893 GCA_964435645.1 uncultured Thermococci archaeon | reverse complement strand
TTGCCTCTTTGAGGACAACATTTCGATGTGGAACGCCGGAGGAATGAAGAATAGCAAATATTCCACAACAAAAATCGACGGCTGCGTTTTCTCCAATAATAAGACTGGATGGAACGGTGGCGGCATGAAGAATGGATATTCTTCGTCACCCATGGTCACCAACTGTGTTTTCGTGGGAAACGAGGTCGTTGGCCTCAATCATTACTCTAATAATAGCGTGATCATAAGCGGCGGGGGCGGCGGCATGAAAAACGGTGAATATGCCGCGCCAACGGTTACAAACTGCACGTTCTACGGCAACTCAGTGACATATACATCACATTGTGGGGATAATGACGGTGCCAACGGCGGCGGCGTAAAAAACGGCAACTATACACAAGCTGTCTATACTAACTGCATAATATGGGGAAATACTCCGAACAACGTGCTTGATAGCACTTATGATAACCCACAAGCTAATGCCGATACAACCATAACCTATTCTAACGTAGGTGGCGGATATCTGGGAGAGGGCAACATCGACGCCGACCCGCTCTTCGTGAACGCGCCGGCGGACGTCTCGCTTCGTTCGACTTCACCTTGTATCGACGCGGGGACTGACACGAGCGCGGAGGAATACGGCTATGTCACCGACGACATCCTCGGCGTACGGAGGCCGCAGCGCTCTGCGCATGACATGGGCGCATACGAGCTTGCCGGCGTGCCATTCTCACCGGTCATTATCCAGCCTCTCGCGCGAACGCAGCTCGCCTCCGTTCTTTCCCTGTGGGAAGAGATACAAGGCATGCTTCCGGACGAGCCTACGGACGGCGCGGCCGCGCTCATAGCGCAGGTCCAGGGCCATGTGGCAAACGCTGCGCAGCTCACAAATCCCATCTACGCGTCGGGCCAGCTTTCCAAGGCCGCCAAGGCGATGCAGCAGCTTGCGGCGCTGCTTGTATAGCGTTGGGCAGAGGCAGCCTTTCGGGGCTGCTATTCCATTTTCTTTTTTATTTGTCCGGCACCCATTGGTGAAATATCCCCCAGATTCCCAGCTTTTTTCACCTATCTTATAGTTTATATTGGTTCTTTGGTATACCTAAATCCAACTACCTCGTGATGCCATGTGGCAGTATAGCCTATATGAACCAATGACAAAAATAATTTCTAGCGAATTAGAATACGCTAGAAAAAAATAAGAAAAGGTAACGGTAGAGCGCTATTTCTTGAACTTGATGATGTCGCCGATAGTTAGGCCCTGATTGAGGGAAACCTTCTGCTCCACATCGATTTTGCCCACGTTCTCAAAAAGCGTGACACTAAGTGTCTTCTCAATCTTCTTTGCGACCTTCGTCGAGGGGCGTATGCTTTTCGTCTCGATACGATGCACAAGCGACTCCTTTTCCTTGATATTCACACCAAGATCTGCCTGTGACCACCCCCGCGTTTCACGTGCGGTACGCACAATCTCATGGTAGTCGTCTACAAGCTCCATGCTGCGCATACGGGTCTGCGGGCTCGGGACCGCCGGCTTAGCGCCGCGGAACGCTGAAGGTTGTCCGCTGGCTTCTGGAGCACCCCCTGACCGGGGGAATCTCTGTCTCACAGTGGGGTCAGTGCCAAACCTCTTACAGTTTGGGCATACGCTAAGCTCAGCGCCCTCAACGATGACCTTAAACCCCTTCCCTTTGAATTCTCTTCCACAAATCTCACATACCATGTGCTCACTCTCATAGTGAGTGCGGTGATATCACTTAAATAAATTACTATATCGCCACATGAAAAACCTTTAAGAACACACGGGGGAAAATGGCACGTATGGCCATAACAGTCGTTATTCCCGCATACAATGTGGAGCGTAGCATCGAAGAGGTCATACGGCGGTGCGACCCCGCGTACGAGCTTGTGGTGGTTGACGACGGCTCATCGGACGGCACATACGAAATTGCGTCCAGAACCAGCGCCACGGTCGTTCGCCACGAGACGAACATGGGCAAGGGACAGGCGCTTATGACGGGGGTGCGGCATGCAACAGGGGATATTATCGTGTTTATAGACGCCGACCTCCAACACCTTCCGGAGGACATTCCACGCTTAGTGGCCCCAATCGAATCGGGAAAATATGACATGGTCATCGGATCCCGCCGCCAGAAACGAAGCGGTGAGATGCCGCTCTTGCGAAGAACTTCAAACAGGATCACGACAGCACTCATACGCGCAGCAACCGGCCTTTCGGTCACAGATACACAGAGTGGATTCCGGGCGTTTTCGGCTGAAAAGCTCCGCGCGCTCCCAATTCGAAGCAAGCGATTCGAAGTGGAGACGGAGATGCTTATCTGCGCCGCGCGGCGCAAGTACCGCGTATGCGAGGTGCCTATTGCCATCGTATACAACAACGGCGCGTTCCATTTTTCCATACTCGACATCCTCCGGTTCATCAAGATGGTGCTCTTTAGGCGCTGCTAGAAACGGCAATCTTAATATATTATCATTTCAGTATTAAAGGGGGATGACTCCTATGCGCGATGAACTGAAAACTATTAAGGATAATACGATATCACACGAGCAATGGCGAACAGAGACGCTCAACATGATTGCATCGGAAAACATTACGTCAGATGCGGTGTCCCGGGCCGTTGCATCTGGGTTTTCACATAAGTATGCCGAAGGGTGGCCAAATGCAAGATTCTACCAGGGGTGCAAATACTTTGACAAGGTGGAGCTTGCAGGGAACTCGCTTTATTATCAGCTTTTTGACGCCCAATATGTCGACCTGCGCCCCATATCGGGAACCAACGCCAACATGGCGCTCTTTTTCGGACTTGCTGAGCGCGGCGACACGCTCATGGCGCTGCATACCAGCGACGGCGGTCACATCAGCCACACCGAATTCGGGTCCGCAGGGATACGCGGCCTCAACGTGGTGACATTCCCATTCGACCAGCACGAGATGAACATCGACATCGATAAGATGGTAGAGCAGATCCGCACCGAGTCGCCGAAAATCGTGCTTTTCGGCGCATCGATGTTTCTTTTCCCCCATCCTGTCAAGGAGGCGGTGGATGCAGCGGAGGAAGTTGGCGCAACAATAGCGTACGATGGCGCCCATGTGCTAGGGCTCGTAGCGGGAAAAGAGTTCCAGGACCCACTCTCCGACGGCGCCAAGACGCTTACCGGCAGCACCCACAAAACATTTTTCGGCCCGCAGGGCGGCCTTATCGTAACGCGCAACCTTGGGGATGAGCAGCTTGGCAAGATACAATGGGGAATATTCCCTGGCGTGCTTTCAAATCACCACCTGCACCATGTTGCGGCCAAAGCTGTGGCGGCGGCAGAAATGCTCGATTTCGGCAAGGATTACGCACATCTGACCGTGCGCAACGCCCAGGCCCTAGCCCAAGCCATGCATGAGGAGGGGCTTACCGTGCTGTGTGGACACAAGGGATTTACCAAAAGCCACCAGGTCGTTGTCGACGTGAGCAAGAACGGCCGCGGCAAACAGGTTGCACAGGACCTGGAGGGTGCCAACATCATCTCAAACAAGAATCTTCTTCCCTGGGACCCCATCGAGGCGTCCGACGACCCGTCCGGGCTTCGCATAGGTGTTGCGGAGCTGACCCGCCTCGGCATGAAGGCGCATGAGATGTCCGAAGTTGCGGCCCTATACCGCCGTGTCATCACAGACAAGGAGTCTCCGGCCGCCGTGGCGGCAGACGTAACAGAGCTGCGCAGGGGCTTCCAGGAAGTCCACTTTGGTTACAGGTGGGAAGACATATAGTCGGTGCCCTGGTCATTGTAGCCGCGCTGCTGGCATCCACAATAGCGGTGACTGACGGGCTGCTGCTTATCAGGTATTGTGCCTCACCATCCGGCAGTAATGCCGCTTTTCATGAAGCAGCAGCGCCTATCAGCGTAGTGATGCCAGCCTACAACGCTGAAGGCCGCATCGTGTCATCGGCCTTGTCCGTGCTTGCCAGCAAAGGCGTTGCGGTGGAGCTAATCGTAGTAAACGACGGATCGACAGACGGTACGCTTGATTTGATTTCAGGCATATCTGGGGTCACGATTGTCAATATGCCACATGCGGGCAAGTGGGCTGCGCTCAATGCAGGCATCGCACGTGCCACCCATGACCATGTTGCCACCGTCGACGCAGACACCATCCTCGACAACAGTGCATTGCAAATCCTCTCCCGCGCACTTGGCACGGCAGATGCCGTTGCAGGGTGCCTCCTCGTTGCAAACGGGGATTCTGTGATAGGGGACCTCCAGGCACAGGAACACCTCCGTATCGCCGCATACCGGCGCATAGCCGGTTCAGTCGACACCATATCGGGGCCGGTGGCCGCATTCCGCAAGGCGGTGCTTGTGCGCATCCCCTTTTCCCCCTCCCCTGTGGAAGACTTCGAGCATACCGTTTTGCTTAGGGAGGCAGGGGCACGAATTGCATATGCGCCGGACGCTAAGGCATATACCCACATGCCTGACACGATTGGGGATTACCTGCGACAGCGGGTTCGCTGGAGCAGGGGTACCCTTATGGCAATGAGGCGCCACAACATTCCCCATCGGTCGCTTGCCAGGGGATACGCCCTTGCACTAATTGACGTGCTGGTGGTGCCAACATGCCTCGTGACCGGGCTCTACGCGCCGCTTGTGGTGCTGACGGTGCTTGAGGGTGGCATCCAAGTGCTCATCAAGCGCAAGGAAGGCGCACCACGATACGGCGGGGCACCGACTTTTTTCGTCCAGCTTGTCGTGCTTGCAGCGCTGGTGCTCGCCACGTCGGCATATGCCAGACTGACATTTCGACGATATGAAATCAAATCGGGACAAGAATCCGAAAATGCCGCAAGTACTCTTAAATGAGCACGGAAAATCTGCATATCGTACCCCTTTGTTTCCACTGGAGAATATTTTCTGTGTCACCTGTCGAAATACGTTATATGATTCATTATATATGGAATTCACACATGTATTTATAGGGGTAATCAACGTGAACAACATCAACACGGGTGACATCAGTGATGAGGCGGCGGCTTACCGCCTGCACCTCAAGGATATATTCAAAGACCAAGGTACAGAAATAGCCTGCCGCATGGACGCTTTTGGGGCACTATGGGACAACGGGGAAGAATGCGAGCTACTCAAAGAGCTTCTGTTTTGCATCCTCACGCCACAGTCCACCGCCCACGGGTGCTGGGAAACGATAGAGTCGCTCTCTTCATGCGGCCTTCTGGGGCGCGGCACCGCCCAGGAGCTTGTGCCACACTTGTCCAAGGCACGTTTCAAGAACAAAAAGGCGGAATACCTTGTTGCCGCGCGGGAAAGATTCGGAAACGGCGGGCTACGCGATACGGTGGCGTCCTTTGGCACGGAACAGGAGGCGCGCGCGTGGTTTGCAGATACCATAAAGGGCATGGGATACAAGGAGGCAAGCCATTTTCTGCGAAATATAGGGAAGGGGGGCACGCTTGCCATCCTTGACCGGCACATTCTTAGAAGCCTCGCCAAGGCGCAGGCCATACCGGTGGAACCTCGATCGCTTGGCCCTAAGGCGTATTGCGAGATAGAAGATAGGATGCAGGGGCTTGCCACTGTGCTCGGCATCCCCCTGGGACAGCTCGACCTCGTGATATGGTATGATGCAAAGCATGAAATATTCAAATAATGCGTTTCTACAACAAATATGTGATTATATGATGAACAATAATTGAAAAACCTTAAATATTTCCTCTTTCCCTATAAAGGCAGGAGGTATTAACAATGACAGACATGTTACAGGTCTATAAATGTGAGAAATGCGGCAATATCATAGAAGTGGTCCATACAGGAAAGGGCGCGCTTTCCTGCTGCGGCGAACCCATGGTGCTTATGGAGGAAAAGGTCGCTGACACAGGGACGGAAAAGCACCTGCCCGTCGTGGAGCGAACAGGGGGCATGAATATTGTTGTCAAAGTGGGTGACGTTCCTCACCCCATGGTGGATGAGCATTTTATCGAGTGGATAGAGGTAGTGACAAAGTCGTATGCAGAGCGCGTGTTCCTTGCCCCGGGGCAGGAACCTACGGCCGAATTTGCGCTTAACGAGGAACCGGTTTCCGTTCGAAGCTACTGTAACGTACACGGGCTTTGGGAAAAAAAGCTGTAGATATGCATGATGACAGACAACACGCCAAAGGTCTTTGAGGAGGAATGGAAAGGGGGTTTGTGACCCCGTGCGGACACGCCAGCCACGCGGATGCCAACGCCGCTTTCAACATAGCGTTGGCACAGGACGTAAGTCACTCTTCCATAAAAAGAAATATGGCAGAGGGGCGCACTGATGCCCCCGAATGGCAATGGCATAGAAAGCGTGCCAACAATAGAACCCCGCCACTTTACTGGTGGGCGTACGTCAGCCACTAGTAGATTAAGAGGTGAACACAATGGCAAGTTTGAAAGGAACACAGACAGAAAAAAATATTTTAACAGCGTTTGCGGGCGAGTCCCAGGCGCGAAACAGATACTCATACTTTGCATCCAAGGCAATGAAGGAAGGATACCGCCACATACAGGAAATCTTCCTTGAGACCGCGGAAAACGAGAAGGAGCACGCCAAGCGCCTGTTTAAGTTCCTCGAGGGAGGGGAAGCGGAGATAACGGCATCGTTTCCCGCGGGCGTTATCGGCACGACCCTGGAAAATCTCGAGGAGGCTGCCAACGGGGAAAAGCACGAGCACGAGCACATGTACCCCGAGTTTGCGGATATCGCGGACGAGGAGGGCTTTATCGAGGTCGCATCTGCCATGAGGGCCATAGCAATTGCAGAAATGCGCCACGAGGCGCGGTACCGGAAGCTTATCGAGCACATAAAAAACGGCACGATGTTCAAGCGGGACAAGCCCATCCTTTGGAAATGCGGCAACTGTGGTTATGTCTTTGAGGGAGAGGGTGCACCACCGGTCTGTCCTGCATGCAATCACAAGCAGGCCCACTTTTACCCGGCTGATGAAAACTGGTAAGCTAGAATAACCACTTTTTTTCTTCTTTTTCTGATAATTTTTATATACTTCTTTGTTAATACGTTGGATATGCCCAATTCCTTCAAATCAGTTGGAATAGTATCCTTACTGTCCGTGATTCTCGTCATAGTACTTTGTATGCCCGTATCTGCGGATCAGCCGGTGGCGTGGTCGGCCCCCATACAGCTGAGCGACCCTGCAGAAGACGCCACCAACGCTACCATCATCAGGCACGGTGACGGATATCTTGTGGCGTGGTCGGGAGAGCGTAGCGGAAACAGGGAGATATATCTCCTGGAGCTTACCAGTTTGCTTGCGCCGTCCGGTGATATACGCCGTATGACCTATGAGCCTGGCGACGATACTGACCCTATGCTTTTTGGCACCTCTTCAGGAGACATCTGGCTCCTGTGGTCGTCAGACCGCCACGGAACATACGACATCATGGCACGGGTACTGCACGGCACGGTATGGTCCCCCCCACAGGCTGTGGTGCAGACAGACCGTGACGAAACGGATCCCACGGGTTGTGAGGAAAAGGACGGGCTTATATTGATGGCATGGCAATCGGGGCAGCGCGGGTCATACGACATTTATGCACGGTACTACGAGGAGGGGTCATTACTGGAACCCGTCGCCGTGGCCACCGGCCCGAAGGATGATGTGGAACCGCACCTGACAAAGGCGGCAGATGGGAATATTTGGCTTGTATGGGTTTCCATACGCGAAGGTGACTGGGCCGTGTACTACAAGTCAGCGCCGGTATATGTTAATCCTTTGGGGCTCCGCACCATGGCACTGCCGGGGTCATCAGGAAATAGTTCATCCCCTGCCGCGATAGATGACGGGGCCATGACCATAGTGTGGAGCGAACAGATACACGACATCCCCCATGCAGCAGTGCTTGTAGGCGCGTCATGGGCAACCCTGCCCCTGGAGAATGGATTCCCGGCGCATGCGGCCGGTATGCAGGGGGTGCACACCGGTGGGGGCGAGCTGTGCATTGCATATTCCTACAAGACCGATAGCGGGATGGAGGCCATCTGCGTGACCAGGACGGGCAGGGCGGAACTCTCCATGCTTGCCGATGCACAGGACGCCATAGGCGCATCAGGCCTTCCCGCAGACGCAGTCGAATCGCTTGATGCACTCTACGATACGATGATTGATGTATACAATGCGGGGCAGTTTGGCATGGTGCAGGAACACGCACGCGACATCAACGAATATATAACCGCATACCAGCAGCCGGAACCGACAACGCCGCCGCCTGCAACGACAACGCCCCCGACGACCCCCGCACCCACACAGACAGCCGTTCCGCCCGGACAGGGTGGTTGGCCCGATATGGCCACCTATGCCGTTGCAGGGGCGGCCCTTATCGCCGCGTGCATCATCGTCGTTGCTGTTGTACGCTCGAGGGACTCGAATACGCCCCCTGCACCACAGGTAAAAAAAGAGGGTGGGCTTCCAAAGGCCGCCGGCGCCGAATCAGCACGCCCCCAGGGGCAGGAGCCGTTTCCAATTACCCAGAAAGAACCTGAAATCATCACGCCCCAGCGCCCGTATGTGGATGTGCACATGCCCAAATCCAGGCAAAGGGACGTTGTATACATCGACCCGTCGTACTCACGGCAGTATCCCCCCGACAGCCAGGCGCTTGAGGAGGTGCCTTTTGTGGGTTACGCCCTGGCGCCGGATTTCAGAAAAGCTGGCATCACCGATATCGGGGCCTTGGCACGCGCATCACCCCAGGACATTTCGGGAATGGTGGGCATCTCGCAGTCGCTGGCGAAAATCATAATCATGGAAGCCAGAAAGCTTTTGGGCAAGGTGAGCCCGTAGCTTTCGCCCCCCGCACGTTATTGGCCGTGATTGCAGCGTGAGGACACGCCACCACCCTGCAATCATAACTTATTTTAATCGCAATCGGGACTATTGGGTGTGATAGCATGAAGAGACGTACTGCATTATGGAGCATAGCGCTCCTTGTATCGATACTGCTTCTGTCTGGTTGTGTGGGGGGATCGGATACCCAGCCCACCACCATGCCGGCAACGACCCAGGCCCCGACCACTGCGCCTGCAACAACACCGGCCCCGACCACTGCCGCGCCGACAACAGGACCGCCCCCCACGACGCCCCCTGGAACCACGGCGCCGGTGATGGAGTTCGGCTGGCCGTTGGCGCATTACGATATACAGAATACGGGGCATACTCGCTCTCAGATACCCGCCTCCCCCGAAATACTCTGGGCCTACGACGGGGAAGGAACGATTACAACGGCGCCCATCGTAGAATACGGCACCGTATACGCCATGCTGCTTTCAGGCACGGCTACCTCCCTTGTGGCGCTTGACGCGCAGACCGGCGAAGAGCTGTGGAGATATGAAATACCCACGCGTGGCGTCTGCGAAACTACGCCCTGTGTCTCCGGCGACAGTGTCTACTTCCCCGTAGTCTTCAGGATATACGACAGCAGGAAGGGGCAATACTACTATGAATATTACCTGCTGTGCGTCAACGCCCATACAGGGGAGCGCCAATGGTACGTCCCGCTATCGGGATTTCCCCAGATAGGCTCGAGCCCCGTGGCGTATGGGGGTGCCATCATAATCGGGGAAGGGTACCAGGGCGCGGGGCATGTGGAATGCTTTGATGCGACAACAGGCGCACAGCTATGGAAAACAGACGTACAGGGAGATGTCATCCATACGGTTTCGATACGGGATAATGCCGTATATACATCCACATATCATGGGAAGATATTTGTTCTTGATACAGCCACGGGGGCACAGCTCGGCCAGTGGGACGTCTTTGAACTTGGCGCCATGGGCCCGACAACGCTCAGCGGCGAATATGTCTATGCAAACGGCATCTCGCTCGACCTTATGGACCAGGGATACGGCGCCGGGCAGCTTGTGGCGCTTGACGCGCAGACCGGCGGGCTTGTGTGGGCGTACGGCGTTGGCGACGACACCAGCGTCAGCCACTGCAGCACGTCAGCCACCATGGCATTCTTCGCAACGTATGCCAGCGGGGGGGCCGCAACCGTGTCATGCGTGCGCCTGTCCAACGGAACCCTCCGGTGGTCCCGGGAAATTCCAGGTGCCATACTCGGGGGGTCCCTGTCCATAGGGAAGGAAGCAGTGGCGATGTGCGACAGCACATCAGGTACGCTTCTGTGCTACCGGATCACTGACGGGACACTGCTTTGGGAGCTCGATGTCGGGGATAGCGCGCCCTATACGCCCGCCCTGGCGGATGGAAAGGTCTTTGTGGCGACAGAAGAGGGTTCTATCCTCTGCATCGGATAGCCGCCAAGCGGCTATTACCTACCAACATACGGATTTTTCCCGAAAAATGAGATGGGGATGCCGATTACGCCTCGTTTACCAGAAAGCCCACGGTCTTTGGCTGTGGGAGCATGTCAGCCATTGTATTTGTAGGATATGCTGCAGGTGCCTTCCGCCGACACCATACAGGGGCCGACAGGCGTGTCGGGCGTGCAGGCGGTGCCGAACAAGGGGCAGTCCCGCGGCATGCACTCCCCCAGCAGCATGTCCTTGCACCGGCATGCGCTGTCCGCCTCGTCTGGTTCGAAGGCAAATGAGTCCAAAATGCCCTTGTGCCGCCACAATGCGTCATGCTCACGGTATGAAGGGGCGATGGCAAGCCCTGAGGCCGGTATGTCGGGAAGCGCACGCCATGCAGCATCGCACGGCTTAAACGTCCGGGCGATAAGCGCCTGTGCCTTTTTGTTTCCCTCTGTCCGGACAGCGCGGGCGTACTCGTTTTCCACATCACACCGGCCGTCCCGGAGCTGGAGCAGCAGCATATAAACGGACATGAGCACATCGCCCGGCTCGAATCCGGCTGCGACATGCGGTGTCTTGTAGCGTCGTGCAAGGGGCACAAATGGTTCGAGGCCGACAATTGAGCAGACATGCCCGGGATCGATGAATCCGTCGACGTGGATGTCGTGCTCATGAAGGAATGACAAGGCGGGGGGAATGGTGCGGTGCACAGACATGATGGAAAATAGTTCGGGGCGTGACATGAGCGCAACGGACGACGTGGGCACCGTGGTCTCGAACCCGATGCCGAAATGGACAACTTCCTTTCCCTCGTTGCGCGCGATAGCAAGCGACTGGGAGATCCCGTAAACGATGCGGATATCGGCGCCACGGGCGCGTGCGTCCGCAAGGGACCCCGAGTCTGTGGGTATGTTGAGCATGTCCCCGAATGTCGTTACCACAAGCCCATGTTCGGCAAGGAATATCATTCGCTCGATATCCTCTTTCGGCGTGATGCACACCGGACAGCCTGGCCCGGAAACGAGGGAGATGGCGGGCGGCAGGAACGACCTGAGCCCGGACGTCACGATCGTGTGCTCATGGGTGCCGCAGACATGCATAATCTTAACAGGGCCCAGGCCCGTTGCGACGTCCGCAACGCGCCGGGCAAGCTCCTTGATGGAGCGGGGATCATTCCGATTCAGGTTCATCGGCAAACGCCTCGATTTCTTTCCATAGCTTAATCGACTCCTCAGCGTCCTCCGTGGTGAGGACCTCGATTGCAAATCCCGTGTGTACGATTACATAGTCCCCTACGGAAACGTCAACAAGGTCGAGGCGCGCCTCGATGTGGATGCCGCCGTAGTCGATAACGCCAGACTCTCCGGCAATCTCAATAATTTTCCCTGGTACTGCTAGGCAGATGGTATCACCACAATGTTTTAAATTATCAGATTTTAAAAACGTGATGGGGATATCATGCTAATAACAGCCATCAGCGACATACACGGAAATCGGCTTGATGCCGCCGCAGGCCTTGCGGCCTCAAGCGACATGCTGCTTATCGCAGGCGACATCACACAGTTCGGCGGCGCGGATGCGGCAAGGGCGAGCCTTTTGGCACTCGGCGACCTTACCAACGTGTGCGCAGTATTTGGGAACTGCGACCAAAAGGACGTCGAGTCCGCACTCGTCGACCTCGGCATCTCTGTCCACGCACGGGAAAAACGGTGCGGCGACTATACTATCAGGGGGTTTTCCGGCGCACCTGATTCCCTGTTTGGGGCGCCGGGGGAGTATAGTGAGGACGAGATATCAACAGGGCTGCGTAGCGGCGGGCACGCCCCTGACATCCTCCTTACCCACGTGCCGGCATTCGGAACGCCGCTTGACATTGCGCCGGGGGTGGGCCATATCGGCTCGCACGCGGTGCGGGCATTTGTGGAGGAGTATACGCCACGGCTGCATGTCTGCGGCCATGTGCACGAGTCGTTCGGCATCGCGTCCCTTGGCACGACGATGCTTGTCAATCCGGGCCCATACTTTCAGGGGAGGTATGCGGAGATTGTGATGGGGCGGGGCGAGATGCCTGCTGCAACGCTTAAAAAGATTTAGTTGTCGCTTCGCACAGGGGCGAGCAGAGCGGCGAATAGACGCCAAGCACGCGCCTGATACCGCTGACCGCGCCTATCTCGGAGATGACAATGGAGTTGTTGCTCATGATATCGATAATGTTGAACGTGTTGCCGTAGCGCCCGTTTACGCGCCGGGACGAAAGCGTGTTGGAGTTTACTACAACGGTGCCGTCGACCTGTGAGGAAAAAGACAGGTGCCTGCTCCCGTTGAGGATAAGGTGCGCCTTGCCGGCAAGCGTCTTGAGCACGTCCCCCGCATCTTCTATGACGTCGCGCTCCCTGGTATGGGGGACGGGCACGATATGGTGGTGGAAAACGACGACGTTCATGCAGTCGTCGCGTACGGCCCTGACGATGCGCCCAAGCTGCCGGCGGCCGATATACCCTTCTGTTTCCTCCGCCTTGACGCTGTCGGCCCAGATTATGTTGACCGGCCCCATTACCGCATGCTCCGCTGGGAAATACTCGGCGAAGAGCTCCTCGCCAAGGTGCTGGTAGTCGCGAACACCCGGGACGACGAGGCGCGGGTACGGCAGGCGGTCGAGCTGCGCCGCTGCCTCTATATAGGATTCCTGGAGCCCGTTATGGGTGACATCCCCCGCATGGACCACGATGTCCGGTGAAAGCTGGATAATCTTTTTTACCGCCGCATCGTATACGGCGGGGAGGAAGTCGCTGCTGCCGAAGTGCGTATCCGACGTGTGCATGATCCTGCATACCCTCACCGCCCCCGGGACCAGGCACGCCCCGCGGTGCGTACGGTACTCGGTATGCATGACCCGCGTGTCAAAGTCATAGCGGCGCACCGATATCTTTCCCTCCTCTATGGTGATGCAGTTGCATGAGTGCGAGTCGCCCGCCCGTGTCTTGTATGATGAAAACGTGCCCGAGTTAACCACGGTGGTCTCACCGACCTTGTACGTGTTGTACGAGTGCCGGTGGGCGGATAGCACAAGATCCGCATGGTAGTCGAGCAGGATCTTAAGCACCCTCCCCGCATCGGTGAGGAGGCCGCGCTCCCTGCCGGAGCGTGGTATGGGCAGGACGTGGTGGTGGAGCGCGACCACCGTGGTCTTTTCGGCATAGTCGTTGAGAAAATGCTTGAGGCGCTTTGCATCGGTCTTCCCCACACGGCCCTCGTTCCGGTCCGGGACGGAGGAGTCGAGGAGTATGCATGCAACCCCGTTGTGGTGCACCTCCCCATGGGGGTTGCCGAAGTACTTCTCAAACAGCGTGTACCCCACATTCCTGGCATCGTGATTGCCCATGACGCAATGCATGCCGGTTGGGGGGAAGATCTCCTTTGCCCAGATGTACTCATGCTCAAATCCATGCTCCGTTATGTCGCCGACATGGACCATGAGATCATGGGGAAGCGATGAGACGAGCCCCATTCCCCGCTTAAAGGCCGCTTCGTCAAAGTGGTACGTCCGGGAGACGTGCGTGTCGGATAGCTGTAAGATGCGCACCATTGGCATAGATACGGGGGATATGCCTAAATACTTAATCCATGCCCGATGGCGCACGCAAGTTTTTAAGCCACCTGCGTAAAAGGAATGGTGATGGAAACACGCCTCATGGTACCGGTAAAGGAATTTGTGACACCGAATCTCCTGACGGTCGGGCAGGACACGTCGGTGCTGGAAGCCGCTTCGCTCATGGCATCTGTAAACATCGGTTCGCTCGTCGTGCAATGCGGGGGCAACCCGTGCGGCATCATTACCGAGCGTGACATCATCAGGAACGTCGCAATGTGCAAGGACCTTTCAAAAACGCGTGTCGGCGACGTCATGACCACCAATCTGATGACGATACCCAGCAGCATGCAGGTTAAGGACGCCCTTGTCGTGATGTCAAAAGAGGCTATCAGGCACCTGCTTGTGGAGGAAGGCGGCAGGGTGATAGGGATGTTCTCGTTTAAGAATTTCCTCGACCTTGAGCGGCTCCGCATCGGATTCATTTAGTCCAGCAGATTTTTCATGCGTTGCATGGTAAGGTCGAGTATGGACGATACCGTGGCGCCAAACTCCTCGTTCTCAATGACTGGCACGTCCACGCTGCGCGCTGACTCGACAAGGTATGCCTGGATATCGGCTATCGCCACCATGGAGTCGATATAGTGTTGCGCATCGCGCTGGTAGTGCGTCGCCTCGGCCCGTGAGACGAATCGTGACTTGTGTACATCGCTATTGGCGACATGCATCACGGCCATTGTAACATTGGGGTGGGGGGTTATGAGCTCCGGCACGAGGTGTACCCCTTCCAGAATAAGCGAGATGCCCTCATTAAGCGACCGCTCTATGGCGGCGTTGACGCCTGCGGAGACGGCCAGCGCCTGCTCGCGGAATCCGACGACGACCCTGTTTTCCTTGACCTTGTATGGAATGGACCGCCACGCCTCATAGCTGGAATAGTGGAGCGCGGGGATAAGGTTGGGGGCTATGACGTTTTTCATGATCTCCCTGATGGTGTCGGTGCCGATGACCTGCTGGATGCCAAGTATATGTGCCAGCTCCAGTGCCACGGACGACTTGCCGATGCCCGATGTGCCGCCGAGCAGGATGATGGTGGGTATATGCTCATGGCGGATACGGCTCCACGTCTTGTAGCGCGTGGCGGTCTTGGTGTCTATGGCACGCATATGCTCGTGCACAAGCGCCCGAAGGGAATCGCTTTCGATAACGGCCACGCCGTCGGCGAGCAGCTCGGCCTGTATCGTTTCCGCAAGCTGGTAGGCCTGCAGGCTGTCAAGCCCTGCGGCCGCAATGGATTCGGATATCTTCCAGCGGGAGTACGGGACCTTGACTCCCCTAATAAGAATGTGGAGCATGCGTCACTCACCGAACTTGTGTATCTTTCGGGACTGATTCATGAGGATTGGTATGATGTCGGTGGCAGATATGCGATTAAGCCCGCCCTTGGCGCACGAGCGCTCGCCAAAGTGCACGACGTCATCGGTCCTGACACCCCTTCCCCACACGACGATGGGCACCGGCTCACCGCTGTGGTCCCCTGTCGCACAGGGGGTCGTGTGGTCCCCGGTGAGGGCGATAATCGTCTCCTCGGGGTCTACAGCTGCAAGTATGTCGGCCATCATCTTGTCAAGCCGCTTGATCATCTCCATCTTCTTTAGGGGATCGCCGTCGTGCGATGCCGTGTCGGTTGCCTTGAAATGTGCAAAGACGAAATCATAGGTTTTTATCGCCGCTATCACGGCCTTCGCCTTGGCATCGGTGTCGGTGTCATACTCTCCCGTGATGCCCTCGACAGGATAGATGGAAAGCCCGAAGCACGTTGCTACGCCCCGAATAAGCGCGGTTGCGGCGATGCACGCCGCGGTGATACCATACTTTTCAGGCAGCGCCGTAACGCAGGGGCGGACCCCTGCGCCGCGGACGAGGAGATAATTGGCTGGAAGCTTCCCCGCAGCCACCCTGCCCCGATTCACAGGATGGTCGGCAAGAAGGTGCCCTGCCTGTGTGACAAACTCGTTGACCATGCGCGCCGTGTATGATGAGGCTGGATTTTTATCACGCGGTGCCACCATGAGCGGTGCCTTGCCCTCGGTGTGGGGGTCACCATTGGAAACCTTGCACGACAATCCTTCGCCCTGGAGAACCAGTGCCGCGCGGGTGCCGGTCGCTTCCTTGAACAGGAACGGGACGTCAAGCGTGATATGGTCCCGGATATACTGCACAAGCTCCGGCAGGCCTTCGGGGTCGCGGCCCGCCCGCCTGTCCACGATGACTCCACCTTCGACGGTGGCGAAATTGACGCGGAATCCGATATCAGAAAGCCCAAGGTCCAGGTCGACGCCGAGGGCCTCGAGATATCCCCTTCCGCTGTACACCTCAAACGGATTCTCACCGAAGATGGCAATATGCGCCGTATCGCTCCCGGCGGGAACGCCGGGTCGCAGGGGGTCCATGATACCAGTTATGCCTTCTCGTGCTAGCTTGTCGAGGGTCGGGTAAGTTTCCGCCTCAAGCGGCGTCTTGCCTAATAGGGTGGGATTGGGTATATCCCCCAATCCATCGGAAATAACAAGTATGACGTTCATAGGGTCACCATGGACTACCTTCGCAGTGTACAATTATAAAAGTATACCCCCTTGCTACGTGTTGGGCAAAAAGAGGGGGTATGGGGCTTGGCCCGCCATACGGTGGCATGGCGCGGCGCAGTCCGGGTGGCCGCATCGCAGGGACCAAAGATACAGGGATTGAATACGGGCTTGGCATCCTGCAATCAGGCCCTTTTGAGGGCGCGTTCCTGCTCGTAGTCCCTGGTGACGGAGTCCGCCGCCTCGCACATGACCCGGAGCTTTGCACATGACGTGTCACGATCTAGGATCTTCATGCCACAGTCGGGAACAGCGATGACGTTTTCCTCGCCAAGGCACCAGGACGCGTACCTTAGGAGGTCGTAGACCTCCTTGTGCCTCTCTACGCGGTGCATGTCGGTCCTGACGCACCCGACGCCGATTTTTTTCGGTGGGACGCTGCCGATGTACTGGGCAAGGCAGTGCTTGTTCTGGGGATATCCGGCAAAAGAGAGCGTGACGCTGTCGATGCCGCGAAATCCCATGATGATGTCAAAGACGCTTCGCTCCTCATCGGTTATGGTGTCCAGGATATCCCTGTACACGTCGCCGCACACATGAAGCGAGACGTCGCAGTCGAGATGGCTGCTGATATATTCGAGCGAGAACTTTGCAAGGTGCGAGGGGGAGCCGACGCTGAGGAACGGCTCGTCGACCTGAATCGACTGCACGCCCACGTCAAGCATGTTCTTTGCAATGCGTACCAGCGCCTTTGAAAGGTCTGAAAACAGCGTTTTGTCATACAGGCTGCCATATGCGTCGGTATCGAGCCGCGAGCAGTTGACAAGCGTGGTGGGCCCCGTGATGATGCCCTTTACCGGAACGGAGGAAATCTCTATTGCGTACGCCAGGTCCTCAAGCACCGTTTCGTCAAAGACCGCGTCATGGCGTATCCTGCTTTTGATCACGGCGCCATCGCCGCAGTCCTTGTTGCAGAAGTCGATGGGGCATTCGTAGCAGTTGAATCCCTCTATAAGATTCGAGAAGTACTCCACCATGTAGTTTCTGGTCTGCCCGTCGGAGACGATATCTATGCCTGCGGCAATCTGGTCCTCGATGGACTGGCGGATGGCCGCCTTCCCTTGTTCCCCATAGAATATCGGCCACGAGCCGATGACGGTCTTTAGCATAGCCTATCCTTTATCGGAACGCTTAAAAACATATTGCAATCTATATTCAGGCACCAGAACTCCTGTTGTTGATAATATGAAAAAAATTCTGATACTCATTATCACCGCCCTGTTGCTCGGTGGGGCGGGGATTGTCGTGGCCGATGATGGTTCGGGCACGATCGATCATCCGGTGACTGGGGACCAGTTCCTCACAGGTACGGCTGTGACTATTGGGGCTGCGGTCAGCGGAGACATTTTCGTGGCGGCCGAGACGTTCACGGTAAACGCCCCGGTGACAGGGGATATCATAGCGTTTGCAAACACCATCCTCCTCAACGCGCCTGTTTCGGGGAAGGTCATGGCTGTCGGGAGGAATATCACATTCAACTCCTCTGTTCTTAAGGTGGCGGCGGCAGGTGGGGACATCATTTTTTCCAGCCACGCCACCGTGGAAGAGGATGCCCGGATTTTCGGCCAGACGGTCATCAACAACGGCGCAATCGGCGGAGAGCTCAAGGTCGTGGCAGAGTCTTTCACTAACAACGGCGAGGCGGGCACGATAACGGAAAACACCGATTGGGAGCTAGAACCGGGCTTTATAACTGTAATGCAGAAGTTTGTGCGTGTACTCAGGCTGCTTATGATAGTGGGCTACTTTATCGTTGGCATCGTGCTTGTTGGCCTGTTTAGGAAAAGGATTGCCGCGGCTGCCGATGAGCTTTTGTACGGGACGCTGGTGGATGTCGCCGTGGGCATCGGTGGATTCGTTGCAGCGCTGTTAATAGGGGGATTCCTCGCCATAACGGTAATAGGCCTGCCGCTCGCAATTCTCATGGGGCTGGCAACGGCGCTCATGCTGCTTGTGGCATCCACCGTGGCATCCCTTGCTGTGGGGAGAAAAATCCTTGCGCTGCTTTCCAAAGATGTTTCGGAGCTTTGGCAGTTCGTGCTGGGATTCGTGGTGCTCAGGATCATCTACTGGCTGCCGTATATTGGCGGAATCGCGCACATTCTCGTTATCCTGGCGGCCTTCGGGGCGCTTATAATGGCGGCCCGCCACAACTGGAATGCGATTACCACAGGGCAATAATCGCCCTTTTTTCTTCTATTTTCCAATAAATCCTAAGTTTAACAGTTAGTGATTAAAAGAAGTGTCCTTGAACGGTTAAAGTCAGGATAAATTTATTAATACCATTTCTGCATTATATCCCATAAAACATACAATATCCGTACTGTTCATATCATTTGCATTGTTATGCTCATTTTTTA
>CAYSZY010000014.1:0-18972 GCA_964435645.1 uncultured Thermococci archaeon | reverse complement strand
ACCCAGAACGCTCTCTTTCGAGCAGGTCCGGCCGTGGGCCCTGGATACCAGGGAAGCATTGTCTCAAGAGATACTAACCAAAGGATTGCCCCATGGTGAGGAAATAGACGGCCTTTTCGACCAGGTGGAATCAATCGTAACGGAACTGGATGCAAAAGAGTTAGAAGAGGAGCTCATCAAACGCCTAGAAACTATTACCATCACATCGAAAAAGG
Organism: uncultured Thermococci archaeon; assembly: GCA_964435645.1. Lineage (GTDB taxonomy): Archaea > Methanobacteriota_B > Thermococci > Methanofastidiosales > NM3 > JAHKLV01. Next base: position 18,757 of record CAYSZY010000014.1, on the reverse strand, counting down.
CATATTGCTCTGCAATGCACTCGCTCTTGTCGAAACGCCAGCGATATGACCCTTCGTATCCAGAAGACGTCAAGGTGTACTGTTCGGGATTGCAGGAAACGTTGCTACACGTGAATAGGATAGCCACCTCCAATGGCAAGTACCTTGCAATAGCGTTCGAACCGGAGATTAAGGAGATAGGCAGGGTACTCAAACAGATTGCCATTGAGGCCAATGAGCTATCGGAACTATACAACAAGCATGCGCCGAAGTGGGATGTCGTGACCAAAATTGATGCGTATACGGATGAGTATGCGTTATATGACGACGAGTCACGTGCAGTGTCTGCAACTGAGGCAGACCGTGCAGCGAATGTTGCCATGGCACAGGTGAAGCGCGCGAGAAAGGAGCTTGACACATATTCAATGGGGGCAGAGGCACACCGCCACCTTGCCGATATCGCCCGCCTCGAGACTATGGAAAAAGAGGAACACGAGCAAAATCTGGCAATATATGAATACCTCGCACCGGTGCGCAGGATGCTCAAGAAGTTCAAGAACGCCGTAGACCACGGGGACATAGCGCTGCCACCGGGCGAATATGCCATGATGGAGCAAATGATGGATTGCCCGGTGATTACGGTAACGGAGGCCAATGCCATGGGAATCTGCACGTCACTTATGGCACACATTCGAGAGGGGTTGGAAAAGGCTGTTGTTTCAGAAAAACATACGAGGCTCGACAAGGCGGTATCGCGCTGCAATGATATTGAGAATGGGATGATGGATAGCATGGTCCAGGACTATGTGGATATTATCTCCCAGCGCAACGCACTCAAGGAATCATTGGATTCATACCACGACCCCACGATCGAATCGCTCAAGCAGCGGCTGTGTGATGCAGAATCGGCATATGCCACCGCCAAGGCAGCATCTGAAGAGCACCTAGCGAAGCAGGCATCTGCCACAGAGCGGCGTGCACATATCAAAGCAGAAATTAAACGTTTGATTTCGGAATTTTATAATGAAATAACGTTAAATTTTTAATAAAAGCGGCATATATTATGTACAATTGAATGTGTAGCGCATGGAGGAGTAATGATGGGACTTTTAGGAAATGATAATAATAATGTGAAGATTTCCAAACTACAGAAGGAAAACGAGGATCTCAAGGCCCAGGTAGCTGAATATGACAAGGTATTTAGCAACTTTGAGGACATGAAGCGAGTGACGGACAGAGTGCGGGAAGAAAATAAGCGCCTTATCGAAAAACTCGAGGAAAACGTCGAGGTCAAGACAAAAATGCAACGTCTTATCGATGAGCTTACCGAGGCGGTAAACGCAAAGAAGGAAGAATTCCAACACAAGATTGTGGCTATACACTCACAAAGCGACAATATCATTGTTGGAAACAATGTCGAGGTCACAGGGGGAATGACCACCCCCAAGGGCGTTACCACAGGGAAAAACACCTCCATACACGGCGAAATCAAGGCACAGGAACGTATTTCACTTGGGGAGGGCAACAGCGTGTATGGGGCCTTAGAAGCAGGGCAGGGCATCCTTGTTGGAAACAGGTGCACTCTCACTAAGGGGGCACAGTCAAAGGGGCCCATCGAAGTCGGCACCGAGTGCGCCATCGAGACAGCCACATCCGATGCAGACATACATATCGGCGCCAGGACTGCTGCTAAAAAGATTATCAGCGGGGGAAACGTCTACCTTGGTGACAGCGTGAAGATAACCCAGGGCATAGAGTACAAGGGCACAATCACCATCGGCAAGGACGTTACCATATCAGGCGAGATAAAGACTCGCCAATAAAAATGGAAAGGGCCTAAGCCCTTTTTTTTCTTTCTTATGTAAGAAATATGGGGCTGTGCCAATATATCCTCTTGACGTGAACAAGCATCGCCCCAGACCCCTTCTCCATGCCACGGACCGTGCAGACGAGCTTCTTCTTGATTCTCATAGCCGTGGTAGACCATATGAGATAAATACACTATTCATTCGAAATCAATTATTGCAATTACTTAATGAAGAAAAAGAACTTTTTTACGATCCCCTTTCTTTTCCGCTCCCATTCGGTGGTGCTTGGGAGTTCCTTCGGGTCGCGGGTGCGCATAAGCTCCTGAAGGAGGTCCCCCACCTCCCGGGCCAGCATATACGTTACCTTCATAGAAACCTATTAACCGAAAGGTATAAATACCTTTCTATGGATATCCCAACCATGCGAAAAGTAGAGCTTTTCGAGGGAAACTTCAGCCTCAGCGACGAGGTAGAGGTGGTAATAGAGAAGAAGGTAACGCCGTTCGGGAACAGCGCAAAGGCCGATGTCCCGAAGAAATACATCGGCCAGCGTGTCTATGTCGTTGTGATAAAGGACGAAAAAGAATAGGCCTGTTCGTTCTTTTCATCTATTTTTCAAGTGGCATGGATTTGAATTATGTCCCAATGCCGTAGAACTCTATTACTTTTTTCCGTAATATATAGCATCTTTTCTGCAAGGCTCAAGGCATTTCCTACAATTAATGCACTCACCGCACCCCAAAATCAAATCACGATTCATGGGGCATACCCTGTTGCAAAGCCCATACTTGTTGTATGCCACCCCATCGACCCTGACACAGTTGACGGCCAGCGTGTCTGCAGCCATGAGCACGGTCCAATGAGGCAGGCGTACCGGCAGAAGGGCCACTTGATAAAGGGCGAACTCACTAAATGCAGTACGGTAAGCACGCCGAGCGTATCGGGTGGATGGAATAGTTGCCACTACGAGCAATAATGCCACTATCAAAAATCTTCTCACCGTATCACCATTTTATTTCAAAAAACCGGTATGTATGTCGCTTCGTTGTATATCGCATAGCTGAATACTTCTTCTCCCTCATAAGCTATGTCGTATTCGGCAGCATCGGGAATCCGGCAGTAAAACGGATAAACGTAGGCCATGTCGCCCTTATAGATCCGTATCTCGCCATCAGCGGTATAAATGACATACTCTTCAGCTTCCGCGTCGAACCTGATCTTTCTGAGCGTATTGATATCGATGCCCTCTATACCGGGGGCATATTTGCGTAAAAGCGGATTTTTACATCCATGTGCAATGTCCTGGTAAAGCAGTTTGCATACTGTTACCGTACGGTAATACCGCTCTTCCCGCTCAGGGTCCGAAAAACGATGGTAATACTGGATACGCCAAGCAGCGTCCTGTTCCTGTTCCAGGTTGATGGTGGCAGGAGACGGTTCATGGTTGCTCACAATATGGGACAAGATATCCTGTACGTCACCTATGAGCGTCGTACGTACCCGCGGAGGCGCCATACACAAAGGTAGTGAATCCATATATAAAACCTTTGGGTAAGTTTTTATAAGAAAAATCACTACTATACCATTGCACTGGGGGTTCTAGAAGTTATCATCACATTTCCGACTCTCAAGAATCCCCTTTGCCCAGAAGGAGATATCATGAAACGATTCAAGGGCAAAGACTTTTTGAGCCTGCATGACTTCAGCAAGGAAGAACTGTACTTTTTCCTGCACAGCGCCCAGCATATGAAGTCGCAGGTTAGTGCCGGTGTGTTTTCTACAGCGCTCAAGGACAAGAACCTTGGCATGATTTTCCAAAAACCATCCCTTAGAACGCGCGTCTCCTTCAACGTCGGGATGCATCAGCTGGGAGGTAACGCCCTGTACCTGAGCCCGGATGAGATCCAGCTCGGAAAGCGCGAATCCATCAAGGATGTTGCCAACGTGCTGTCGCGGTATGTCGACGGGATCATGGCGAGGGTATTTTCGCACGATGATGTTCTTGAGCTTGCGCAGTATGCGAATGTCCCGGTGATAAATGGCCTTTCTGACCTGCTGCACCCCTGCCAGGGGCTTGCCGACTATCTTACGATAATGGAAAGATTCGGAAAGATTGCGGGACTTACGGTCTGCTATGTCGGCGACGGCAACAACGTATGCAACTCGCTTATGCTCGGCGCGGCCAAGTTCGGGGCAAAAATGCATATCGCATGCCCCCGCGGATATGAACCAGACGCATCAATCATATCGCTTGCTGAAGGGGACGGATTGTCGTACGAACTCTTTTCGAACCCAGTAGAGGCAGTAACAGGCGTTGACGTCGTCTACACTGACACATGGGTATCCATGGGGCAAGAAGGCGACAAGACGCGCAAGGTGCGGGCATTTGAGGGATTCCAGATTTCCAAGGAGCTTACCAACCACGCATCACCATCACATATCGTGATGCACTGCCTTCCGGCACATCGAGGGGAAGAGATAACAGATGAGGTAATCGACGGCCCGCACTCAGTGGTGTACGATGAGGCTGAGAACAGATTGCATGCCCAAAAAGCAATAATGGCACTTATCATATAATATGGGGGAATATAGCCCCAGAGGGGCTTTTTATTCTTCCAGCACAAACTTCCATTCCATATACTGTACGATGCGCTCGCCTTCAACTTCGGTGGCTATCATCCACGGCATATAGTGTGACGAACCAATGTTTGACCGTGAAAGGTCAAGCTGCCCCACCTCAAATCCGTCGATGAAAATCGTAGTCGCATAGGCGCTCTTCTTAATTACGCCCATCTCGGTTCGAAGCGTGATGCTTTCATCGGCATCGAAAATCGAGCGCGCCTTGTTAAGCAAGTAGGAATTCACCGGTATTGTAATAAAACTGAGGGCATCGTATCGCTCTTTTGTCAGCATAGTAGTAATTCACCTCCTTATATACTATATCTCTAAGAATATTAAACTTAAACATAAAAGCTTTAGGAATCCATGCGAATGTACGAGCCCTAGATACTTCCACGGAGGTATTCTAGCCGGCTTTCCACATACTCAAGTATCTGTGTAGCTTGCTGGACCTCCTCTTTTGTAATCATGTCCTTGCGCACAAGGCTGTAAAAAGTCTCCAACATCGACTGGTACTTGGTATAGAGTGAGAAATACTGTGAAGACGCCGCCGCATCGACCGTCTGCGTATAGACGTGAAGGTCGCGCAGGTATGACTTCCAGAAGGTCCTAAGACCTAGATACTCCTCCTTGCGCTTTTCCTCGTCGACATGGTACTTCATCCGTATTTCCTGTTTGGAGTGCGCCTTTGTCGCCTCGAGCTTTTCCTTGCAGCGGAACAGGTTATTTTTCGCCGATGACAGTGCCGCCTTGTCCAGCCGGTGCTCGATAAGCTTAAACTGGCCTGTTAGCTGCTGGTATTCACCGTCGAGCTTTTCTAGGTCCTGAGATTCCGCGTTCTTGAGAAACGCCTTTACCCGTGCATTGAATATATCAAGCTCCTTTTGCGCCTTCCCGTCCTCAAGCACCGTGTTGATGCGGCGTTCGAACTCTTCTATGCGCTTTGAAACGACCATCTCAAACGTCGGATTCCCCCGAGGCAGCCCCTGTCGGGCCTCGATGAGCACGTTATAGTCATACTGGGCGCGCTCGGGGTCTTTTGCTATCTGCTGGCGGCTGTACCGGCGGAGAGCCTTGTCAATCTCAGCCATAAATCCCTCAAGATGCTGGCGTTCCTCCTGCTTGGCTAAGGAATCCTTCGTCTTTCCAAAGAGTGACGATAGCTGTTTGATGTTGTGCTCTATCTTCCCCCGAATCTCAAAATTAGTGTCAAAGGGGAGCATAAGCGACGTTTTCTGCAAAAATATGAGCATAAGCGAGGTTGTCTCGATGTTCTGCCCCATAAATGCAGGAGAGTATTTACGCAGTACGGCCTCTGTCTTTTCCAGAAGGTCGGCGGCGATATCGTATGCAGGTAGAACCGGTTCGGGTGGCATCAAGGGAGCATCGTCCACGAGAGGCAACGGGTCAGGAAATTCCATTGCGGCAGCGGGGGCACCGTTCACACCTGCAGCCATTTCCTCGAGCTGCTGCGCCTCGGACTCGAGACTTTTTTTTGGTTTTGATGGTGCAGGTGGTTCTTCCTGCACCCTGATTTGCCCAGTGTCAACATCAAATTGTCTCACACGCTGCTCTATGAGCTTTTGTTCTGCTTCGACTTCGAGCAGGTACGCTTTAATTTCATATATACTCTCCTTCGGCATAGATGTCCACCCTTCGCATTAGAGTTAACAAATGTTTTATATATAATTTTCTGTTTAAAAGCAGAATAGGCATAAATATGATTAATTTTTAAAAATACAAAGGATTTTATATGAAACCCCCGTCCTTGGGATGATACGATGGAATTCAAGACCGTCTGTGATGCATTTGAGAAGTTCGAATCCACCAGCAGCAGGTTGGAAAAGGCAGTGATGCTTGCGAAACTCCTTTCAAAGACACCGTCACCGGACCTCCACAACGTCATCCAGTTCGTGTTAGGTTCCGTATTTCCAAGCTGGTCCCCTGAAAAGATCGGCGTTGGGGAAAAACTCCTTATTCGCGCTGCTTCCGACGCTTCAGGCGTTTCGGAGAGGGAAATAATCGCCACACTGAGGGACACAGGGGATATCGGGGCGTCAATCGAGTACGCCATGGGGCTCAATCTCCAAATGAGATTCTTCTCCACACCGCTTGATGTCGGGGGCGTTGTTGATTCGCTTCACCGGCTGGCGGCGCTCGAAGGCAGGCGCAGCCAGGACAAAAAACTCAAGATCCTCGGCGGGCTCCTTACTGATGCCACGCCCCGTGAGGCAAAGTACCTTGCGCGGATTGTGGTTGAGGCCATGCGAACAGGCGTGGGTGAAGGCATCGTTCGCGACGCCGTGGCACAGACATTCGGCGTGGGGGCGGCAGACGTCGAGAAGGCGTATATGCTCTCAAACGATATGGGCCTTGTCGCCCGGGCGGCGCAGGAGGGGCATGAGGCACTTGCCGCAATCACCCTCACCCCGTTTAGGCCAATAAAGATGATGGCCGCGCAAAAGGTGCAGACCGCGTCGGAGGGATTTGATGCATTAGGGCGCCCCTGCGCCCTTGAATACAAGTATGACGGATTCCGTATGCAAATCCACAAGGTAGGGGACAAAATAAGGATATTCACCCGTAGGCTCGAAGATGTAAGCTTGCAGTTTTCGGATGTGGTGGCGGCTGTGTTGGAAGGCATCCCCCATGACTGCATAATCGAGGGCGAGACCATAGGGATTGGCGAATCGGGGGCATGGCTGCCGTTCCAGCACATATCTAGGAGGATAAAGCGGAAGTATAACATAGAGGAGGCGATAGAGAACGTTCCCGTCATGACCAATCTGTTTGATATCCTCTATCTCGACGGCACAATCATCCTAGATTATCCCTTTTCAAAGCGCCGTGAGCTTCTGGAGGGCATCGTCAGGGAGATTCCCGGAAAGCTTGTGCTCTCAAAAATGATGACTACAGGCAACGAGGAAGCGGCACAGGCGTTTTTTGATGAGTCCATAGCTAGGGGGAATGAGGGACTTATGCTTAAGCGATTGGAAAGCCCATACGTCCCGGGGCTGCGTGTGGGAACGATGCTCAAGCTCAAATCCGTGCTTGAGAGCTTGGATTGCGTTATAGTCGGCGCGGAGTGGGGTTCGGGCAGGCGCGCAACACTTATGGGAAGCTTCCGCATCGCCATTCTCGACGAGACCGGTGCACCATCGGAGATAGGAAAGGTCGCAACGGGGATAACCGACGAGATGCTCGAAGAGCTGACCTCACGCCTACGGCCATTTATCGTGCATGAAGAAGGAACGGACATCACGCTGGCTCCCGATCTTATAATAGAGGTCGCATACGAGGAGATACAGCGAAGCCCCCATTACGAAAGCGGATTCGCCCTGAGATTCCCCCGGATGCTCAGGCTTCGGGACGACAAAGGGATGGAAGATGCCGACACTATCATGAGGGTGTTCGAGATATATGAAAACGATACCCTGCACTGACCTAGAACTGTTCTGTTACCTCATATTGGGTAATGTCGCCGTAAAATAGAATTTTCTTTCCAAAAACAAAGTTGTTGGTATCAAAAATCTTATTAAGCATGGATATGTTGGAAAATGTCCTGGAGATATGGTATGGGATAATCAGCGTATCGGGAAGAAACTCGCGAAGCTCGAGCAGGTCGATTAGGTGCGCATGCATACGCTCAGATGTCATGCTATAGGTCTTTTCCTGGATATAACGGCATTCGGAGATAAGGACCGAAGGTTCCCGGGTCAGTATGGCTTCCCTGTTTTCCTCATATGAACCCAGCCAGTCGCCGGTCACAAAAACGGTAAAATCAGCCTTGCTGTTATTGATGAACAATCCGAAGTTTTCCACAGAATGAAGAAGCGGGACCGCTTCGAGGACCGTACCATTGATTTTAATCTTATCCCCCGCGGCAACGGGGATGAGGGTGCGCTTTCCCTGTGTATGGTGTGCATAGAGCTGCTTGTGCAGCAAGAAAACGGATGAGCAATCATCGACAGGCGTTGTGTCATGAGGTGCGTAAATGGATATTTTTTCATCCTGTTTGAGAAGGAAATCAGCACCGCCTGCAACAGAAGAGCGGATATGGTCAAAATGGAAGTGAGTTATCCAGTGCACATACTTTTCATGCCGATTGGAGCATGCGCCATCGATACTATAATACTTATCTAGTATCCTGACAAGAACATTGGGGTGGTAGGGTGCATGGAACTCAACCTTAGCTACACTGCCCCCTGTCTTGTCCTGCATACGATTCATCATCCCTGCAGGATACCCTGCACACTACATAAAAGAAAAAAAAGAAAGATTAGGCAATCTGTTCAATCTCAATACGATACTTAGCGGGAAGCTTGTATCCTGCCTTTTTGAGCCCTTCCTTCGCACGCGGGAGCTGGTTCTTGTCGACAAAAGCGGTCATAATGCGCTGTCCGCGCTTGCATCGGGCGGCAAGCCCAACGGTCTTTCCGAATGAAAGACGCATACCGTTACCGTATCGGTCCGCCTTGTTTCCTGTTGCCATAGCATTGGCACGAAGGATCTGGTGGGGGTAGGTACGCAGCTTGAGATAGAACATGTCTCGCCCAATCTTCTTTTCCATATGCCTGTTTGTCACAATCCTAGCTGCCTCGAGGCAGTTGTGGCGCAGCTGGACATCCTCTTCAACGACGAGGTGGACAGCGTAGGGAAAATCCTTGTTCCTGATTCCCATATCAAAGTGCACGACCTTGCATGCGGGAAAGCTTCGCACATACTTTTTTCTCGTATAAGAGGGACCAATGACCTTCCTATCAATCTTACCTGGTCTCAATGAAGCCATATAATCACCATCATTTTAGTGAGACTTGTAACAAACTATATTTAAATGTTGTGGTACAGCTGCTGGGTTGCACATAAAGTCCATTTGAACATAATGTTCCACTAACTGAACATAAAGATCTCGCCCACGTTACGCCTACGCCCTCTGACCATGCATTTGTGACTAAAGCAATCTTTTCCATTGAACTACCGCATCTCTCACGGCAAGGGAGTTCAAATATCTTTTTTTTGTGTATCTGCCCCCTCGACACGGGAACGCACCTTACGCAGTATTCCTTTGAGCGTATACGCCTCGCGGGAGGAAAAAAATGAGCGGCCTACGACGTGTGTAACCACCGTCTCGGCCACGCGACGCCGATACGGCCGGTGCTCAACGGCATGTATGATGCCATATAGGTCACCGAGAATCATATCATGCTCTTCCTTGGTCGCCCCCTCGAGCTTCACGGGGCGCTTTCGCCCCATAAGCGACTTCCTCATCTCATAGAATACAACTGCGGCAGCATGTGATATGTTCATGGTGGGATACGATGGGGATGTTGGAATTGTTACAAGCAGGTCGGCACTTGCCACCTCATCATTGGTAAGACCAGACGACTCCCTGCCGAAAATAACCCCCAACGATCTGCCGACAAGGGCGTCCCCTTTTAGATCCTCGGGCAGGAGCGCTATGCGGCGGACATTATACTCATCCCCTGCCTCGCGGGACGTTGCGATGGAGGTGCCGACCAGAGCAAGGGCATCTTTGAGCGTTTCCACGACAACGGCCTCGTCAAGGGTGGAGCCAGCATTGCAGGCAAGCATGTATGCCTCGTCGGTGAGCCTGCAGGGATTTACGAGTATCAGTGGGCCATCGATGTCAAAGTTCTGCATGACCCGGGCAATAGACCCAACATTCCCGGGGGTTTCCGGTTCAACGAGAATGCATGATATCATATGATTTTCCAAATACCACTGATTATATAAGGTTTATCAGCCGATTCATGTACGAAGGGGACATGATGGTACGCAGACACATCATTGTGGGCATAGACCCCGGGACTACCGTGGGGCTTGCCATGCTTAACCTGCACGGTGAAATATGCGCCCTGCACTCGTCAAAAAACATGTCCATCGACGACATAGTGGAACGGATAATAAGCGAAGGCCTGCCGGCGATTATAGCGACCGATGTCGAGACGCTCCCCCAAACAGTGGAAAAGGTATCGGCGTCGTTTGAGGCACGGCTCCATGTTCCACAGGACTCGATATCGCTCAAGGAAAAAAACGAGCTTGCGAAGGGGACGCAAATCAGCAATGCACATGAGCGGGATGCGCTTGCCGCGGCCGTAAAGGCATACCTACATTACAAACCCAAGTTCGATAACATCGACACCCGGCTTGGGCAAGCTGGGAAAATGGGCCTTTCAGAGGAGGTAAAGGCGCTTACGCTCAGGGAATACACCGTATCCGAGGCACTCTCCATCCTCGAGCCCCCTGCATCCCCTCAGGTAGGCAGTGTAGCACAAACAGGTGCCCCCTGCAAGATACACACGCATCCGCCCATCGGGCCGCTCAAGGCACGGATACGCAACCAGAGGGCATATATCAGCGAGCTTGAGTCACGCATTCTCGAACTTAAAAAAACGGTGCGGTCGCTTGAGTGCGAGATTGCGTCCCGGGACGAGACGACGCGACTGAGGGCGATCGAATCTGCCGTGGTGTGCAGCAGGGACCGCCGCATAACGCGCCTGGAAAAGGATCGGGCCCTGCTGCGCAGGTCACACAAGCGCCTCGCCAAGGAACTTAAGGCGCTTCGGGGCATCCAAAAGCTTACGGTCCACGATGACCTTATCGTATGCCATGTGCTGAGGCGCTTCTTGGGGCAGGACATCGACGCCCTTGCCAAGGCAACAGGCATAAAAGAGGGTGACATCCTCTTTGTGGAAGACAGCTCGGGAGGAGGGGCCTCGACCGCGGCCAAAGTGGCGTCGCTCGGCGTTAAAGGCATCATAACACAGACCGAGATGAGCCATACGGCACGCGAGATACTCGAACAGCACGCTGTTGCCGTTGTTGCGGCAGCCGCATGTGACATACGCAGGGAGGGGGCGGTTGCTATACTCGAAAAAAAGCAGTTCGACGAGGCCTATGCCCGATGGGAACGGGACACCAGAAGCAAGGAACGGGCACAGCAGTCCCAATGGCTCGAAGGGATTATTGAAGCATACCGGCATGAACGCAAGAAGGGCAAGAAATGACGATTAGCATCTATGGGGAACAAAAGAAGGGTAAGCAGGGTGCTGGCATTGACGTGCTCTTTGTCAGTGGCGACGCCTATGCTGACCATCCTTCAAATGGTGTCGCGGTCCTTGCTCACCTGCTTGACGACAAGGGATACGCGGTGGGCATACTTGACCAGCCAGACTGTTCAGACGCAACGGCGTTCCACAGCTTTGGCACCCCCCGCCTCTTTGTAGCGGTAACTGCAGGCCTTATGGACTCGATGGTGGCAAACTATACCCCCATGAAACGGGAGCGCACGAATGACCGTATGGGCTACGAGGGGCACAAACGCCCAGACCGGGCATGCATAGCCTATTCCCAGATTGTGAGGAGGGAGCTTAAGGGCATGCCGCTCGTCATAGGGGGCATTGAGGCATCATTGAGGAGATTCGCCCATTACGACTATTGGCAGAACAAGGCCAGAAAATCGATTCTTCTTGACAGCAAGGCAGACGTGCTGGTATACGGCATGGGGGAGCGCCAGATACTTGAGATTGCGGAACAAACGAAGGGGGGCAGAACGCTTGATGGCATACCGGGCACATGCATAAAACGAAAAGAACCGCCAAACGGTGCCGAACTCCTGCCCTCATTTGACGACATATGCGCATCGAAACGGTCGTTTATGGGATCGTTCCTCGTGCAAAGGGGCAATCAGCGCCCAGGGGTATCGCCCCCGCTTTCGGAATCATACGGAGACTGGCACGTTGTGCAGTACCCCCCAGCGGCACCACTGACAACGGATGAGATGGATTATCTCTACGAGCTTCCGTTCACGCGGGCGATACGCAGGACAGGAAGGGGAACGGTACACGCCATTGATACCGTGCAGTTCTCGCTTATAACCCACCGGGGCTGCTTTGGCAACTGCTCGTTTTGCTCGCTTGCCATGCATCAGGGGACCGCTATCCAAAGCAGAAGCAGGGAAAGCGTCATGCGCGAGGCAGAGTCGTTCTTATCGCACCCAGACTTCAAGGGGATCATCGACGATGTGGGGGGGCCTACCGCAAACATGTACGGCATGGGGTGCGGAGGTGGCAAAGTGCACATCGGTGCCATGTCGCTGAGGGACGGTTCGCCCGTGTCTGTCGACGTTCCGGAAGGGTCATGCGACGGCGCATGCCTGCACCCTCTGTGCCCGAAGCTTTCTGCATGCCATGGCGCCTACCGTGAGCTCCTTTGCGGGCTGCGGGGCATCAGGGGCATACGCAGGGTGTTTGTACATTCCGGCATCAGGCACGACCTGGCATTGCTGGACGAAGCCTTTGTGCGGGACCTGTGCGCACATCACGTTTCCGGTCAGCTCAAGATAGCTCCGGAGCATGCAGACAACACGGTGCTTGCCTATATGCACAAGCCGCCACTGGAATCCTTTGTTGCGTTTAGGGACCTCTACCGGTCGGTAAACGACAGCCTCGGGAAACGCCAGTACCTCGTCCCCTACATCATGGTCGCCCACCCGGGGACAACACCCCAGCGGGCAAAGGCCCTCGGCACTATGCTCAGGTCTTACAACATTCCGGTTGAGCAGGTACAGGTGTTTACGCCCACGCCCATGACCCTGAGCACCGCCATGTACTACACCGGCCTCGACGAGCACCTGCGGCAGGTATACGTCCCGTACAGCTACCATGAAAAGAAAATTCAGAAACGCCAGGCGCTCAACGCAAGAAAGCATTAAATAAAGGGGGTGATATATAGGGGGCATGGACGATGAGGAAACACGTTCTCCGGCGCGATTGTTCATCGTGCTCGCATTTCTCATGGGAGGCGCCGTACTGCTCATATCATACGGGATAGGGTACGAAGACCTCTTTATCGTGCTTTTTTTCTCATACTTTTTCCTGTCCGCGCTCTTGCTCAGAAAAGGCCGCGGGGAGAGGCAGACGCCCCGTGGGGGGCAAGAGGATGACGAGGAATGGGGATTTGAGTTGTCACCGAAGCAGAAATCCTCAAAAGAGGACGGATGGGGCTTCGATTTTGGGGATGAGGACAAGGAAGAATACAAATCACTGATAAAGACCCCTGAAAAGGAGCGCAACCCCTACTCAGACCAATACGAATCCGAGTGATACTTGGTATGCATTCACTCCGCACCTGCTCGTTCGAGCAGCAGGTGCTGCTCTTTTGCTGCACGTGCATAGAGCCGTTCCTTTGCCTCGGAGTCGGCATCTTTTTTGTAACAGATTGACCCATCGACGATTGTCATGGCCACATCGCTTGCGCGGGCGGCATAAACGAGCATTGGGGCAGGGTGGGAAAACGGTGTGAGATGCGCGGCATTCAGGCCAATGATAGCAACATCGGCATACGCACCGGGAGTTATCTGGCCTGCCATACCCTCAAGCCCCATGGCCTTGGCGCCGTTTCGTGTCGCCATGTCAAGCACCTGCTGTGCAGGGAGTACGGTGGGGTCATAGTCCCGCACCTTGTGTATGAGCGCGGTAAATCGCATCTCGTTGAACATGTCAAGCGTGTTGTTGCACGGAATGCCATCGCTGCCCAGTGCAACGTTGATGCCGGAAGACGCCATGCGGTGCACAGGGGCGATGCCCGATGCAAGCTTGAGGTTGGCAAGGGGGCAGTGGGTGACATTCGTATGGCTGGATGAAAGCAGCGCTATCTCAGCATCGGTGACCCATATGCAGTGTGCCAGCAGCAGCCGCGATGACAGGAGGCCGAGCGATGACAGGTATGCGACATTGTCCATTCCAGTCTGGGCCTTGACGGCGCGCACCTCTTCGCGATTCTCCGATGCATGGGTGTGTATCAGCGCATGATGCCGCACGGAAAGCCGCGCCACGTCCCGCAGGAGGCCCTCAGAGCACGAAAGCGCGAAGCGGGGGGAAAAGAGGTATCGCAGGCGCCCGTTGTGGCTTGTATGCCACTCCGACATTAGCCGGACTGAGTCTTTGAGCGCCGACTCTGGCGATTCGACAAGAATCTCGGGTGCGAAATCAGGCTTGTCCATAAGCATCTTGCCGGTGCTCCCGCGTATCCCGCTGTCCCGCATGGCACAAAAGCACGCATCGGCATGGAGCACATCCCCCATGTCGGCGATGCACGTCGTTCCCCCGGCAAGGAGCTCCTCGCATGCAAGGCGGCCGGACCAATAGATTGAGTCGTGGGTATGTGCCGCTTCGTAGGGGTATATCCTGTGCTCAAGCCAATCGAGAAGGCTCAGGTCGTCGGCAAGCGAACGGAACAGTGCCTGATTGAGATGGACATGCGTCTGTACAAACCCGGGCAGCACCAGTAAAGAGCTGCAGTCTATGGTGAGGTCTGCGGGTGGCGCGTTTCCGCATACATGGGTAATACGGCCCCCTTCAAGACGAACATCGGCGCGAACGACATCCCTGTGGTCGTTTTGTGTCAGCACCAGGCCGTTTTTGAGCAATATCGATTCCATAGTGCCAATACGTTTTTAAAAATCGATATTTAAAAGTATGCATGCTTTGATTAGCCCGGCGTACGGAAGCGGTCAGAGACAAAGAGGTGTCAGGAACGATGGAAAAAATTTTCAAGAAAATAGTTGTACCGATTGATGGGTCGGACGCATCGCTGCATGCGGCCAGAAAAGCTATACACCTTGCACAGAATCTATCTGCCAGGATAATAGTTATCCATGTCATCAATAGTTTTGAAATAAAAAAATATATTGAAATTAGCCACAACGAGGAAGACGTAGTGAAAAAGGAGCTCCAGGAATACGGATTCAAGTATCTCGGACACGTCAAGAAACTGGCAAAGGCAGCGGAAGTGCCTGTTGAGATAGTCTTGTCTGAAGGCATCCCTGCGGAAGAGATCATCCGAACATCCAAAAAGGAAAACGCGGATCTCATCGTTATCGGGAGCAGCGGGGGCACCGGATTTAGGCGAAGGCTTTTGGGAAGCACAACTGACCGCGTTATCAGATGGTCGACCGGCGTGTCAGTGCTCGTCGTTACATATTAGCGGGAGATTGTATGGAAGGCGAACCGTTACTCGTGGGCATAATCCCCGTGGGCAATGTGGCCCCACTCCCGATGCGGAAAGTGATGCGCGGCATTCAGGATGCCCTAAAAACGGCTGCGATACACCAGGATATGACATCACACATCCAATGCGGGCTTATCGTCGACCCGCCACTCAACCTCCCTGCCACCGCATACGATGAAAAGCGGGGCTCATATCTCACCGACCCGTTCTTCAATCTTGCCAGGGATGTGAAGGATACGACTGACAAGCACCTCCGGCGGGAAGGGAAATCAATTTTCAAGGCCTTGGTCATAACGAACGTTCCGCTCCATAGCAACTCGTTTAATATCAGTGTATACGGGGAAGCGGACATCAATGGCAGCCTTGCTGTCGTATCCACGGCACAACTCACAAAGGGCGCACGGACGGCACTGCTCACCGAGCGCACGGTCAAGGAGTGTGCGCACGAGCTCGGCCACACCATGGGATTGCGACACTGCGAAAACAAAAAATGCGTCATGAGCCTCTCATCAGACCTGTACGATGTAGACAGCAAGACCAAATTCTTCTGTGATAGCTGTGCCCAATCCCTCACATTCTAGTAACGGTGCACCGCCACGGGATGGCGGTGTGGCATTGTACTTCCCTTCAAGGCAGTCTTTTCCATCCTTTTCGGTCACCGGAAGTTCCTGTGAGCTTTGCTGCCGCCATTGTGGGGGCCATTACTTGGGTGGTATGGCAGACTCCAGTAGGGGAAGCATCGGTGACGCATGTGAAACGGCGCGCCTGCATGGTGCAAAAGGCGCCCTCATATCGGGGGGGTGTGACAGGACAGGCGCCGTCCCGCTTCCTTATGAGGAGGTACGACGCGCCGGACTGATCAAGGGATTCCCGCTCAACGTGCACACCGGGCTCATCAGCAGGGTAGACGAGGCGCTCCTTCAGGTCGAGTGCGTGTCACTTGAAATCCCCCCTAGCGATTACACGGTGAGAACCGTATACGGGATACGCGACGGAAGCCGCAATGCGTACATCGATGCACTCGGATTGCTCATCGACGCGGGTGTCAGGACCGTGCCGCACCTTTGTATGGGAATCGACGGGAAAGGAGAGCACGGGGAAGTTGAAACGTTGGGAATACTCGAAAGTTATGTGGACCATGTTGTGCTGCTCTCGATGAAGCGTACGCCAGGGCAGGAGCATACAAATCGCCTGCCAACTACGCAAAACTGCGAAATTATTATAAAAGAAGCACGCGAAAGGTTTAAATGTCTTGGATTGGGTTGTATGCGAGACAGGGCCCCTGCCAAGGAACGCCTATGGCACTACTTTGATACAATAGCATGGCCATCTTCAATAATAAAAGACGAATTAGCACGAAGTGAACGTACCTGCACAACGTACGATATTTGCTGTGCGGTGTAAACTATGGACATAAGACTATCATGCGGTAGCGAAGTGCAATTGGGTCTTAGAAAGATGAAGGTGTGCGCACCTACCACGACAATTTACATGATGACACGAGGCATATGTCAAGCATCCTGCCTATTCTGTACCCAAGCCTGTGCATCGAACAGCAACACGCTTTCCAGGATATCATGGGGCGTGTGGGAATTCGACGACATCCTCGACAGATTACAGAATCAAAAACGCGTATGCATACAGTGCCTCAACTATCCCGAAATATTTGAGGACCTAATGGAGATAGTACGCCGGATACGCTGCCCGGTATCAGTTTCTGCACAACCGTTTACCATAGACGAGATGCGTGAGCTCTCGTCCCACGTAGATCGTATCAGCATCAGCCTGGACTGCTTCACACCACATCTCTTCGAAACGTACAAACCGTTTTACAACTGGGAACTCCACTGGGCCCGAATCCGAAAAGCGGTTGATATCTTTGGGAAAGGCAAAGTCATCTCACACCTAATCGTCGGCCTCGGCGAACAGGAGCAAGAGGCTGTCGGGACCCTTGGGGAGCTCATCGGGATGGGCGTGCAACCGTCGCTGTTTGCCTTTACGCCCGTGCGGGGGACCAAACTCGAAAAGTGCCCCCCACCGTCACTTGAAACATACCGCAGGCTCCAGATAGCCCGGCACCTGCTTAGCAACGGTACGGCAACGGTCGACGACTTCACGTTCGAATGCGGAAAGATTACGTCATTCGGTGTGGACCTTTCCGAAACCGTTACGGTGGAAGCATTCCAGACGCATGGGTGCCCCGACTGCAACAGACCGTTTTTCAACGAGAGCCCCGGCAAGGAACCGTATAACTACCCGCAAAAAATCCCCCCTGCGCATATACGCTTACTTTTGGAGCAGGCGGGTGTGGGGCAATAGAGATTATTCCGTTTCGCAGGGAATGCGGCGCGCGATCCATGGCACTCGACGATGCTCTGCTCGAGGCACGATCCTGCGATTCCATCGGGGACTGCATACGATTTTTTCAATTTTATCCAAGCGCTGTTACCATTGGCAGATTCCAGGGCCTCCACCGGGAAGTCAACATTGGGGCATGCGCCGTACGCGGAATTGACATCGTGCGACGGCCAACTGGTGGCGGAACGGTCTTTCACGATACAGGGGGGGAACTGACGTATTCCGTGGTCATGGGGCAGACAAAAGATACACAGACCATCGGAGATGCGTTTGCCCACATATGCTCAGGCGTGGTGATGGGGCTGCACGAGCTTGGTGTGGAAGCAGTGTTTGCACCGGTAAATGATATTACGGTATCGGGAAAGAAAATCTCTGGATCAGCCCAAGCCCGGAGGAAGTCCGCGCTGCTGCAGCACGGGACCATCATGTACGCCACAGACCTCTCGCTGCTCCAGGAACTTCTGAGCGTCTCGAGGGCTAAGCTTAGGGGAAAGGGGATTCCTTCTGTCGATAAGCGCGTGACAACACTCCAGCGCGAATCGTCCGCCTGTTGCATAGGTGACGTCATGTCTGCGATGGAGAAGGGTTTTTCACAGCTGTTTGGCCCGATGGGCGGATGTAACATTCCCGCCCATGTGTCCACCCTTGCATGCAGGCTGCACGACAGGCGATACTCCACGCAGCAGCATACGGAAACACTGCCGTGACACTCCTGATGCATATTACTTATTTCTGTTAATATATATTCGAAATGTTTTTATAATTACATAACCTTTTCTAAACTGGTGATTTTTTGACAAATAGTTATTATCAGAAAATGGCAGAAGTGCTTACGCATTATTCTCTCCCCATAAAAAAGGGGCATGAAGTCGCCATCATGTGCGACGTTGCCGCAAAGGATGCGGCAATCGCAGTATATAAGGAGGTGCTCAAGTTGGGGGCATATCCGACCCTGATACCGT
>CAYSZY010000013.1:0-20975 GCA_964435645.1 uncultured Thermococci archaeon | reverse complement strand
AATATCATTTATTTGTATGACCTACCAAAAAAGTCATGCAACCATACACAAGACGAATAATAAAAATGGAGGAATGCATTTGTCAATCGACGATAAGATTAAGGAATTGCAGCAGCGCACATCCGCACTGCAGATTGGCGGAGGAGAAAAGCGCATAGCAGCCCAGCATGAAAAGGGCAAATTGACCGCACGAGAAAGACTTGACATGTTACTCGACCCCGGGAGCTTTCAGGAGATTGGACTTTTCAGGAAGCACAGGGTCACTGATTTCGGAATGGAATCACTGGAGGTACCTGCAGACGGTGTCGTAACGGGATACGGTACCATCGACGGCAAGCTTGTCTATGTTTTTGCCCAGGATTTTACCGTCATGGGCGGTTCGCTTGGCGAAGTCCACGCTAACAAGATTTCACGCCTGCTTGACATGGCAGGGAAAATGGGTGCACCCGTCATAGGGCTCAACGACTCTGGCGGCGCACGAATCCAGGAGGGTGTCGACTCCCTCAAGGGGTACGGAGACATATTCTTTAGGAACACCCTGTACTCAGGTGTCGTTCCGCAGATTACCGCCATTCTCGGCCCCTGCGCAGGCGGTGCCGTATACTCGCCGTCCATCGGTGACTTCATCTTCATGGTTAAGGACATCTCATTTATGTTCATCACCGGCCCTGAAGTCGTCAAGGAAGTGCTTTCGGAAGATGTTTCATTCGAGGATCTCGGTGGGGCGTCAGTGCACGGCAAGAAGTCCGGCATGGCACACTTTGTCTGCGATGACGAGGAAGAATGCCTCGCATCAATACGCGAGCTTATCGGATACCTTCCCTCAAACAATCTCGAAGAGGCCCCGATTGTCGACGGCGGAGACGACCCGATGCGCAGCGAGCCAAAGCTCAACGACATCATACCGGCAGACCCGCAGAAACCATATGACATGAAAAAAGTCATCGAGGAAGTCGTGGACAACGCGGAGTTCCTCGAGGTACACGCGTCATTTGCCATGAACATCATTGTGGGATTCGCACACCTCAACGGCAGGACCGTTGGTATCGTAGCCAACCAGCCCCGTGTGCTTGCGGGATGTCTTGACATAGACTCATCCGACAAGTCGGCAGGATTCATCAGGTTCTGCGACGCATTCAACATACCGATTGTAACATTCGTCGATGTTCCGGGATACCTCCCAGGTACCGTACAGGAGCACGGCGGTGTCATCAGGCATGGCGCAAAGCTCCTCTACGCATACTCGGAGGCAACAGTCCCGAAGATCACCATCTTTGTCCGCAAGGCATACGGTGGCGCATACATCGGCATGTGCTCCAAGCACCTTGGCGCGGATATCGCCTTTGCGCTCCCGACAACAGAGATTGCCGTTATGGGCCCGGAGGGTGCAGCAAACATCATCCACCGAAGGGAACTCATGGCTGGCGGAGTGGAATACCTCAGCGAAGAGTACCTTGCAAAGAGGAAGGTCAAAGGGGAGGAATACAAGCAGAAGTTCGCGACGCCATACATCGCCGCCCAGCGCGGATATGTTGACGAAGTCATTGCGGCTTCGGACCTGCGGCCAAAGATTATCGCCGCCTTGGAATCGCTTGCTACCAAGAGGGAGGCACGACCTTCCAAGAAGCACGGAAACATCCCATTGTAAGGAGAGTGAAGAAATGCGTAAGTTTGTTGTTAAGATTGATGACGAGTCATTTGACGTCAACGCTGATGACATGGGTGGAAACACCTACAAGTTGGAGATTGGAGGCAAGGAATACGAGATCTTTGCCGAGGAAGAAATAAAGAAAGCCGAAAAGAAGGGCAAGAAAGGCGGTGCAGCCGGCGGAAAGACCATCGTGTCGCCCATACAGGGTGTCGTGACCAAGATCAACTGTGATTGCGGAGAGGAGGTCAAGGCAGGAGACGTCGTATGCACCATTGTCGCCATGAAGATGGAAAACGAGATAGAGGCCACAGCGGACGGAAAGGTCAAGGAAGTACAGACCAAGGTCAACGATGCAGTGGAAATCGATGATGTGCTTATCATCCTTGAGTAAAGGCACACATACTCCAAGGTGATTCCAATGGGAGAATTTGAAAAAGTAATGTGCGCCAACAGGGGCGAGATAGCCATCAGGGTATTCCGTGCTTGCCAAGAGCTCGGTCTCAAGACGGTGGCGGTCTACTCCGAGGCAGACAAAAAAACGCTTGCTGTCAAGATGGCAGACGAATCGTACAGCATCGGGGCGCCGATGCCGACTGAGTCATACCTCAACATAGAAAAGATTATAGATACCGCGAAGGCCGCAGATGTCGACGCCATCCATCCGGGATACGGATTCCTGGCTGAAAACATCGACTTTGCCAGAGCATGCGAAAACGAGGGTATCAAGTTCATCGGCCCCACGAGCAAGGCCATAGCCACAATGGGCGTCAAGGACGTTGCGAAGGCAACGGTCATCGCCAACAAGGTGCCGACAGTGCCAGGATCCGACGGAATCGTGGAAGAAGCCCAGGAAGGCCTGAGGCAAGCCAAGGAGATGGGATTCCCCGTCATCATCAAGGCCGCATACGGCGGCGGCGGAAAAGGCATGCGTGTCGCTTGGAAGGCATCAGAGTTCGTCTCCATGTTCGAGGCTGCCCAGCGAGAGGGTGCCGTGGCATTCGGCCACCCCGAAGTATACCTGGAAAAGTACGTCATCGACCCGCGCCACATCGAGGTTCAGGTGCTGCGTGACGAGCACGGCAACGTCGTGCACTTCGGAGAGCGCGATTGCTCCATCCAGCGACGAAACCAGAAGCTTATCGAAGAGGCACCATCACCCGCACTTGAAAACGATCCAGAGCTGCAGGAAGCCATCCGCCAGGCTGGTGTGCGCGCCGCAGTTGCCGCGGACTACACGTCTGCCGGTACGGTGGAGTTCATCTTCAAGGACGGCAAGTACTACTTCATGGAAATGAACACCCGTATCCAGGTAGAGCACTGCGTATCCGAGATGTACTCAAACAGGGACATCCTCCGGCGCCAGATAGAGGTCGCCATGGGGCGCAAGCTCGACATCACCCAGGATGACATCGAGTTCAGGGGGCACGCCATTGAATGCCGAATCAACGCTGAAGACCCGTTCAACGACTTCATGCCCACCCCGGGAACGGTCAGCAGGTATGAAACCCCCGGTGGTGCAGGCATACGTATTGACTCAGCGGCGTTTGACGGATTCCAGATATCACCGTTCTATGACTCGATGATTGCAAAGCTCATCGTGTGGGACGAGGACAGGAGGCGCTGTATCGACCGCGTTCACCGTGCACTCGGCGAGTTTGTCATCAAGGGCGTCAAGACGACCATCCCGCTCCACCAGCGGATGATGAGAAACCCCGACTTTATCAGCGGCAACTTCGACACCGGTTACATGGCCAGGTCACAGTTTGTCGAGAAGATGAAGGCACAGGTCGAGGAAGAAAAGGCAGCAGAGCTTGCACGGCGCGAGGCGGAAGGCATGGGCAACGCCCGCATCGCCGCAATCGCGACGGCTGTCATCGCACAGATGAAGCGCAGCTCGTCCTTCGGGAAGAAACCCGGGTCCGCAGGCGGCCCGTCGAACATTTGGGGCCTCGCAGGGCGTCTCGACCTCCAGGACCTCAAGTCAAAGCGAAGGATGTAAAACGACTGTTCCTGAAAGGAACAATCTTTTTTTTCTTTTCATCCTTTTCCTATATTTTTTTATTCTCATGATGCCTACGTGGTGCATGATTGCTCTGCGTATAGCGTACGACGGCACGGTACTTCGCGGTTCGCAGCGCCAACCCCACGGCATGACTGTTGAAAACAGGCTTCTTGACGCCCTGCACAACTCCGGATGGGTGCCGGAATCCGAAAGGTCACCCATACACATCGTATCCCGGACGGACAAGGGTGTCTCCGCGAGGGTAAACATCGCCTTTATGGAGGGGAGCGTGGATATGCTGTCAAAACACAACAGGCTCGTTAGGGTACAAAATCTGCTCGACTGTGTGTGGATAACAGGCATAGCGGACGCCGAATATGCGCCGCCATACCACAAGGAGTATCTGCATTTCCTTCCGCCGTCTGTCGTGTTGGGCCAGAGGCTTGAGGAGGTATGCGCGCTGTTTTCAGGCACGCATGACTTCACGTCGTTTAGCAAGACGAATACGCTCAAAACGACGACACGGACCATAACGGTGGAACCCCGCATGGTGGGCCAAGCGGCGGCACTGTCACTTTCGGGCACCGGATTCCTGTGGCAGATGTGCCGAAGGATTGCCGCTGCGTGCATAGCTGTGTGCCAAGGTGACCTGCGCATAGGGCAGGTACAAAGCATGCTGGATACGCCATTGGGAAAAAGGATGCGGCCTGCCCCTGCGGATCACCTGCAGCTGCATGCGGTCTCATCGCCAATACTCTTCTCAGACGTCATGCCAGGGGCGAGGGCAATGAACAGGTATTACGCCGAACGACATGCGTTTTGGTCACCTTGCGTGGCACACTATGCGACATATCTCTGACCACCCCTGCGGAAACCGAAAGCTTTATATACTAATTAAAGTAACTTATTGTAAGTCTAACATTAAGTTAGGTAATGGTGAAAAGTATGTACAATCGAACCCCGTGGGAAGAGATGGAATCCATCGAGCGATTCATGGATCGCATGTTATCCGCATTCGCGGGAGGGCGTCCGGGTAAATCCTGCCCAAACGGAATGTTCGGGCAAGAAAATATTATGAATGATATGCCCCCATATGATATATGTACGCAAGACTCTGCAGTACACGTACTCGCTGAGGTACAGGGAAGAACGGCGGGTGACATCGATGTCACTGCCGATGGCAAAACGATGACGATAACGATACGCAAGCAAAGCAAAGATGAAGAAAGAAACGATGCTTCCCTAACGATGCATGTGCCCCTGCCGATGCCCATCATACCAAGAACGGTGCAATGGAACGTGGTACATGGCATGCTGGAAGTATCAGCGGCACGAGACCTTTCTACTGCAGCACAAGATAATGTATAGATAGGAGAGATGAGATATATGAGTGAACACGAACAAGTAGTATTTACGGTTGCAGATGCCGAAAAGATGGACGTTGGCAGGCAGATAGTGCGCCTGTCATCGGCATCCATGGGGAAGATGGGGCTTAAAACCGGAGACTTCGTCCAGCTTGAGGGAACAAGAAACGCCGTAGGCGTCGTATGGCGGGGCAAGCCGGAAGACGATAGCCTGGACATCATCCGAATGGACGGCATTCTCAGAAAAAATTCCGGTGTATCCCTCGGGGACAAGATAAAGATACATAAGGTGGAAGGCCAGGATGCGAAGTCAATTGAGCTTGCGCCGCTTGAATACGAACTCCAGATACGGGGAGACATATCAGATTACTTCAGGCAGCGCCTGATGGACAAACCTGCCATCAAGGGCAGCATATACGTCATGGATATCTTTACCAACCAGATACCATTTATGGTAACAAAGACCGAACCGAGGGGATGTGTTCGCGTTACCGCTGGCACACGCATAGAGGTCTCCGGAAAACCCACCAAGGTGTCGGAACTGACAAAGATGCCAGACGTCTCCTACGAGGACATAGGCGGCCTGGGAGAAGAGATTCACAAGATACGCGAAATGATAGAGCTTCCCATGAAGCACCCGGAGGTCTTTGACAAGCTGGGCGTGCAGCCGCCAAAAGGCGTCCTGCTCTACGGCCCGCCGGGAACGGGAAAGACGCTCCTGGCAAAGGCGGTGGCAAACGAGATTAACGCAAACTTCAGTGTGATCAACGGGCCGGAAATCATATCCAAGTATTACGGCGAGTCCGAGCAGAATCTTAGGAACATCTTTGTCGAAGCGGAAAAAAACGCACCCTCAATCATCTTTATCGATGAGATTGATGCCATCGCGCCCAAGCGTGAAGAAAGCAAGGGAGAGGTTGAGCGTCGGGTTGTGTCCCAGCTCCTGACACTCATGGACGGGCTCAAAGGGAGGGGCAAAGTGGTGGTCATCGGCGCCACAAACCTCGAAGACACCATCGATCCTGCGCTCAGGCGCCCGGGGCGATTCGACAGGGAAATCGAGATAGGGTCGCCTGATGTCAAAGGGAGGAACGAGATTCTCCAAATCCACACTCGAAGCATGCCGCTGAGTGAAGATGTTGACATCAAGGCCCTGGCAGCGATTACGCATGGGTATGTCGGTGCGGACCTTGAGGCGCTCTGCAAGGAAGCCGCCATGAAGGCGCTTCGCCGCCACATACCGGAGATACGTGATGAGGATATCACCATATCATCCGAGCTGCTCAACAGCCTGAAGGTGACCCAGGAGGACTTCCTCGACGGGTACCACGAGGTGGAGCCATCCGGAATGCGCGAGGCGCTTGTTGAGGTCCCTGACGTGACCTGGGAGGATATCGGTGGATTGGAAAAAGTCAAGTCACAGCTGCGTGAGTCCATCGAGTGGCCCCTCAAGTATGCAGAAAGCTTCAAAACCATAGGCATCAAGCCCCCAACGGGGGTGCTGCTCTATGGCCCGCCGGGAACGGGAAAGACGCTACTGGCAAAGGCGGTGGCAACAGAGTCAGAGGCAAACTTCATCGCAGTCAGAGGCCCGGAACTCATCTCCAAGTGGGTCGGCGAATCGGAAAAGGGCATCAGGAAGGTGTTCAAGCGTGCGCGCCAGGTTGCGCCGTCAATCATCTTCTTTGATGAGATTGACGCCATTGCAGGCACCCGTGGGGAGGAATGCGGGGGATCAAAGGTCACCGAGCGTGTGGTAAATCAGCTCTTAAGCGAGATGGACGGCATCGAGAAGCTTGACAAGGTTACGGTCATAGCCGCCACAAACAGGCCGGACATCGTCGACGAGGCGTTGCTAAGGCCGGGGCGATTCGACGCCCTCATCAGGATACCGCTCCCCGACGAAGGTGCGCGCACGCAAATCCTCAAAGTGCATACAAAGGATATGCCGGTAGGGGACGATGTGGACCTCGCGGCCATCGCCAAGGAAACGGAAGGGTATTCTGGCGCGGACCTCTCGGCGCTCGTGCGCGAGGCTGGAATGTTCGCCATACGGGAGAACCTGGGCGCAACGCTCGTAACGGTCGAACACTTCGCAAAGGCAAGTGAAAAGATGAAGGAATCGCAAAAAAGGAAGAATAAGTTCTTCTAATCATGCATTTTTCCTCCTCTTTTTTTTCTTTTTTCCCTAAAAATTCGTTAATTTTAAAAGTCTTTTGCATACTATCATTTCTATGCTCATATTAGCGGGCCTGGGGCTGGATGGCAACGGTATCCCCCTGCAGGCGCTCAACGCCGTACAAAAAGCGGAAAAGGTATATGCAGAGTTTTACACATCGCTGCCGGAAAAGACCCCCGAAGAGCTCAGTGCGGCCTTGGGCATCGCCATTGTTCCCCTTTCCCGAAAAGAGGTTGAAGAGGACGAAATACCGCTTCGGATGGCAAAGGGCCACGATGTGGCGTTTCTTGTCATGGGCGACCCCCTTGTTGCGACGACACACATGTCCATAGTCGAGGGAGCCCTTAAACAGGGCATTGAGGTAAAGGTCTACCATGCGGCATCCATCTTCTCGGCCATAGGGAGTACGGGGCTTATGCTATACAAGTTTGGGAAATCGGCAAGCGTGGTATACCCCGAAGAGAATTACTTTCCAAAAAGCTTTTATGAAACGATTGTAGAAAATAAGAAAAGAGGCCTTCATACGCTTTTATTTCTAGATTTAAAGGCAGATAAAGGCATATATATGGATCCTGTCGACGGTGTGGAGATTATTGGCACGGTCGATAAGGGCAATATTATCAGCCACGTTGTCGTGGCATCCCGCATAGGGTGGGAACGTGAGAACATTGTATATGGAACGGTTGAAGAGATTCGGTCGAAAGGAAAGGAGTACTTCGGCCCTCCCCCTCACTGCATCGTCATACCCGGAACGCTGCATTTTACAGAGGAGGAGTATCTCTCACACTATTGCATAGGTGAGACAGATGAGAAATGACAAAGTAACAGAGGAGAAGCTTACGCATTATTTTTCAGTCGCCAAGCGCGCGCTGGATGAAGTTAAGATCATAACCCCGAAGGGAAGCCACTTGGAGATAGTTGCATGGGATTACCTTGACATGGCAAAGCGTTATTACAGTGATGCCGACTATTACAAACAGAAGGAAGAGTACGTAACAGCGTTCGCAAGCCTCAACTACCTGCACGGATTTCTCGACGCAGGTGCACGCCTCGGGGTGTTCAAAGTGGAATCGAACGAGCTGTTCGCCTTTGAGGAGGGTGGATAATCATGAATTTCGTCGTAGTGCTCGAAGTCCCCATCGTGCTCAAAAACATCGGCACGCGGGACGATGCGGCAAACATTGCCATCGCACAGGTGGGAAAGCAGCTCAAGCGTGTCAATCTCGAATACGTCAAGATAGAGATTGGCGCATCACGATGCCCCAACTGCTCAGGATTCTTTAACAGCGCCTTTGTCGTCGGCAAGATGGCCCTTGTAGGGGTCTACCTGACCATGAAGGTCTTTAACGCCCAGAATATCAAGCATGCGGAAAACATCGCCAAATCCGCCATTGGCAGGGCACTTAAGGACGTGCCACTCAAAACGTTTGAGATACGCCCGATTAAGGAATGATACCATGAAGGTCGCCGGAATCACCCTGCGCAATCCCCTTATCCTCTGCTCAGGGGTCCTGGGCATAGCAACGCCCCTCTTTTCCCGGTTGGAGCAGCACGGTGTCGGCGGAATCGTCACAAAGTCGATATCCCTTACCGCAAACGAAGGGTATGACACACCGGCGATTGCAGTGGTACAGGGGGGCATCCTCAACGCCATGGGGCTGCCAAATCCAGGTGTCGACGCCTTTATTGAAGAGATTCGCGACGCAGACCTTTCAGTGCCGCTTATCGTATCCATCTACGGAAAGGACGCAGGGGAATACGCAAAGATGGCCCAAAAAATAAGCCCGTACTGTGACGCCATCGAAATGAATCTTTCCTGCCCCCATGCGGGGGGGCTGCTCGCCATCGGGCAGCAGGAAAAGCTGGTGCGCGAGGTCGTATCCCTGACCAAGGATGCATCCGATGTGCCCGTTATTGCCAAGCTTACCCCAAACGTGACCGACATCACGGCAATCGGGATGGCTGCCCAGGAAGGGGGAGCCGATGCCATTAGCGCCATAAACACCGTACGGGGCATGGCAATCAACATCCACCAGGGGCACCCCGTGCTCTCGAATGTCTCAGGGGGGCTTTCCGGCCCCGCGATAAAACCGGTGGGCGTCAAATGTGTCTGGGACCTTGCTGGGGCTGTTGACATCCCCATCATAGGCATAGGCGGAATATCCTCCTACGAGGATGTCATAGAGTACATGATGGCAGGCGCATCGGCAGTACAGCTCGGGACGGTGCTGGGAACGAAAGGAATCGCCCATATAGGCACCATAGCGCACGGCGTGGCGCAATGGTGTACAGACAACAGCCTCGGAATAGAGTCGGTCACCGGGCTTGTCAGAAACAGATTTTAGCTATCTGGTCACGGTATTCCTTAGCTTTTTTTGCAGGGTCGTCAGCAAAGATGACGCCCCGTGAGACGTTTACCACGCTTCGCTCGCCGAACAGCCGAAGCACGTCGGTGCTGCCCTGCTGCGCCCCTATTCCGGGGATGAGCGCAAGCTCCCTGGTAAGCAGCGAGGCAATGGCATGCGCGTCTTCATCCCCTATTGTTGCGCCCACGACAGCGCCCGTTATGCCTTCGGAGGCTATGGCCTTTGCAATGGCCGCATATGCCAGCTCCCCCCCCACACGGGACTTCATGAACATGCCCGCCTCAGGATTTGACATGAGGCAGAGAAGGAAGAGCCCGAGGCCCCGCTTTTTGCAGTCATCCCACAGCGAGGGTATGTTTCCCGGAAACGGCGATGCGGTAAGCGCGTCAAATCCCGCCTCCCGTGCCCAAAAGCAGCATGATGCATTGGTGGCACCTATGTCGGAAAGCTTGACATCAAGCAGGGATAGGGCCCCTTGTGCGTGGATGGCGTCGTTGAGCGTGCGCATCTCGTCAAGGCCCAGGGGCAGGATGTACTGGAGATTCGGTTTGAACACCGCGGCATACCTGCCCGTGGCAGCGATAATGCCAAGAGAGAAGGAGAGGATGTCCTCGGCGGGGGACCGGCACGCCGGTATGACGTTGCCGGGCCGGACACCGGGATACGCGGGGTCGATTCCCACACAGAGCTGGGACTGCTTGTCGGAACTGACCGCACGGTACTTTTTACGGAATTCCATATATGCGCCTCTGACAGCGGACAATTAAACATTTACGGTAGGCGCAGGCATGACTGCCCATAACTTATCCCCCCATCCCCGGGCGGGACGAGCCGGTGCTCAACAAATCGCATTCCCCGCCCCTCAACGCCGGCCCTCAATCCCGTGGAAAGGATGGCATTGATGGCGACGCCGCCTGAAAATCCCACCGGCAGGTGCAGGTCCGCCTGCTCGTCAACGAGCTCGAGATATCCTCGCGCCAGTGCGCCATGGACAGAACGTGCGATGTCACGCGCAGGCTCGGTGCCCGCCAGTGAGGCAACGCGCCTGATAAGGTCCCCTGTCAGGATGATCCCGCTTTCTGTCTCTATGGGCAGGTGCAGGTCCACGCCCCCTGATGCGCAGGACTCCAGGCGCATGGCGCCTTCCCCCTCATAGGTCCGGTGCAGCGAAAGGCCCAGCAGCGCGCTTGTGGCGTCAAGCACCCGCCCGCAGGAAGACGATAGGTACGGCATGGCGGCGGCCCCGGCACAAATTGACGCAATCTCGCCCATGCCGCCGCCCATGCGGGGCGCAAGGCGTTTTAGGGTCACGTCGTCAAGCAGCGGCAGCGCTATCCTGAGGGGATGGGCCGTTGCGGCGTCCCCTCCCGGCATGTGCAGATACTCCTGGTGCCCAAGACGCACCGTTTCCCCTGGCACGCACGTTGCATGCAGCAGCTCGCCGCCCCACGTGTTGCCGTCGGTACCGTAGCCCAGGCCGTCCGCGGCGATGCACAGCGCCTCCTCAAGCCCGTATTCCCCGCATATGGCAAATGCGTGCGCCTCGTGGTGCTGCAACCGGTAGAGCGGTATTGAGAGCTCTGATGCCCATTCACAGGCCATCAGGGACGTGTTGTACGTGGGGTGAAGGTCACAGCAGACAAAAGACATCTCGTCCCTGGTGACTCCGGAGAGGCGGAACGCATGCGACAGGGCGGACAGGCCGAACTCCAGGGCATCCCAATTGGAGGTATCCCCTATATGCTGCGTCAGCATGCACGCGCCGGCGGACGATACCGCCATGACATTGTTGAGCTCCGCGCCAAATGCGGCAAAGCACTCGGTAGAGGGGACGGGCAGCGCCCCGGGGACGACGCCGCGAGAACGGCGTATGTACTTGCCGTCACGCAAGACGCTGTCGTCGCACCGATTCTGAATAACAAGATTGTGATGCAGGACGAAACGTATTCCAGTAAGGTGCCCCAGGACATCGCCAGCGGTAAGGGCCATGGGATTGCCGGGAAAGTTCGCTGATGTCATGACCAGGAAGCTGGTGGAAAGCCCGGAAAATAGCAGCTCATGGAGCGGTGCGTAGGGAAGCATGACCCCTAGGGTGTCAAGCCCTGGAGCAAGGGCTTCAGAAAGGGAGCACTGGCTGCCTTTTCGGAGCACCGCTATGGGGGCCGCAGGTGACGAAAGCCTTGCGGCGTCTTCTTCGCCCAGCTCCAGCTCGCCCCGTATGGCAGCGATATCGCGCGCCATGAGCGCAAACGGTTGGTACGGCCTGCAGAGGGCCCTGCGGAGCATGGCCACCGCCACCTCGTCACAGGCGTTGCAGGAAAGGTGGAATCCGCCGTATCCCTTGATGGCGACGGCACCGCCGCTGTCAAGCAGTTCTGCAGTACGCGATACCGCGTCGCCGCCAACAGGTATTCCATCCGCCGAAAGCGTGTAGTGCGGGCCGCATGCATCGCACGCGATGGGCTCGGCATGGTAGCGCCGGTCTGCTGGCGACCCGTACTCTGCGGCACATGCCGCACACATGGCAAAATCGCCCATGGTCGTGAAGGCGCGGTCGTAGGGCGTTCCTGATATGATGGTAAATCGCGGCCCGCAGTCTGTACAGTTGGTAAACGGGTACCGGTACCGCCTGCTGAGGGGGGACGCGAGGTCCCTCCGGCAGGCATCGCAGAGCGCAAGGTCCGGCGGTATCCCCGAGGGCACGCAAGACGCCGAAGCGCCTGAATGCGCAATGACAAATCCTGCCCCCGCATAACCTTCCCGCTCCTCATGGTCGATGCGGTCGATACGCGCGTGGGGTGGCAGCTGCGCAGGGAACCGTTCCCGGAACGCACCGATGTCACGCGCGGAACCGTCAAACAGTATCTCTACAAAGGAACCCCTGTTCCTGACCAACCCGCACAGGTGCAGCGATGTGGCCAGGCGCCACACATACGGCCTGAATCCGACTCCCTGTACAATGCCGTAAACGCGATACACGTGCATAACATCACTAAAGTAGGTATGACAACCTGATTCGGATATCCTGGTAACGGAAAGGAAGATAGTGGCGTGTTGTCTTGGGGGGGTATACTTCCCCTGCAAGCGCCTTTTGTACGACCTCCTCCTTTGTCGGCGCCCTTCTGTAAAGGACCGTCCCCTGCGCATCCTTGAATCTGCACATGAAGTCCAGCGTGTCTACATACTCGAGACAATAGTCCGTGGAAAGATGGCCCAGGAGGGCAGTTATGTCCCCGTAGGCGACGGGGACTCCCCTCTCAGTCTGGGGGAACAGGGCAAGTGCGGCCTGCCCCTCATCAACGCGTTTGGTGGCCTCGTCCTCTGGAAGGCATTCCACCGACGTGGCCTCGGACAGCGTTTTCGCCACCACTTCGGGCTCCGCCCAGATAAGGGGGTACCATGTATGGAGCTCTATCTCGTCGTTGGCATAATCGAGGAGTATGGCTGGGACTTTTGTGGCTCCGATTCGCCTGAGCCCTTCCACACGGTGATGGCCATCGAGCACGACGCGGGATGCCCTGTCGATGAGAATAGGGCGGAAAAAGACGCCCTTGGACTTAAGGCTGTTGCAGAAATCATCGAGCTCGTCCTCGATGATGTCCTCGTGAGGGTATATGCTATCAAGCGGCACTATCTCTACCTTCATGATGCGAAGGGGCTTTTGTTCTTTGGTCCAACGTTCGACTCCCATGATATCACTCCATCGTATGCTCTATGTGTATGCATGCCACACGGTACAATACGTACCCCACGGCATTGAGGATAATGCCGATGAGTACCCCTGCAGCCAGATGTTCGGATATGGAGGGGTAGACGGGGAGCACCCCGAAATACAACGCTCCAAATATCATGGCATACAGGATGAAAAAGAGGGAAAATGTCGATATCAGTGAATTTATCGCCATCTTTGCCCCCCTTATGTTCGTTGAGGGATTGTAGACATTGATGAATATGCCAAACGATGCCGAAAATCCGTTCATAAGCAGAACCCACACCATAAGCGACAGGGCATACCCCACCGATATGGCTCCCCGCCCCGCGACTGCCCATGCAAAGAGCGGCACCGGTACGAAGACCATGCTAAGCAGCATAGTCTGGATCCATTTGCTCTTGACGAAGTCCTGGATGCCGTTTGGCGCCTTCCGCCATATCCAGAGCGCGTCCCGTGAAAGGTAGAACATGGAGGTAAGGAAGATTGCCACAAACATCGGTGTGATGACACTCTGCATCGTGAGCATTTGTATGAGCATCTCATCCGTGTCCCTCGTACTCCATACGGTAAATATGGTAATAAGGTATCCTATGATAATTAGGTATACGCTGTTTGAGAAGTTGTACGAGTCCCTGAAAAAGAGCTTGAAGTGGGTGACGACCTTCTCCCGCTGGGACGGCGGTGTTATGAGCCGCACAAGCCCCATAACCGGCCCCTCACCCGTGATGGCCACATGCCCGGCCTGCATCTCCCGCTCAAGGGAGTATGCCTTTCCGGCAAGCGTGACGCCCACGCGGTATATGGCCATGACCCACAAACACAGGAGCGCGATGCTGTACGGCACTGACGGTTCCACGGGCGCGCCAAGTATTTCCGCATTGATGACATTGGCCGAAAGCGATGTCGGAAGATATGAAAACAGCGCATTCTGCGTCAAGGCCTCCGCTGTCCCCATCCATGCACGAAGGCCATATATGGACAGGTAAAGGCCGGCGGCGGCAAGCGAGGCAAAGAGCCTGAAGAACTTGCTGAACTTGACCCGCTGGATGCTAGACTGGACGAGTACGAGTATGATTGCACCGATGCCGATGGCAATGACGAACATAAGCACCTGGGTAATAAGGATTGCCACCATGCCGAATATGCCTAGTCCCGCCTGCATGCCACCGAGGATAAAAAGGGGTATAAGCACCGCAGGGAGTATTAGCAGGTATACCGGGATTATGGCAAGCGTCTCCCCGAGGACGATGTCCTCGGACCGCAGGGGCGCCGAGAGGAGCAGCTCTATGCTCGACTTGTTTTGCTTGCGTATCCCCGAAAACACATGGATGATGACGAGGTACACAAACAGGTACAGGAGCAGGAGGTCCATTAGTGTGGCAAACAGTACCTTGTCCTCGAGGAATCTAAGCACTATATTATTGGGATTCTGCTGCACAAAGTATGCGAACACAAGGGCAAACACCGTATAAATCGCGGCGGTAAGCGAAAGATACGCTTTCTTGTTACGATACGCCTTCCCCATATTGAGGCGCATCCCGTACTTGCCGATGGTCCACCATGAATGCATTACTCTCCCCATCCCAGGAGAATGTCCACATCCTTGCGCTCAAGACTTGTCAGTGCGAAGAACGCATTCTCAAGTGAGGTGGTCCCCGTCGACCCCATAAGCGCGTGCGGCGTGTCGCACGCAAGGACCTCCCCCTTGTAGAGAACGGCTATCCTGTCGCATACTTCCTCAGCCAGGGGCAGCTGGTGCGTTGACACGACAATGGTCCGCTGCGCCTCCCTTGAAAGCGAGAGGATGATATCCTTGACGGTCCGTGCCACGGTCGGGTCCAGGGAGGACGTCGGCTCGTCGAGGAATATAAGCGGTGGGTTGTGGATAAGGGTCGACGCAAGCATGACTTTCTGGCGCATTCCTGATGAAAATCCGGATATCAGGTCGTTCTTGCGGTCCGCGATATCAAAGAGTGCAAGAAGGTCATCGGTCCTCGAGGCGATGCGGTCGGATGAAAGGCCGTACAGCTCTCCGACAAAGGAGAGGAACTCCGTTGCGGTAAGGTCCTCGTAGGTGCCGGGATTCTCGGGGAGCAGCCCGGTATGGCGCTTAATCTCATTCTTTTCTGTCAGGAGGTCATGGCCGAGTATCCGTGCGGAACCAGAGGTCTGCGAAAGCACCCCGCACAATATGCGTACCAGGGTGGTCTTTCCGGCGCCGTTTGGCCCAAGAAGGCCAAATGTCTCCCCCTTTTTCACCTCAAGGGAAATATTGTTGAGCGCGGTTATTGAAGAAAATGTTTTTGTGATGTTGTCGGTACTGATTACTGAATCCATATTGTCCCTCTCGATCCATCCTATTATATTTCATCACCGCCCCCAAATAAAAATATATCACCGATACGCGAATGCGAGGCCCCCTCCGTGCGCCGACCGGATCCGCAAGCTGCCGCTGCGTCAGGCCATAGCGAGCACGAAGCCCCCTAATAAAATTTCTGGTATCATTCCCCGGATAAAGGCACATGGAATGCCAGCACGGAGGAGAAAAAGATTTATAACGGGTTGGTACAAGTATAGCTTGCTCATGCCGAGGTTGCGGAGCCAGGTCAAACGCGTCAGACTCGAGATCTCTTAGCATAAAGCTTCTGACGGGAAATCTGATTGTGCCTTGCACAGCTAGGGTTCGAATCCCTACCTCGGCGCCATTTCCAATAATGTTTTAAATGCATAATTTACCCTTATTTTGTGCAGCAAGACCAATACGCCATCAGGATATCGAATATTTCGAAAACTTTTACCAGGGGGACCGGCACCATCAATAAGATGCGTAAAAAGCCCCCCCGGCACAATATCGCCGTGGACGATGTTTCGCTTGACATCAGAGAGCACGAGCTTTTCGGATTGCTCGGCCCAAACGGCGCAGGAAAGACGAGCATCATCAAAATGCTTTCCACGCTCGTGATTCCCGACAAGGGAACCGCCACGGTGCACGGATGGGACATCCTCAAGGACCCCTTCAACGTCAGGATGAGTATAGGGCTTACGCTCTCAAGCGAACGGCAGCTCTACTGGAAGCTCAGCGCAAGGGAAAATCTTGAGTATTTTGCATCGCTGTACCTTATCCACCACAAGGAAATACCATCGCGGGTGGACGCCGTCCTTTCGCTGCTACAGATTGGGGACCAAGAGGACATGCTTGTAGAGAACTTTTCATCGGGCAACAAGCAGAAGGTGGCGCTCGCACGGGCACTGCTCAACAATCCGCCTGTCCTATTTCTCGATGAACCGACCATCGGGCTTGACCCGTCGTTTTCGCAGTCCTTCCGAACGCTAATAAAGTCAACTATCAATCGCAAGGAAAAAAAGACGATACTGCTCACGACCCATTATATGGACGAGGCTGACCAGCTGTGCGACAGGATTGCCTTTATCGACCGCGGACGCATCGTGGCCCTGGGGACGCCCAGGGAGCTCAAGCGGTCAATTGACGAAAAGGAGATAATCACCCTTGTCCTTTCCCACCTGCCCAAGCAGCTTGTGGGGCGGATTAGCGCCCTTGAAGAGGTCACGTCAGTCGAGGAGTGCGAGCGGGGCCAGCACCCGATGCTCAAGGTGTACACCGAATCCGCATCCGCCTGCATGCAGGAAATAATCGGGATTGTGACGGGCCAGAAAGCCCAGGTCATATCATTTGCTACATCGAAACCCACCCTTGAGGATGTCTTCATAAAAATAACAGGCAGTGGGCTTGATGAATGACATCATATCCCAGCGCGAGCGATTCATACGGGAAGTGCATTCACTCAGATTCATACTCAACAAGGAGATAAAGCTGTGGAAGCGTTACCCTTCCCGCATCCTGTTCATGCTGTTTATGCCATTTTTGTCCATTCTTTCACTGTACTTCCAAGGCATGGGGCTGTTGGGTGACACAAAAAGTGCGGCATTTGAGGATTTCGCCGGTACACAGGACTATCTCGCTTTTATCATTCTCGGTTCTGCAATCTTTATCTTCGTTTCAACCGCCATATGGGGCATTGGAAATTCGATTCGGCGGGAACAGGTAATGGGCACGCTTGAGTCTATTTGGGTCACCCCTGCGTCAAAAATCACGATATTTTTTGGTATAGCGCTCTTTGACGGATTGTTTTCCATGTATGTTGCATTCGTGCAGCTGTTCCTTTCGTCGCTTATCCTGCCAGTAAATCTTCTCGTGCCCCGCGCCGTTGTGGCGCTCCTCCTGTCATTCCTTCTCATGTTCGCGCTTTATGGCATGGGATTCATCTTTACCGGGCTTGTCCTCATCTACAAGGAAATAGAGGACTTTACCGTCCTGATAACGTCGACTATAAGGATGATTACTCCCGTTTCATACCCGCTTTCCGTGCTTCCGGGGCCAGTGGCTTTCATCGCCCTGTTCATACCGCTCACCTATGCGCTCGAAGGGATACGGGGATACATGGGCATCGGTTCATACCACCCACTGGGATACTATGTGGCACTCCTTCTGGTGTGCGACATCGTCTTTATCGGTGTGGGCAGCAAGCTGTTTTTCTACGCCGAAGGCAGGGCAAGAAGGAGGGGCGACATTGGCAC
The DNA here is from genome assembly GCA_964435645.1 of uncultured Thermococci archaeon. GTDB lineage: Archaea > Methanobacteriota_B > Thermococci > Methanofastidiosales > NM3 > JAHKLV01. The sequence continues at coordinate 3,105 of CAYSZY010000013.1, read as the reverse complement.
GCACTGAAAAGCCTCCGATTTCGGCCCACGTCCATGCCGTGGCGTCGATTGCCAAGCACGAGCTGCTCGTATCAAACGTGCGGTACCCGCTTCGCATCGTGTCCCGATTATTCGGCCCCCTCGTATGGGCAATCCCATTCCTGCTGTTCGGAAAGGCGCTCTTGGGGGGCACAGACTCCCAGCACCTTTTCGAGCTTACCGGCATAACGCATATGCCAACGTTCATCCTCGTTGGGGCCATCGTGACATCGGTAAGCTTCAACATACTGTGGCTGATGTCGTTTGCAATACGTCTCGAATCGTTCAGGGGGACCTTTGAATCGATATACGCATGCCCCATCAATAGGATAACGTTCTTTATGGGCAAGCTTGTGGCCTCGACGATATGGTCATCGATGTATACCATCGGCCTCATTATCATGGGGGTCCTTATCCTTGATGTGCAGTTTGTCTGGTCCCAGCTCCCCAGCATGCTCATAATCATGCTGATGCTGTTTTTTTCTATGTATGGCATCGGGCTCGTCCTCGCGGGCCTCATTCTAGTGTACAAGGAATCGCACACCCTGATCCATTTTATCGACGGCCTATTCTCGCTCATCGTCCCCATGGCATATCCGCTTTCGGTGCTCCCTTCCGCGCTGCAGGCCATATCGATATCGCTGCCCATGACAAATGCAGTCATAGCGGCACGCAATGTCCTCATCCTGGGGGAGGGGATATCAGGGCAGATGGAGTATATCGCCGTGCTTCTCGCATACATCGTCGTCCTCATACCAGTAGGTTACTTCTTTTACAATAAGATGGAATACCATGCGAAAAAACGAGGGGTTCTGCACAAATATTGAATATGGCCCCAATACCCCAAAAAAGATTATGCCAGTGATTGCATCCTGACTTTAACACGTACTCCTACATAGATTCGGTTCCATCACCATTCTGCCCCAATTTTCACATCAAAAGTGCGGGAAAGCATTTGTAATCCAAGTTTAACAGCTACCGCTTAAAGACTGATTTTTCCCCGCATTTCGTAAACCCGACCTGTAATCAACAACTGTTAACTGCTTTCCCGCAATTTCGCATCAAGAATTAGAAATTATAGTGGGAGAATAGATGCTAATTTGAATCAAGTGCTAAAGTCAGGCTTCTAGTATATGAACAAGACCTGCAAGAGCCTAAGCAGCACAAACGGCCCGTGCCATAGGGGGATACGCCCGGTGAACTGTGCAACGGGCAGGGGACCACGCATTCCGAAATAAATGCACCGATGCGGTGATGAAAAAGAGAGATGCAATATAACATGCCAAAACAACTATATTTCCATGCATATTGCAGGAATAAGGCGAATAATGCATTATTGATGATTATTATTTTGCCACAGCGAATAAAAGAATTAAAGAAAATAATAGAAAAAGAGACAAGTATCATGTAGTGGATACCTGCCTGCCATCAAAAGGGGGAATTTTAGAGCAGATTGTCAATCTCATCTAACAGTGCCATCGCTTTTACCAGCTGGCCGTTTGCATGGATGGGGTTGGTCGTGGTGCTTACATTGCCAATATATTCTGCCACCGTCGCCAAGAGCTCTTCGATATCCACGGGGACGGATTCCGGAAGCTGCGCGGCAATCTCGGCATAAAGCGCGTTTGCCTTAGACAAATTATAAGTCCTTAACGGCATAAAAGCGGAGAAAGGACTTGCCTGTGGCAGCACGGTAACAGTAACTGTACAGGTATCTGTTGCGCCATCATTGTCCGTTACTCTAAGCGACACCGGATAATTTCCGGCCGCTATAAACATATGATCCAACGTTGCACCAGTTGAGTCGTATGAGCCGTTGTTATCCCAGTCCCATTCGTACGAAACTATAGTTCCATCGGAATCAGCAGACGCCGTGGCATCAAAAGTTACAGATTGTCCCGTATACGGCGCAGTGGGAACAAATGAAAACTCTGCCACAGGATCTGTATTCGTTTCCTGTTTTTTCTCTATTGCAAACGCAGTCATCTCAAGACCATTGGGAAACTCGCCTATCAGCGTGAGGACACCGGTGGTGGTGTCCGCGGTCATAAGCTGCCCAATGGTACTATAAGACGCCAAATACAGTATGCCCGTATCATGGTCAAAAGTAGCATCCTGCGCATAGTTGAGGTCGATGGAAAATCCGCCCCCAATCTGGGCCCATGCGCCTGAAGATTTATGTATGGTTCCCATGGTGTCGTCGTCAATTTTAAATCCGTACAGCGTTCCGTCGCTGCTGCACGCAATAGTAATTAGCCCTGCCGTGGTGGTGGCGACAGATGTGTATGCACCCGATGTAAGATCGATGGTGCAAAGATTACCATAATAGTCCACCGCATACATTGTGGAAGTAGTAACATCATACGCCATTCCTGTAGCGCCCAGTGTTTGCCCGATAACAGTAGCCACGCCGGTCGTTGGATTGATGCTCACGAGCGTGCCGCCGTAATCAATCCCGTACAATGCCCCACTTGCATAATCTGCAGTTGCCAAAAAAGAGGATGTGGCGGGACCGAGATTTGTTACCGTTACGGGTGATGTTAATCCAACGGTACATGTTCCCAGCGCAATAGTCGAGGTAGGGTCATATGCCACATAACCGTATCCTATGCTGGCATCGCCGTTCAATTCAAGTGAAGGTACACAAGGGGCCAAAATCCCACGCTCCGGAGCTATATACGATGAATGCACAGTGGAATCCTCCAAGGCATCATCTGCATAGACGTTGGAACAGGCACATGATGCCATCAACAACATCAATAGAAAGAATGGAAAAGCATGCTTAATCATTTTCACAATCATTTTATCACCATATAAGATATAAAGAGGATTACGATTAAGCAGCTTTTATATTTTCCTGTCTTAATCCCTTTTTTGCCCATAATAGGCTTTTCTTTTCCGATTATTTCGTTCCTTTCCTGCCCTTGCCAGGCGTTCGCGAAAGCGCCAGAACTTTGAGTAGTCCGCCGCCCTATTTGGAAACGCGGCCGTTCACCTGATACTCGGGCTCTTGGCCTTGTCGTAGATGCCGGAATCGATTTTCCGAAACGGCAGCCAGTTGACAAGCTCGTCGAATCTCGACAGATT
>CAYSZY010000012.1:18413-21278 GCA_964435645.1 uncultured Thermococci archaeon | reverse complement strand
TCCATCTTCAACAACTAAAACACGTTTATTCTTAATTATATCAGGATTATCCACCTTTAATCCATTGATCCCAGCTGTATCTTCATCAATATTGACAACCGCCCCGTCGACAAAAGTATTGGAGAAGATTGCATTATCAGCACTGCCGGGCACCACGCTGTCCGACCAGTTATTTACATCTGACCAATCACCAGTTCCGCTTGCATTCCAGCTACGATCTGCGGCCGCCAGATTTAATGCAACGCAACAAATCATTATCATACAACATGGATAGTATTGCTAATCAATGGTGATTTCATGAAAATATGGATTGACATTTCCAACGCCCCTCAAGTCCATTTCTTTAAAAATGTGTACCGACGACTCATTCGTGATGGGCATGATGTCTTTGTGACAGGCAGGAAATTCGGATCCATAGAGTCTCTTCTCTCCACAGAGGGCATCCCGTATGCAATCGTTGGCGAGCATGGGGGGGTATTGCTTGAGGACAAGCTTATCGCTTCCACACAGCGCATCCTTGAGCTGACTGAGCTTATCTTACATCAGGCCCCGGACATCGCCCTTTACAAGCATTCCATAGAGGCACCGCGTGTTGCCTACGGCCTGGGCATACCATCCCTCTGCGTACTTGACAACGAGCATGCAATCGCACAAAACAAGCTCATGCTTCCTCTGTCTTCCAGAATCATTGCGCCAACTGCCATAGGCGCGCCGTTTATTACCCGCTTTGGTGTCGAGGATTCCCAAATACGCCATTTTGAGGGTTTCTGTGAACTGGCACATATAGAGGACTTCATACCGTCTCCCCATGTGATGGGCGAGCTTGGCATAGACCCGGACCTGCCTATGGCTGTCCTGCGCCCTGAACCTGTCATGGCAAATTATTACCATGGGGATCCCTCGGTCTCGATAGTTTCGACACTGATTAGGGTTATGGGGGATTTTCAGTGTGTCGCACTCCCACGAACTTCCGTACAGGCCGAGATGTTCCGCCGTGCCGGTGCAATTGTTCCGGTCCACTGTGTCGATGCGCTGTCCCTTATGCATTATTCCAGTGTCGTCATCAGTGCAGGCGGGTCCATGAACAGGGAAGGAGTTGCCATGTGCAAGCCAGCCATATCCACCTACCCCCAAAAGCTTCTAGCAGTTACCGACTACATGGTCAGGGAAGGCATCAAGCAGCATGCATGCATGGCAGATGAGATTGCATCATCTGTTGCGTCCGTGCACGACTGTGCGTCATACCGGCACTTCGTGCGCCGAAAGCTCGATTCGATGGAAAATCCCATCGACGTCATCGTCGAAGAGATTGGGCGTATGGACATATAATAATTTATTAATCCCTTTTCCCATATATATGGTATGCAACCATGCATAGCCATCAACAATAGCCCCTACTATTACTACAACGTGCGTATGGCCCAAAGCATCGGCTTAGGCATCCCGCGAACAGGCCCTATTGTCAGCAGGTTGGCACGGGTCATATCTCGCTGCGCTATGGACTGTGATGACGGATTTATCCCCGGTATACAGTTCGGCGTGGAAAGCGACAGAGCGCTCCAGGGATGTGCATTGCAGAGGGAGCTGCGCATACTTTCCGAAGACATGGGACTGGCGTATGTCGTCCATATACCGGACTTTGTCGTACCCGGCACCTACCGCCCTTCTGGGTTATTGTCACGCATAGCATCCTTGGGGTATGCTCGGTCCTCTACATCCCGCACATGTTTTGAGCGATTCATGTTGGGGCGTATTGCATCTGCAGAGGCGATAGGTGCAAAATCTATGGTCATACACCTCCCAAACGGCCCGGAAGACGAGCATGAGGTGGTAGAATCGTATCTTTCCCCCGCACTGTCCGATGCCTTGCGTGAGGCAGGGATAACGATGTGCATAGAAAATTGCAACAATGCCGGCAATCCCTTTTTTGCCGATGTGGGCCCTATCGTGGAGTTGGTGCGGCGCCTCGGCGCGCCATACGGATTCTGTTTTGACTATGGCCATTACATGGTGGGGCGCGACGTTGCGGACAGGGAGGCGCTTTTGCTGGCGGCACGCAATGCAACCATGCACCATGTACATATTAATGACACCTCAGGGGACTCCCACCTCTTTTTGGGGGAACGGCCGAAGGGTGCCAACGCCGCTATTCTGGACGATGTGGAGCGCCAGTACAAGGATGTGGTTCTTAGCCCCTCTGCGGGCATCGCGTCCACCTACGTGCTGGAACGGAACAAACCGTATTCGTATTCCATGCTGCTCCACAGCGTCAAGTCACTCCTTATTGCTATATCCGGGCCACAGTAAGCACCAGTCCGTCTACTGACTCTACCCGAACCTTGACATTTCTCGGTATCGGCGTTGCGCTTTGTGCATTCCATACCTCCCCCCTAATGCGCACCTGCCCCGAATCCCCTACTTCTGTCAGGGTTATCCCATCGTAGCTACTGAAATCGTCGCTTGCCATGCGTGGGGCTGAAAGGAGGATTTCAACGTTTATCCGGTAGTTTCTCCAACCGACATACGCCAGTACCACCAGGAGGGGGATGAGATACCAAATCGCTATGCGCACAACCAACCAGATAATAAAAACAAGGGCAAAATAGCTTCCGTAGATGAGAGCAAATCTTATCTTAATATCCCGTTTGCTGGGCAGGGAGCTATTCATACAAGAAATAAGGAAATGTGGGCATAAATACTTACGCTTTTTCGTGTTTGATTGCATAAGTATTTTATACTAATGTTTGAGTCTTATTTTGTGATATCATGAATCGTAACTATCTGATACTGGCTTTTATCATCATTTGTGCGGGGCTCGTGTCCGGATGCATATCCGGTGATGAGGAACCGGAACCGACAACAGCT
>CAYSZY010000012.1:0-18313 GCA_964435645.1 uncultured Thermococci archaeon | reverse complement strand
GCACCGACAACAGCTGCACCGACAACAGCTGCACCGACAACAGCTGCACCGACAACAGCTGCACCGACAATGCCACCCACCACGATTCCCCCATACACAGACGTAAAGGAAATTAATGCATCTGACACAAACGGCGGATTTGAAGTGACCATCACAGAGGTAGGATTTTTCACGCACCCAAAATACAATACTGCCGGGCCCGAGGAAACGCACTTTAGGGTCGATGTTGTCATACACAACACGATAAACGCCACGCGCTCAATATATCCCAATATCAATTGCTACATCGTAGACGATGAGAATGTCCGGTGGCCGGTATACTTTGTCGGTTGCCCAACAGCCCTTAGCGGAGAGTACACTGGTCTCGAGACGCGCGAGGGGTACCTGGTTTTTGATGAAATCAACACGTCTTCGTCGCAGCTTACCTTTACCATAGAAATACCTACCGCCAATCTCCCAGTCAAGGTGGAGATTCCGCTCACATATCCCTAATCACCGGATCTTGACGTTTCTTTTTTTTATTTTCTCCTGTATGAAGGGCGGCAGATATGAAAAACGATACGGTAGCGACCACATGCGCGTAGGTTCTTGCAGACGGAATAGGGCCCATCGCAAACACAGAGGGTGTGGGATGGTGCCGGTGCCAAGGTATCTCACTCAGCTTTCCAAGCCGAGTGAGCGCAATGCTGCTATGCCGCTTGTCGCACGTTACAATTTACAATATATATGGGATATCTTCATGGACAGGGGGTGTGCCTAGGATGGTGAGGTGCATGGTGGTACCATACCCACCGCTTCATCATTTTTTCCTCGCCTCTCCTACATATGGTTTTTATTACCGTAATCCCCCTTCTCTCAAACGAGGCCGGGTATCGCGGCCCTGTGTGGTGCTGGCATGAATCTTCGAGACGAGTTTACCATCCAAGACGAGTACGTATACCTTAACACCGCTGCAACATCCCCGCTCCCGCGGCATGTCATCTCTGCCGTGAATCAGTTTATGGCCGTTCGTGCCGCATGTGCAGAATGTGGCTGGGACAACTGGACTGATCATGTTACCATTGCCCGCGACCGCTGTGCCGCACTGATAGGCGCTTCTCGTGATGAGATTGCTTTTATGAAAAACACGGGAGACGGCCTTAATACCATTTGTGCCATGATTCCTCGGAAGGGAAATGTCGTGACAACCGATTCAGAATTTCCGTCCAATTATCTGCCCTGGCACCGGCGCCAAGGCGATGTGCGCACCGTGTCTGCGACCGAGGGGTCGTTCTTTATTGAGGACTTTGAGCGCCAGATAGATGGAGATACCGTGGCGGTCGCCATATCCGAGGTAACGTACAACACCGGGTCACGCCTTCCGACTCAGGAGATCGCCTCAATTGCGCACGACCACGGGGCCATCGTTGTCTCTGACGCCGTCCAGGCATTGGGGGCCGTCCGGATGAATGTCAGGGACATGGGCATAGACGTCCTGTGCTGTGGGGGGCATAAATGGCTCATGTCGCCTTTTGGAGTAGGCATTTTCTATATATCTAGGGAGCTGCTGCCCCGTGCCGACCCCCCATTCGTGGGATGGGCGTCGCTTGAGGACGATACTGATTTTTCCACAAGCAATACCACGCTTGCAGCCTCTGCACGCCGATTTGAGATCGGCAATATCAACTTTTCTGGTATCTATGGCCTTTCTGCGTCAGTTGGCAGGATGCTCGAGTATGGCACCGATATCATAGAGGAGGAGGTACGCACCCTTTCAGGGTATCTGCACAAGGCTTTGCGCCGCCAAGGCGTACCCGTCGTGACACCGTATGGGGAGAGAGCGGGAATCGTTTCCATACAGGCGGCTGAACCTGCCGCTCTGGTCCGCGAGCTTGCAGGGCAGCGCATCATAGTTGCGCACCGGGGGGGTGTTAGGATATCGCCGCACATATGGAACAACAAGGTGGAGCTTGATAGTGCGGTCGAGGCCATAGCGGAGGCGGATGCACGATGATCGTCCATGCGGCGGATGCCCACCTTGGCATTACCCGCTATTCGAAAATAGACCCCGAAACGGGACAGAATCTTCGGGGCCAGGATTTTCTCTCGTCCTTTAATGAGCTATGCGACTTCGTTATAGAGGCGCGTCCCTCCCTTTTCCTTTTCTCGGGGGACCTGTTCGACCGTGTCAATCCTACAAACTATGTCAGGCGTGCTGTACAGAAGAGATTACAAGAGCTGTCTACAAAGGCAATAGATACGGTACTCATTTCAGGCAATCATGAAATGCCGCGAAGCAGGGGGGTTTCCAATCCCCTCGTACTCTACCGTGACATGCCGCATATACGGGTCATCCTATCGCCCTGGTCGGGGGAGATTGGGGATTACCATGTCACCGCGGTCCCATTCATGCCGCATCCGCAGGAGCATATGGCACTCCCCCATACCAGCAAGGTGCCCGTCCTCATGATGCACACGTCGATTCAGGGCGCAAAGGTGGGGTCGGAGCGATTCATGTGTTTCGACGACGAAGCGGTGTCCCCCTCCGAGATACCACCATATGAGTATGTCGCCTTGGGGCATATCCACCAGCAGCAGGTCTTGCCCCACTCCAGTGCCACCGTTGCGTACGCCGGGTCGCTCGAGCGTTACGACTTCAACGAGATTGGCGAAAGGAAAGGATTCTATCTCTATGACGGCGGCCTTGAGCACATACCTGTAACCACCCGCCCCATTGCCTCAAGAGCCATAGTTGCAGACGGGCTCACCGGATTCGAGATAACTCAGCAGGCTATCGAAAGTATCGATGCCCTGGATATGGCGGGGATGATAGTTCGGATTGAGATAACAGGTATCCTGGATGAGGTCGAGCGCGGAACGATAAATTATGCCGCCATACGGGAACATGGCGCCGGGGCGGCGTACTTTAGCATAATGGACAGGACGGTGCGCTCCACAGAACACTTCGAACACGGCGAGGCGGTGTTTTCCCCCGTCTCGGAGCTTGAGCGATACCTTAAGATGACCGGGCAGTACTCCGAAAGAACGTTCCAGAGGGGAACTGGCATAATAGATGGGCGGTGGGGGCGGTGATAATAGAGCGGATACTGCTTCTAAATTTTAAGAAGTACGCCCAGGAGACCGTTGTATTCGGAACTGGAATTATCGGTATTTTCGGCCCAAACGGCGCAGGCAAGTCCACTCTTTTCGATGCCATCTGCTGGTGCCTCTACGGTGTGACCCCTACAATGGGGAGGGAGGGTGCCACCATACGCCAAGAAGACCTCGTACGTGACGGGCAGGATGACATGGGAGTTGAAATATTTTTTGACCACGGGGGTCAGCACTATAACATCTCCCGTTCTTACTCATCTTCGAAAGGTGTGACCGCAAGGGTCCGCACCGCTGGCAAGGAGGTCGCACGCTCTTCAAAGGAAGTGTCCCAGTTCGTGGCAATTCTGCTGGGTCTTGACGCAAAGGCGTTTATTTCCTCATCCTTCATACGCCAAAAGGAAATAGACCTGCTTACAAGCCAAAGGCTTGGCAAACGCAAGGATATTATCAATAGATTGTTCGGGCTGCAACTCTATGACCAGCTGCTCGCAGATGCCAAGGCGCTTCAGCAGGAGTCCGTTCAGGAGGAAATACGGATACAGGCACGTATATCGGCCCTCGGGGATGAACAGAGCTCGCTTAATGCAGCAATATCCGCGTACGGTGACATCACCTCCGCCGCCGAAGCGGCCCGACGCGATGTCGCTGCCGCCGAGGAGGCGCTCAAGTCATTCGACGCGGCCGTGCAGGGGACTGAGCGCAGTTTTGACGCATATCTCAGGATGGAAAAAAAGAGGGACCAGGCCCGAGAGCGGCTGCGAATGACGAATTGCTCCAAAAAGGAGGCCCTATCATCTGTGGAGAATCTTTCGGACATAGGGGAACGCGTCGAGAAAAACGCTCAGCTCTTGCGGAAGCTCGAAATTGATTCTGCCTGCATTGGGCAGCTAGAACAAGAAAAACAGCGGTGGGAAGATACCCGCGTACGGCTGGAATCTGCGCGCGAGGCACATGATGGCGCTGTTAGTCGAAACAGCGCGTCAATCAGGGCGGCAGAGGCGGCATGCGACGCAGCAGAGCACGCATTGTCCTTGGCGCGGGGGGCATACCAATCCGCGGAACAATCATGCACCGATGCCGAGCGTGGCAGGGATGAATCCTACATGCCGCGCGACGCCCTCAAGGCCGAACAGCAGCGAGAGTCAAAGATATCGGAACGGATTGCGCACGAGCAGGCAAAGCGCCAGGCACTCGAGGCAAAGCGCCAGGAGCTTGTGGAGGAACGGGAATCACTGCACCAGCTGGGCGATGCCGCGGAATGCCCGCTTTGCCATCAGCGGCTCCCCGATGACCATGTCTCAACGGTTGAAGCATCACTGGATGCCGCCCTGCAGTCCGTTGATGGGCGAATAGCCACCCTGTCCTCTCGGATAGGGCATTTGCAGAATCTGCTTTTAGAGCAGCAGCAGGTCATCAGCGGAATGGAATCGCGCATGGCCGTAGCGGAGCAGGCAAAGGAACAGCACGCCCGAGCGTATGCCGCCATGCAGCTTGCAGCACAGCGCGTGGAGGGTGCAGAGCGTGAGCGTGGCCGTGCCGTATCATCACTCTCGGCGCTGAAATCCTCCGCTGAGGAGGAGGAAGCCGGGCTCAGCAAAAGGCGTAATGGGCTTGAGCAGGCGCTTTCAGAATCTCCGTTCGACACCAATCGCTACGAGAACGCGCACAATGCCGCACGCGAGTTTACGAAGGCAAGTGCCCGTCACGAGAATCTTCTTGGCGAGATGGGCCGAAAGGCAGACCTTCTGAAGCTTATAGATGGGTATGATGCATCACTTGCCGGTTTGGCCGGGCGCATCTCATCGTTGGAACGGGGCATGCACGACCTACATATCGACAAGCATGAGGTCGAGCGTGCGAGGCGCGAGGCGCGAGGCGCACTGGAGGTTCTTTCGTCCCTCCGGGAAACGCAGTCGGGGATCCAAGAGAAGGAGCGGTCAGTGCGTGCCCTTGTCTCCCGGCTAAAATCGTGTGATGAACAGCTTGAAACTGCAAAAAGCGAATTGGCAAAGACCCAGGAAACAATCAGGGACTACGAGGTGCTCAAGTCCGCATTCAAGGACATACCCGTAAATGTCCATGAACGGCTCAAACCTGCTATACAGGAAAAGGTGTCCTCCCTCCTCGATGGGCTTACCCATGGGAAATACTCTGCGGTGCGCATCAGTGACGACTATATGCTGGAGGTGCTGTACAACGGGATATATTACCCCATATGCCGATTTTCTGGTGGTGAGAGGGATCTAATTAATCTTTGCCTGAGGATTGGTATCTCACATGTGCTGGTATCGCTTTCCAAGATGCAGGGGGTAGTCCGGATGGATTCGCTCTTCCTCGATGAGACATTCTCATCCCTTGATGCGGAACGGAGGCAGATGCTCATGGGCGCCCTGATGTCGCTAAAATCGTTTTTTTCCCAGATAGTTATTATTTCACATGTTGAGGACATAAAGGAGGCCCTTCCCCGATCATATGAGATATCGGAGGATCAATATGGTGTAGCATCGCTCGCTGCTTTATAAGTACTATGCCTCATTATTGATTATCCATAGAAATATTTATATTGCACCCCCCTCTTTCCCTTTCAGGTGGTAAACGATGAAAGTATCTGAAGTGATGGCGAAAAACGTTATCTGCGTCAATGTTCCGGGCATGAGAAAAAAGGCCCTTGAGATTATGCAGAAAAACAATGTGTCCGGTCTGCCCGTCGTCGATGAGAAAACCCGCAAGCTTGTGGGGATGATTACGCTCGACGATCTTCTCAGGAATCCTGATGAGGAACAGATTGCACTTATCATGCGCAGGCTTGTCGTGACCATAGATGCCGAAGAGTCACTCGAGGATGCCGCATTGAAGCTGTCTGAAAAGGGCATTTATCGTTTACCTGTGGTTTTCGAAAGCAGGCTTGAGGGAATCGTTACCGTTGAGGACATCATCAAGCTCGGCCTTTCCAAGCTAGATGAAGAGGCGCCCTGTTCCGACTATATGAAGGAAAGTGTCACGTGTGCTTGGGCAGATACGCCGCTTCCCCTCATCCTTAAGGTAATGGAATACTCCAAGGCGCTTGCCGTCGTGCTGCTTGACAACTTTGGCAAGATAGCAGGTGTCCTTGACAACTCTGACCTTATCAAGCACGGCGAGATTGTCAGCGAGACCGACAAGACCTCCATGAATCAGGGCGCAGACGATGACGACTGGACATGGGAGACAAAAAGTACGCTCTACCTAGGGACCCGCCGCCTCAAGCTTCCCCAAAAGCCGGCCAAGGAGTTTATGTGTGGCAACGTACATACCGCCTCACCCTATACCTCAATATCCGAGTGTGCCCGCATCATGCGCCGCCATGACGTTGAGCAGCTTCCTGTCCTTGATGAAGACAACGAGGTCGTAGGGATCGTTCGGGATGTTGACCTGCTGAAGTATTACCTGAAGTAAGGAACCCCCTTCTTCACTTTTTTTTATTTTTGTAATATACGCATTATTCATGATATGGTATCGATATCTTACCACTAGGACAAAAAATCTTTTTTCATTCTTTTTCGTAAGATATAATACGAATATTTTATTCTTTTCCCGACTCAGATTTTTTCGTCACAGAAGAAAAATTAAAGGCATAATATGGATTATTATTGTCATATTGTCTATTTCATCGCAATTACCGAAAGGTATTTATATAAATATTCCTCTATTTTTAGTTATGCCTTTATATAGATAACACTATCTATGGCATTTTATAACCTATTGGTTTCCTGCCGTTTTGGTGGGATATACGAGGAGGTAAATGAATGAATAAGGATTGGAAAAAATTGGGAGCGTTGTTTTTGATTGTGACGCTTGTCGCCGTTTCTGCATCCGCTTGTATTGGGGGAGGGGACGATGAAGAGACGACAACACCACCACCAACAACAGTTGCACCAACGACTCCTGCACCAGATGTTTACAATGAGTTGCCAACCGGCATGGATGCCGCATGGAAGGCTTACTTTGAGAACACCGACTTCGATGGTGACGGGGTAATGTACCCATATGACCAATATCTTGGTCGGAACGATGCAGAAGTTGATTTCGCCACTATGGTTGGGGGCGCATTCAGGACGATGACCGCAGAGATTTCTGACTGGGACCCGATTGATGTCACAGACACAGCTTCTAGCTCAATTGTATCAAAGATTTTCAGCTGTCTTGTACAGTACGTGCCTGGAACAACAGACCCAATGCCAGACCTTGCAGTTGCCTGGGAGGCGGATGATGAGGGTAAGGTCTACACGTTCTACCTTCGGGAGGGCGTAACATTCCATAACGGCGATGCATTCACCGCCGACGATGTCGTGTTCTCATGGGACAGACTTGGCAACCCTGTATACGCTAGTGCAAGGATCAACTTCCTGACCGACTATGTCGAGTCATATGTTGCCGTAGACGACTACACGCTCCAGGTAACGCTCAAGGAGCCGTTTGCACCGTTCATCACCATGATGACATACTCCTGCTTCTGCATCCTGCCAGAGACCTATGTCTCTTCGTCTGAGACGGTCGGCGCATCTGCAGAGGAAGGCGTAGAGAAAAACTGGCTTGACTTCCCCGTTGGGACGGGGCCTTGGAAACTGAGCTCCTACGTTTCTGGTGACAGCTGCGTTCTTGAGGCAAACACCGCCTACTATGCAGGTCGCCCCTACCTTGACGAATATCGGTACAAGTTCACCGAGGTGGATGACACAATTGTCCAGGCTTGGAAGGCAGGACAGATTGACATCACTGGTGTGCCTGCACAGTACTGGGCGGACTTCAACGACAACTATGCCGATACACTGACCACAACGGCAGAGCTAGCCACGTACTGGTTCTTCATGAACAACACCGCTTGGCCGTTCGACAGCCTCGCGATGCGACAGGCAGTCAGCTGCGGATTCGAGAAAGATTCTGTCATAAACACAATCTTTAAAGGACGCTACATGCCTGCCCACGGCCCACTTCCGCCAGGTATCTTCGGATTCTCACAGGAGCTCTACGACAGCTACCCATGGAACTACGACCTTGACAAGGCAAAGCAGATTCTTGACGACGCCGGGATTGTTGACACCAACGACGACGGCATCAGGGAATACCAGGGGAAGGAACTCAAGTTCGAGCTTTCCTCCTACGTTTCTGTATCGTGGCAGGAGGCAGCAAAAGTCTGGATTGAGAATGCAAAGGACCTTGGCATCGAGATGACATACCAGCAGTACGACTTCGGTACCATCATCGAGATGGCTGATACGTTCAACTACCATCTTCTCACCCTTGGATGGCTTGCTGACTACCCGGATCCAGAAAACTTCCTTATCCTGTTTGAGACAAAGCAGATACCAGACCCGAACAGCTCTGGTTACTCAGACGCGGAAGTTGACGCATGGATCGACGAACTCAGGACCAACCCGAACATCGATGAGCGACGAGTGCTTACCTACAACATCGAGCAGAAACTCGTAGAGGACTGTCCGATGTGGTGGTTCTTCCATTCACGTGCTACGAGGGCAGTGCATGACTGGGTAAACGGATACCAAGCGGGCGCAATGGGTGCCAGCACAGAAAAGCATCTCGGTATTTGGCTGAACGTAGACCACAGGAACTAATTGTTCCTGATTTTCTTTTTTCTTTTTTCCCTATCTTATCAAATTGTCTTTTTAATATCGAATTTTTTTTAAATTGCCATGACAAGTTACGGTAATATTTTATAATTATACCCTATATAATTATGAAACAACGTGGTGATACTCTGAGGGAATACATATTGAAAAAACTCGCCATTGCAGTAATCGTTTTATTGGGTGTTTACACAATTACTTTTTTCCTTACTTTCATGCTTCCGGGGGACCCAGCTCGTGTCTCGCTCGGGCAGCACGGCAGTGAGGAGGCAGCAGAGCTTATTAGGGCGCAATGGGGCCTCGATAAGCCACGTTACGTACAATATTACACATACCTTTCAAATTTTCTCAGGGGCGAGTTTGGAAAATCGTTTAGGTACTATCCAAGGGATGTCATTGATTTGATAAGGTATCGATTCCCTGTAACGGCGTATTATGGTTTATGGTCAATTATTTTTGCCGTTATGATATCTGTCCCTCTGGGGATTGCTGCCGCATATAAGCAGAACTCGATTATTGACAATATAGCCGTGCTGATATCCCAGATAGGGGTGTCACTTCCGAACTTTTGGCTCGGCATGATGCTTATCGCGATTGTATCGGTCAGGCTTGGCTGGGTCAATCCTGTCCCGGAGGTCGCATACAAATATTATTGGACGCCCGTAGGGTTCTTTACCAGCCTGAAAGACTATGCGTTGCCCATCATTACCGTGGGCACGGGGATGATGGCGGCAAATACGCGCCTTACGCGTTCCTCCATGCTTGAGGTCATACGCGAGGATTACATTACCCTTGCCAGGGCAAAGGGACTTTCAGAGCGTACCGTTGTCCTTAAGCATGCGCTTCGAAATGCGCTTATACCCGTAATCACGAATGTGGGACTTCAATTCCTCCTTCTTGTCGGTGGCGCCGTCCTTACCGAAACCGTCTTTGGTATAAATGGCATAGGCAAGCTCTACATCGATGCAATCAACTTCCGTGATTACCCCACAGTCATAGCACTAACACTCATTTACACCGGCGGCGTGGTTATTGTCAACCTGGTAGTCGACCTATTGTACGCACGCATCGACCCGCGTGTCAGCCTGAGGTGATGATATGGAGCATGAACAATACATGGAAATGGAAAAAGAGAAGAAACAGCTTACCCGTAGGCTGTATCTGACGGCAGCTGGCGTAACAGTTGTCCTCGTCCTCGTAAAGATGCTCCTCATTACGCGTGACACAATACCCAACTGGGGATTACGGCTTCTTGCCGTCGGGGTGTATGTGGTGATATGGTACGTCCTGCTTGAACAAGTCTATAAGCGATGGAAGATGATTAATTACCCTGACGAGATGAATCCAATCGAGCGGTTCATGATGCGGCTGTACCGCAATAAGCTCGCAACATTCGGGCTTTTCGTTGTGTTTGGCATGTCACTCCTTGCGCTTTTTGCACCTGAGATTGCCATATACGAACGAACGTACGACTCCGATTGGAAGGATTTCGCACTTATGCCCCCCTCGCAGGAACATCCTTTTGGGACAGTATCAAGCGGTGAAGACCTCTTCTCGCTTATTTGCTATGGGTCCCAGATATCCTTACTCCTCGGGCTCAGTGTCGAGTTTGTCGTCGTCGTTATAGGTATAGTTCTTGGTGTGATATCCGGATATTATGGCGGATGGATTGACAAGGTTATCAATTACTTTACCGATGTTATCATGAGCTTCCCCTTCCTTGTGCTTGTCATTGTGCTGGTGGGGGCACTTCGGGCCAATCCCACGCTTAGCCATCAGATATCTGACTTCGGAAAATCAATAGGCATGGACTCACACCTGCTCATGGTGTTTGTCGCTTTGTCATTGTTCGGCTGGCCCGGTGTCTTTAGGCAGGTGCGTGGCCAGGTTCTCTCCATTAAGGAGCGCGACTATATCGCAGCCGCAAAAGTTGTCGGCGCGTCACGGTCTTCAATTCTCTTCAGGCATATCGCCATCAACACGCTGGGTCCTGTAATCGTCGTCGCGACGCTTGGAATCGCAGGCGTTATCCTTACAGAGGCGGGCCTTTCATTCCTCGGATTCGGTGCAGATATCACGACTCCCTCATGGGGGCGGTTGCTGTCTGAAGGCAACTCGTTTGTTACCCAGTCAAAGTACATGTACCTTGCCATATTCCCCGGCATGGCGCTGTTCTTTACCATATTGGGATTTACTACCTTGGGGGACGGTGTCCGGGATGCCATCGATCCGCGTCTTAAGCTATAGGGGTGAACAACATGTCTGACAAAGAAGTACTTATGGAGGTCAAAGACCTCGTCACAAGATTTTACACTGAAGACGGGATTGTAAAGGCACTTGAGGGCGTCAGCTTCACACTTTATAAGGGGGAGACGCTAGCACTTGTAGGGGAAACCGGTTGCGGCAAGAGCGTAACGGCGCTCTCGATTCTTCGCCTGCTGTCACTCTCTGGAAAGACGCTCAAAGGAGAGGTTCTATTCTACGATGAAGCGACAAAAAAGCGTCTTGGCTTAACGTCCGAAGGGCCAATTAGCATCCTGGAGCTTCCACAACGTGATATGCTCAAGGTGCGTGGCTATGGGATGTCCCTTATCACACAGGATCCCATGACATCGCTTAATCCGGTGTACACGGTGGGCGACCAGATAATGGAAGTCTTGACGCTGCACAAGAATCTTTCGAAGGATAAGGCAAAGGAAGAGTCCCTGCGGCTTATCGAGGACGTGGAGCTTTCCCCTGCGGAGGATATTTTCAATAAGTATCCCCACCAGCTTTCCGGCGGACAGCGCCAGCGTATCGTCATATCCATCTCGCTCGCAGCCGAGCCAGCGCTTATCTTTGCCGATGAACCCACCACTGCGCTTGACGTGACCATACAGGCGCGGGTGCTCGAGCTGCTGCAGGAACTCAAGGAAAAGTTCAACACCTCCCTGATCCTTATTACGCACAACCTGGGCATTGTTGCCGAAAGCAGCGACCGTGTGTGTGTGATGTATGCTGGCAGGGTTGTGGAAATTGCCGACAAGTATACGCTGTTCACGCGGCCCATCCACCCGTATGCACAGGGCCTTATAGACTCTGTTCCCAAGATTACCGAAAAGAAGGATATGCTCAACTTTATCCCTGGAACGGTCCCGAATCTCATACATCCCCCGTCGGGGTGCAGATTCCATCCGCGGTGCCCCTATGCTACCGATATATGCAAGGAAAAGGTCCCTGAGCTAACACAGGTGGAGAAAGAGGGCCATTTTGTGGAATGCTGGAATGTTGAAACGGTACTCAAGGACCTTGGTGCCCCAAAGGAGGCGTGCTAAATGACAAACTCGTTGTTAGAAGTCGAACATCTCAAAAAATATTTTACATTTCAGAGGGGCATTATCCATCGGAAGACATTTGCATTGCGTGCTGTAGACGATGTATCGTTCAAGCTTGACCGAAACAAGACACTGGGCGTAGTCGGGGAGTCGGGGTGCGGAAAAACAACGCTTGGGAAAACTATCGTCAATCTCTACAAACCGGATGGCGGAAAGATTTTTTTTTATCCTGACGAGAATACCACGCTCGATACGGCAACCACCGACGATGAGGAAAAAAAGGCCATCAACAGGGCAGTTCAGATGGTTTTCCAGGACCCCCAATCCTCACTCAACCCCCGCTGGACCATCAAGAACATCATCGGCGAACCCCTTGATATCCTGAAGCTGACTTCTGGCCGAAAGGAACGGGAAAGCATGGTCATACAGCTTCTTGACGAGGTGGGCCTCAAGCCGGAGCACCTCAACAGGTATCCACATGAGTTTTCTGGTGGACAGCGCCAGCGTATAGGCATCGCAAGGGCCCTTGCATCGGATCCTGACATGGTGGTGCTTGACGAGCCCACGTCCGCCGTGGACGTGTCGGTGCAGGCACAGGTGCTCAATCTTCTCAAGGACCTGCAGCGATCAAAAAACATGGCGTACCTGTTTATTTCGCATGATTTGGGTGTTGTGCACCACATGTCGGATGAGATAGCGGTGCTATACATGGGGCAGATTGTGGAATACGGGAAATCTGAAAAAATATTCGACAATCCGCTTCATCCGTATACCAAGGCGCTGCTTTCCGCATTACCGGTGCCCGACCCACAATTTGAAGCCCGCAAAAAGCGTATCATATTAAAAGGGCTTCTTCCGAATGCGGTTAATCCACCTGCCGGATGCAGATTTCATACACGGTGCGAGGAGATTGCTGGTGAGCGGTGCACAAAGGAGTGCCCGATGCTCAAGGATGTCGAAAAGGACCACAAGGTGGCCTGCTGGATATTTGAATGAGGTGAAAATCATGGATTTTACGATACGAAAAGCCGGTCTAACATTTGCTATCTTGGTCGTACTGATTTTTGGCGGCTATTACGCAACTCTCTCCTCCCAGGACACGTTCCTCCGCGAAAACAGGTGGGTCTCTGACAGGTCTGCCCTTAATCTTGTCCTTGAAAACGAGATAAATGCCATCTTTACGTTCGAAGCAGAGAATATTCGTGAAAAGCTTCCGAATGACTATAAGGCAGGGGACAATATCATATCCGTGCCCCTTTCCAACGCGGAGGAGTTACAGGAACAGATTGAGCGATTCAAGGCTGCGGTCCCCCTCGATACCATTACACAGGAAGAGGTCGATGCGTACTTTGAATCCATCGAGGCGATGTACGTATACGATGAGCTGCAGTACGATGCCGCCCTATCGACGGTTCAGCTGCGCCTTCAGATAGACCATTTACAAAAACTTTCACCAAACATCCCTCCCATCGTTGTCTCAACAGAGACTGTTGAGCGTACCTTCTACGTGCTTTCAGTGACGAATAACGGCACATGGCGTGCAAAGATGTTCATAGAGGATCTCGACATAGGACTCGAGGCGCCGATAGAGGCGCTAGTCCGTTATTTGGGCGTTGAAGTGTAATCCATATGCGTGGTCCCATGAATGCGCCCCCCCTCAGGCGATTGATGATTGCATTGGCAATCATCTTTTTTTGTTGCGATATTATTTTTGCATCGGTCATCTTCAACAGCACTGTCAGGGCCAACAATCCGGACTTAGTGTGCAGTATGGATGGTGCGTTGCTTGCAAGCGACCTAAACGGGTCAGGGGAGGCATATGTGTATGGTGTCGGTAATAACGTCTACTACCAGTTTATCAACAGCCAAGTGCCGTCCAGGCAATCCGAGCTGGAATCAGTTGTTGACAGTGTCGTAATAGCTGATAACATAAAGCTTGTCGCCGCAAGCGACACGGAAAACAACATTTACCTGTTTTCCTACGGGCCCGGGCCGGGGCTGAATAGGCTGTACACGCTTTCCTATGATGAGCCAGCCACACTGGGCGGGCTTGTGGTCATAGGCCAAAAATCCTATTTCGCCCGTCTGCTCGTGCATACGCAGCGGACGATCTATATCCATGACGATGATTATGCTGAACCCATATGGTCATGGGATTTTGATTCCGATATACGAAGCGTCGCCATTTCCCACTATGGTGACATCACAGCTGTAGGGGACGGGTCTGGAACCATCTCTTTTTTCAGGACATTTGATGCAAGCCTTTACTGGGACTGCCAGTGCGAAAGCCCTATCACCTCAATTGCCATTTCCCCCTTTGCGCTTTTTGCGCTCGTGGGAACCCGCGATGGGTCATTGTACCTCTACGACCTGGATAACAAAGAGCTCGAGTGGAAGGCAACGCTTACAGGCACGATATCCTATACCAGCCTGCGCTCAAGCGCATCTGTCGCCTGTGCGCGTGACAGTGCAGGCAATCTTGTGGTTTTCGAACAGGACGGCACACGGCTTAGCGAATATTCTGGTGTTACCGATGCATACATGTCGTTTTGGGGGGAGATGATTGCATATACCTCAGGTAATCGCCTGTACGTCACGCGGGAAAACAAACGTACCGCAGAATGGTACTACCAGCTTGAAGATGAGTCCGTGCGATTCATCGACTCAAATTATGGATTTACCTCTGCCATGGTATCTACACGGGATTCCATACTCTTCTTTTTTGATGAGCAGCTAATAGTGCTAGGTTCCCGCATATACTGGTCCGCCCTGGCATTGCTTGCCATCATCGAGTGCATTGTAATAAGCTACCTTGCATACCTCCAAAAGGGGCTCGTTTACACCATTGTGAAAAACAGGGAAATAATCGAGTTCTTTGTAGGGGCGGCCGGTGGGCTTATCATATCGTTGCTTATCTTCCGCCCATCAGGGAGCTACTCCACAATGAATAGTATCGTTGCCATGGTATCATGCGGATTGGCATCATGGCAGTGCTCCCGGCTCAAGGGGGGCTTTGTGGGGACGTTTGTGGGCTATGTAACCGGATTCTTTGGCGCTTTGGTAATAGGGGCTGCATTTGGCATATACTCATGGCTTGGCGGCTCGGAGAATAATATACTCATGGCACTTTTCGGCTCAGCGTTTGTCGGCGGGCTCATTGGTGCCATTTTTAGTGCCATAGGCGTGGGCATCGGGCTGTTTGCCAAAGGATATTTTGAGGAGTATCGACTTAGAAAAGTGAAACGGGTGTAATCAATACGGCGAAAAGGCAGGAGACGTATCTTCCTCATTGCAGGCGTCATCGTCCTTTTTATACTTACCACAGGGGGCAATGCCAATCCTGCACGATGGGCGGAGCAGGCACACGGGGGGGCAAACCCCTCTTAGCTTATCGGCATGGGTCCGGGCGAGCTGTCGGCACTTGATGCCGAATTCTTCTTTTACATGGCGTCTTCCATTTTGGGTGTGGCTTTCGATGCTTTTGCTCATGTGATTGGTGACACAGATGCCGTAAGTGGGGGTGGCAGGGCCCAACTCCCGAGTTACCGAAAGGTTTAAATAGAATTTTCGTGATTTTTCTAAAGAAAAGAGTGATTATGATGGCCAGAACTCAAAAAGAAAGTGCAGGCGGTGCCTTGCCTCCGACTGGGGCTGGACTTATTCGATATTTTGATGAGGAAACACAGGGCATCAAGATAAGTCCAAAGGCTGTAGTTATCACGGTATCCCTTTTCGGGATTGCCTTTATCATGCTTCATATATTTGCTTAAGGTGATCTGCTGGACACGTTAAGCGTGGTACTTTTCCTTTTTGTGGCCGTTTGGGCCGCAATATATATCATTGCAGGGAGAATCGACCTTCATTCTAGAAATATCGATGTTGCCCTTTTCCAGATTATTGTACGCACACAGCGCTTGACGTCCTTTATCGACTATATCGCCCGGAAGATGCGCGTGTTCTGGACGGCGTTTGCATATGTGGGTATCATAGCCGCATTTGGCGCCATGATACTTACTACTGTCAATTTTCTTTTTGTGGGCCGCATGCTGTTTGAAAAGCCAGCCGAGGCCTCCGGCGTACAGCTTGTGATCCCCGGTGTTACGGTTCCGCTTCTTTATTCCCTTATCGCTATAGTGACGGTAGTAGTGGTTCACGAGTTTGCGCATGGGATAATAGCCCGGCTTAACAAAATACCGGTCAAGTCAGTAGGAATAGGGTTGCTTGCAATCCTTCCCTTTGCGTTTGTCGAGCCTGAGGAGGAAGGGATGAAGGCCGCATCACCTCTCGCCCGGATTCAGGTCTTTGCAGCAGGGTCTATGGCAAACTTTACAACGGCACTTATCGCGCTCGGGGTTATTTTTCTGCTCGTCGTTCCGTCCCTCTCAATTGCCGGCCTCTCAATTGCAGGTGTCGAAGCAGATTCTCCTGCTGAGGGCGCAGGGCTGCTCGAGGGCATGGTACTCCAGTCCATTACCCACGACGGCGTGAAAACCACGATAACTAGTTACGATGACTTTGCCGGAATAATGGACGATACCGCCTCCGGTGAGCCTATGACCCTTCATACGTCAGCGGGGGATTACCCGCTTACCCTAGATTCGCACCCGACACGGGATGTGGGATATATTGGCATATCTACGTATGACCGCTCCGTCCTGTCCTCATTTAATCCTTTATGGGCGTTTTTGTATCCGCCCATTGTCATGGGCATCGATGAAGCCGTATTCCCTGATGCATTCTCATCAATTGGGTGGTTCTTTATCAACAGCCTCAAATACATCTTTTTCCTGAATGTGGGCATCGGGCTCTTTAACATGCTTCCCATCGGCCCCATAGACGGCGGTCAGATTTTCAGGGAAGTGCTCAAAAAGTTCATGGGGGACAAGACAGCCAAATCCGTGTCAACAGTAGTATCGCTGGTACTGGCGGCAGTAATCATATCGAGCCTTGTGTTGCCGCAGATACTGTGAGGATTCTGTATGGTAACTGTCATATTGATGAGGGAAAGGGAGCAAATGACGCTTGACTACCGCGGGACGGTACAAGGCCTGCTTCCGCAGGTCGGTTACAGCATCGAGACTGCGGTAGTTCTTAAAAACGGTACCCCTGTGGAAGAGTCGGAGCTTGTCGGGGATGATGACGAGCTTAGGATAATACCTGTTGTTTCAGGTGGGTAAATGCTTTGTAAATGCGGACACAAGGCCGTTTATCACCGAAGGTATTCGGGGCAGCACCTCTGCTCAAAATGCTTTCGGCGCACGATTTCCAAAAAGTTCAAGGAAACGGTCCGTATCAACAAGTACATAGACCATGGAGACACCGTTGCCTGCGGCGTTTCTGGCGGCAAGGACTCCCTTGTGCTTCTCTACCTTCTCAAGGGGCTGCAGGCCAAGGTTCGATTTAATCTTTTCGCCCTTTGCATCGACGAGGGCATAGAAGGATACCGGGACGTATCCCTTCCCTATGTGAAACGCGCGTGCGAACGCCTTGAGGTGCCGCTGTACGTCCATTCGTTCAGGGGCGCATACGGGTATTCCCTTGATGAGATAACGTCTGTGGAAGACCGTCTGGGCGCTTGCTCTTACTGCGGTGTGTTTCGCAGGTCGCTGCTTAACTCGGCGTCTCGTGAGCACGGGGCAACGAAGCTTGCATTGGGCCACAATCTGGACGATGAGGCACAGGTAATCATCATGAACATGCTTCGGGGGGATTTCGCCCGATTCGGCAGGACAGGGACCTTTTACAAGAACGTGAATGAAAAGTTCGTGCCCCGGATAAAGCCGCTTCGCGACATACCTGAAAAAGAGATCGTGTTGTATGCGGTGCTTTCAGGCATCGACTTCGATTTTGAGGAGTGCCCCTATGCGCCGGAGGCGTTTCGGGATGATGTGAGGGTGTTCCTCAATGAGATGGAGGAAAAGCACCCCGGCACAAAGCATGCACTGATGCGGACATACGACAAGATGTATCCCCTCTTCAACGCGACGCTTCAACCTGATTCCATCCCCTCGTGCACGATCTGCGGGGAACCCTCGATAGGTACTATATGCAAAAAGTGCGAGATGCTGCGCGATATCGGGTCGAAGCTGGGGCGCTAGCCGCGCTTCGTACCCGATACCCCTGATTATCATCTTTTCCAGTGTGCGCTTAATCTCATAGCCCCGGTATGCGGGGGAGACGATATACAGCAGCACGGCAACGCCGCGCAGCCCACGAACCCTATCTACCCTAAGTTTAACAGTTAGCGATTAAAAGAAGTGTCCTTGAACTGTTAAATATGGT